>JBNKOL010000106.1:0-59112 GCA_050294655.1 Sedimenticolaceae bacterium
TGGTGCAGGGCGACCTGAATATCGATCTGGAAATAGAAACCTTGGTTGAGGCGCTCTTCGCCGGTGACGGCAATGACGGGGTAGGGGGTGCCTTCCAGCGCGAACTCGATGCGCGCCTTGTTGGCGGGGATATTCATAGCACTTCCTTTGTTATGTTTATCACTTCATTCCTTTGAGCTGCATGTGGGCAATGCAGCGATGAAGCCGCAAGCTTACACGTGACAGGATCAATAAAACCGATAACAGAGTCACGAAAGTTATGTGAAATGCCGTTGGGTATTTGTGTCTCTGTGGGGGTTGTTACGTGAAATAGTTAACGTTATGGGAAGGTCGGATGAAAGCTTGAAAACTGTGACATGTTTCGAAAAAAGAAGTGTGAATTGTCGTTTTTTCCGACTCGACTTTCTCCACCTGGATCGTACAATGCGCACTGCGTTACCCGTATTTGCTCATGAGCGGATACGACCAGAATATACGTAACAAGCGAAAGCAACATACAACGGACTGCGCGTTACGACACCTCTAAGGACAAAAATAGAGACATGGAAGTCAATCCTTTCACTACCCATTACCAGCGCCGGCAGAAAAAGCGGGAGGAATTTAAATCCATCCTGCGTGCACTTGTCGAGGGGATGGCGTCGCTCGTGGAAGGTCAGCGTTGTTTTGCTGATGAGTTCGGTCTCTCATACGCTCGTGTTTTCAACGACGGCCTTGAATCCTTCAAGGGAAAAGATACCTGTAAAGTGATTACGGAATGGCTTCGCAGCGGTGAAGAGGGTGCCGTCATGCTCAAAACCCTCTTCAACGACCTTGCACAACATCAAGTTGCATTAGCTGAAGCATTTGACGAAGTTGCCCGTGAGTCAGCCGATCTCGGAAAGGCGAAAATGGGCAAACTTGCCAATAAATACGGCTTTGACACGAAAACAGATTCACTAAAAGCCAACCACAAGCAAGATAAACACACCGATCTTCATCAGCAACTCATGATGACACTATTTGTCGCGAGGTATGCCAAAGCACGTGAACAAATGAGGGCCGACAAGGAGAGTGGGCGCGAGGAATATCACTCAGTAAACACAGTATTAAAATATTGACTGGATTGTTAGCCATGTTTAGATCTCGATTGTTGAATTCTCTGATTGTGCCTGTCGCAGTGATCCTTATAGCCGGTTGTTCATCTCCACCCATCAAGTTCGGTGTCGAGGCGGGAGCCAATCTGAACCCAAATGAAAAAAACGAACCTCTGCCGGTGGTTGCCAGAGTCTACCTGCTATCGGACGACCAGGCCTTTGAGTCGGCAGAGTTCGAAGCGATGTGGAAGGACGATGTGGCTGTGCTGGGAAATGCCCTGCTGAGCCGGCAAGAGCTGGTGTTGACACCAGCATCTGAGCAGCGCGTGGTGTTGGAACGTCGTGATGGGGCGAAGTTCGCGGCCATCATGGCAATTTTTCGAGAGGCACAGGGTGGCCAGTGGCGGGCGATTAAAGCGCTACCTGACAACTATGTCAGCCGGCGCTTTAGTAAGTCGCTGCACGTCAAGCTCAACGGAAACATTGTCGAATTTGATGAATAGGTTAAATGGAATTCGTATGTTTGATGATCGCAGGATGCGGAGACGGATATGACGCTGCAAAAGGTAGTATGGGCTGAAGGTATCGTGCTGGGCCAGCAGCATTTCCAAAGCTGGGATAGTTATTTTGAAAAGAGGCAGCAGCTGCTGAATCGGGCTGCGGCGCCATTGGGATGGGGTGTTATTGACTTGGATGTGGACATGGACTCCCTGAAGGCAGGAGTGTTCCGTCTGAATAAATGTATCGCGATCCTTCCTTGCGGTAATCTTGTTGAATACGATGCATCAACTGCAGCTCCCCTGAGCTGCGACTTGAGCGATGGTGACGGGGGGGATGTATCAATCCGTATCGGACTGCCGGTGGGGTCGTCAGTCAACGGCATCAGTGGATACAACGTCAATGGACAAGTTTGTCGCTGGGAGGCTGATTATCAAAAGGTCCCTGACCTTTACGATAGCAGTCGACAGCGGGAGATCCTGTTAGCTCGTCACAACCTGATTCTGATCAAAGGTGCCAGCGCGAATGATCAGTTTTCAATGCTCAAGGTTGCCGATCTGATTAGCGATGGTACGGGGAGTTATAGCCTCTCAAGCCAATTCATTCCTACCGTCTGTCGAATCGGCGCTTCCGACGTTTTGCGTGGAAGCATACAGAGACTCTCCGAGCTCTTCTCCGCCAAGGCCAAGGTGCTCAGGCAGAGAATTAGCCAGTATGGGTCGCGGATTGCTGACTATGGTCCGAACGAGCTGAGCAGCTTTCTTCTACTGCAGGTTCTCAATCCCGCATCGGCTCAGTTGAAACACTTTGCCAGTAACACTGATGCCCATCCGGAGAATCTCTATCGTACCCTGATTGATATTGCATCTGTTCTCCAATGCTACAAGGCGAATTTCGCGCAAAGTGAAATACCTGTCTACGAGCATAACAATCTGAGCAGGGTATTTCTCGGCCTCGACAAGGTATTACGTTCGTTGATAGATACAGTCATGCCATCAATGACCGCAGGCATGAAATTTAACCGTGAGAGCGAGATACTCTATTCAGTAGACTCGATTGATATCTTGCTGCTGGAGAAGGCCACCTTCTTCCTGGCGGTTAGTATGGATAACGACGATGTTTCCTGGTTTCACGAGTTTCCCCGCAAGGTTAAGTTGGGTGCACGTTCCGATATCGATATGATTATCGCATCCGCGATGCCAGGTGTGACATTGACTCACAACCAGAGGCCACCAAACCGGCTGCCAATCAAGAGTGGCTATGAGTATTTCCGTATCGAGCCGAAAGGCGATTTCTGGGATAGGGTGGTTGAAGACCGCTCAATGGCGCTATTTCTGACTCAGGAGTTTGCGAAAGCCAGTTTCGAGCTGATTACCGTAGAAGAATAAGTCAATCATAATTAGTTCAATTAGGGAGAGGGCACGTGCCAGAAGGGCAAGGACAGCAGGCAACTTCAATAAATCTCTTGCTTGAATGCAGCGCTTCGGTTTTTGCACTCACTGCGAAGTTGCGGCGCACTGCGATGGAAGGGCCACTCTCTGATTTCAGAGAGCAGATCACCAAGTCATTTGATGTGCTTGAGAGAATGTCTTTCGAAAGACAAGTCGGAATCCCAACGGTTCAGGATGCGAAATATGCACTAGCCGCCTTCGTGGATGAGACAGTATTAGCTTCTGAAAACCCGGGGCGGATGGAGTGGATGAGTAACCCGCTCCAGCTCGAGTTTTTTGGCGAGCACCTGGCGGGTGAAAACTTTTTCCAAAAGCTGAACCAACTGCGCCAGGGTGGCGAAAAAAACATTGATCTACTTGAACTCTACTATACCTGCCTGCAACTCGGATTCGAGGGCATGTACAGGATGCGTGGTCTTGAAGCGCTAATGGCGCTGCAGGTTGATTTGCGAAGTCAGATTGATGGTTATCGAGGTGTTGTAGATCCCAAGCTGGCTCCTGATGGAGTGCCTAAAACAGGCATAATCGCCAGAGTCACTCGTCATGTGCCTTATTGGGTAATCGGAGTGGTTACCATTGGTTTGGTCTTTTTCAGCTATACAGGATACTCCGTCATACTTTCCAGGCAGGTGGCAACAACGTTGCAGAGCTTGGAGCGGCAAATCGCCATGATTGCAAACCGAGAAATTTCGGCTGATGAAGAGAAACGGAGCCGGAGCGAATAATGCACAGCATCTTCAGTCTTATACAAAGATATGCGCTGTCACGGGCCGGTAGTACGATGGTAGGGTTATTTGTCGTTATATCATTGATATGGTTCGCCGGCCCTATGCTCGGTTTGAGTAGTGTCTCTTATCGCTTGGCTGCCATTGGCGCAATTGTGGTTATTGCTCTGACGGTCTGGCTTGTACGTCGTACTATTGCTTCACATCGAGGGGCCAGACTTCAGGACGAGCTGAGTCGGCAAAGCGGTTCCAAAGAGGCATCGAAAAAGCTAGAGATTCAGCTATTAAAGGAGAAGATGAACGAAGCGATCTCTTCGCTGAAATCGTCAGAGCTGGGTGCGAATTATCGGGGTAATGCAGCACTCTATGCACTACCTTGGTATATGATCATTGGCCCTTCGGCGGCTGGTAAAAGTACGTTATTACGGCAGTCTGGGCTTCATTTTCCCTATGCAAGCGATGACGATATTCACATTAAGGGCTATGGCGGAACCCGCAATTGCGACTGGTGGTTTTCTGACCAGGCGGTTTTTCTTGATACCGCCGGTCGCTATACCACAGAGGACGATGATCGTGATGAATGGCTGGCATTTCTTGGGATGCTGCAAAAGCATCGGAAAAACATGCCGATCAACGGAGTGCTTGTGGCGGTTAACCTGGCGGAGCTTCTTACCACAGACAGTGCGGGGCTCGACAGGCATGTAAAGGTCATTCGTAATCGTATCAGTGAGTTGATTAGAGAGCTGGGGCTCGTTTTTCCTGTCTACCTCATATTCACTAAAAGTGACCTGCTACAGGGATTTAATGCCTTTTTCGAGGATTTGAGCGAGCATGAGAGGAACCAGGTATGGGGTGCATACCTCTATGACAAGCAGGAAGAGATCGATAATGTCGCCGAAGCCTTTGAGAAGAATCTGAACAATCTCTATGTACGTCTCTGCGACATGCGTCTGCGAAAGGTTTCTATGCAACGCAATATCAACCGAAAAGCCGGGCTGTTCGACTTTCCCAGTCAGTTTGGTGCCGCGGCGGAAAAACTGAATGAGTTCATCAATCTCCTATTCAAGGAAAACCCCTATCAGGAGACGCCACAGTTTGCTGGTGTCTATTTTACCAGTGCGACGCAAGAGGGTACGCCGATCGAGCGAGTGATTGGCAATTTGCGGCAAGCCTTTGGACTAACAAAAGAGGAAACCAAGAGCGGAAGTGGTGAGCAGCGACCATTCTTCATAAAGAACCTCTTCACCGAAGTCATCTTCCAGATTCAAGGTGGTGCTAGAGCGAACAGAAAAAAACTTTCCTGGGACAAGGGGCTTCGCACTGCTGCCGTCCTGCTGTCCCTATTCATTGTAGGTGGCGCATATCTGGTGATGAGTGGCTCATACGCCACTAACACCTACCTGTTGAATCATGGGGTAAGGCTGGCTGAAGATGTCAGTGCCGTGATTTACGATAGCAATTCAACTGTCAAACAGCGTTATGTGGCGGTAGTCAAACTCCAAAAGCATTTAGAGAACCTGGATGCTATTGACAAGGATATTACATGGGTCAAGCAGGCTACCCTCTACAGAGCCAACGAGCAGAAGGCGCACCTGAAGCGCGTTATTGATACTTCTCTGTATTATGCCTATTGGGTTCCTGCGACACGTGAGATAGAACATAGACTGGATGGATTGGGGCAGCGTTGGGCTGTCTCCACGGAGTCGGTACAGGAGCAGCTCAGACCGGAATACTATGAAACCCTCAAGCTCTATCTTCAAGTGACAAGAAAGGAGCATTTTGAATACGCTATCGTACTTGAAGCGACTAAGAAGATATGGAGGCATCTTGTCTTCGCCAACATAAAACCCGATGACGAGGATGCAAAATATATAGAACTGTTCTCACGTCTCTATCTGGAGTCGAGAAGAGATCAACACGAAATGCAACTTTTCCCAAATGAGCAGCTTATTGCAAAGGCGAGAGATCAACTCTACACGACGCCAGATCCGACTCGCCTTTATGCTCTGCTTCTAAACAAGGGCAAGTCCAAGTGGCCAGAGCTGTCACTAAAGAATTTCGTGACAGGTGAGGGCAAGGGATACCTGAGCTCAAAAAAGACGATACCCGGTATCTACTCCTCAGAGGCATGGTATGGCTTTGCCAGGGAGGAGATTGCATCCATGTCTGACGCCTTTGCCAATGGTGATTGGGTAATGGAAGACGTATTGGCACCGAAGGGGGAAAAAGAAGCCAATTCACCCAACCCGCCTGATTCCCAGCAAGTCGAGTCAGAAGCCGATAATAGAGTGGAAGAAGATCAGTTGGTTGGTGATGCAACCGAATCAAGACAAGAGCCTGCAGTGGTGGTGGATGGCGCAGAGGCCCCCTTGAAAGGAGAGGCACTGGCTTCCTACTTGGAGCAGGAGATTAGATCACTCTATTTCAGCGACTATGCGAAGGTTTGGCTGGCTTTTCTTGATTCATTCAAATACAAGCTCCCGCGAGATCTTGCCGACAAATCCATGGCGTTGATGTATTTATCGAGTGTTGAAGGACCCATTGCCCAACTAACGCAAGCTATAGCAAGAAACACACAAGTATACGAGTTTCGACCTCTGCCTGAAAAGGTACCGAGTGCACCTGAAAATGGCGAGATAAGAATAAAACCACAGGTTACAAAACCTTCGCCTGTTACAGAGCTGACAGAAGTGTTTGATGATCTTCAAAGATTCTCGATTCCAGGAGAAGGTAGTACCCTCAGTGACTCGGTTAATGACTATTTAGAGGCACTATCTCAGGTATACAGCGAAGTAGATTCTCTGGCAGCGTCGGTGGATGTAAAACGTGACAGTGAGAGATTTGCGTCAAAACTACTCTCTGGGAGCAGTGCGCAACCAAGAATATCAAAAGCTTGGGTTGTTACGACGACTCTTGTCAACAGTGTTAAAAATCCTACAAGACCGATTCTTAGATCGTTATTGAGTCCGCCCATTAAAATGGCATGGTCTGGCATCATTGGCCAGGCTACTTCTGAACTTGAACAGGATTGGGTCTCTTCTGTGGTGCGTCCATATAAAAAAATGATATCGGGGAAATTCCCTTTTACAGCCGCAGGTGGAGATGCAACTTTGGCGGATGTGGCAGGGTTTTACCATCCTGAAAAGGGTATCCTCTGGAAATTCGCAAACGAGCGACTGTCGCCCTACATAAGGAAGACAGCGCGCGGATGGGAGCCGCGAAAATGGTTGGGAACCGGCGCGAACTTTTCGCATGAGTTTTTGAAAGGATTGACCGAAGCACAAAAGATTACCGATGCGCTCTATACCACCCAGGACAATTCCCCCAACATGACTTTTTATCTGCAACCCGATCCCAGTACGAACCTGAGAGAGATGCAGATAGAGTCAAATGGTCAACTCATACGTTACAGAAATGGACCACAAATTTGGCAGCGCTTTGATTGGCCTGGTGAAATGAATCAGATAGGTGCGCGTGTCATGGGTATAGCCGACCATGGCCGTGCGGTTGGTGAGTTAAGGGCAGATGGACCATGGGGGTTGTTTCACCTGCTTACACTGGCAAATATCGAGAAAGTTAGCGGTACACACTATAAGACAAGTTGGGAACTACCGGCATCCGATGGTGGAACTGTACATGTCGCATTCAAATTAAGAGCCGACAGGCAGGATAATATATTCAATTTTAAAATAATCAGCACCTTTAAGTTGCCTGGCTCGATGTTTCGCAAAGGCAGCACATCACGGATAGCTGCGTACTGATCATGTTTGGCTTTTTGAAGAATAACAAACCGGTTCATGAGGCGCTGCAGGAGTCTCAGGTCGGCTGCTTTGGAAAATTGCCCATCTATCATGAGTTTATAAGGCACAACGTTATCGGGCGATCAGTACTAGAGCTGGATGAATGGGTTCAACAGGGGTTCTTTCATCATAGCAAGAGCTTGCAGGCAACTGCAGATCATCCTGCGCTTAAAAAATACACCTATCACTTTGTCTTTACTGGTAGTGGTGAGACTCCATCATCGGTAATTGGCACCATGATGGGGAGTCATGATAAGTGCGGACGCCAGTATCCGTTTGTGCTTTTTAAACTGCTGCCTAATCAATTTACCGAATCATTGTCATCATCCCTTCCTTGTGCCTATCAGGCATTTTTCGAAAGTGCACTGAATCTCTGCTCTACTGACTGGTGTCTGCAACCAATAAATATGTTGAAAAAACGAATTGATGCTTTAAATGTTATAAGAAGTCCGAGTAGTCGAGCATATCTCATCGCATCAGAAATCAATGCCCTCGATACGATTAGTCGAGATGTGTTTTGGCGAGAAATGCTTGGGGATTCTGCTAGTGAGAAAGCACCGGTTTACATAGAAGTGATGAAGGATTTGTTGGCTACTGTTGTTAGAAAGTTACCGCTTCGTACTTCATGGGGCATAGAAATACGATTGCCGGCAAATGAGCGTACCCATGTTCATGTTTCATTCTGGGTAAGAATCGCGGAAACGATGTTGGGTAGTAGAGGATGGCGTCCCCACTATATTTGGGGAGATGTAAATGACTCAGAAAAACAATCGCTTTACCTGTTTTTTCGTCCTGTAACACCTATATTCTTTTCGCATCTATTGGGGCGTAGAGCGGATAACGGAATATTAATTAATTTGGGACATGAGTGCGAAAGCCAGGGGCAGATCAGTGAGGCGGCAAAAAGGATCGCAAGCATGGATCCAGATGATCATATGGTTTCAGCTTTCGATGAATGGTCAAGCTGGAGTGGTACGTAATGGAGCAGTCGGTTCAATTAAAAAATGAAACTTTATCTGACTCTTCTGTCGAAGAGATGTTATTGCCAATTGGAGATAAACGTGTAGGAGTAGATCCGAGATATGGTGATGACTTTACGTTTGTCAAATTGGAAATCGATCGCGTTTCGGATACAGATTACCCTGAGATAGCCAGGCAGTCTAAACGGATTCTACAAACGGAATCTAAGGATCTGCGCGTCGCAGGGTATTATCTTTTGGCTAAGATATTTACGGATGGTATTACTGGGCTACTTGAAGGTACAGAACTCTATTATCAACTGATCAAGCGATTCGGAAATGACTGTCATCCGCAGCGTGATAGTGCAAAGTCTCAGACGATTGCATGGCTAAATAACAAGAAACTATCTGCATTTGTAGGTAACATTGAAATAATCAGTGAACACGATCGTGCGATGGTTAAACAGATTCAAATCCTGATCAGCTCACTTAATAATGAACTGTCAGAACTATACGGAGATTCAGTAACGACATGGATGTCATTGAATCAGTGGATCAAAAAAAATCTTCCATCTGAGCCCGTTCCGGTGCTCAAAAAACAATCAGCTGGTAATGAGCTTGTCCAGTCGGTAGAAGTATTAGGTCGTGAAATATCAAATGAAATTACGTTTTCGCGGTCTATTAGTGATATTTTTTCGTATTTACGAAAAAATAGTCATCTTAAACAGTTGATAGCGATGTCTCGTGCCTTAAAGTGGTCGGAAGTTAACATACCAGGTAGTGAAGGTGGAAAAACGCAGATTGCGCCGCCACGTGAAGTAATAATTAACGAAGTTAATTCATCAGAAGAATTGGTGGGGTCAGACGAAAAGTTGCTTGAGTATGAGTCCTATTTCATGGAGTCTGGTTGTCAATTCTACTTCGATCTTCAATATCATATTGTAAAGTTAGCAAACAAGATTGGTCGTACAGATGTAGCGGCCGTTATTGAAGCGTATTTGAGGCACTTTGTCGAGCAGATGCCAGAAATACTAACCCTGAAGTACTGTGATGGAATGCATTTTGCCAGCACTCAGACGCAGCGATGGCTACAACGTAATGAATTAGTGACACGGCAAAGTGTATCCGCTGCGCATAGTGATGTTGGCGCATCACTTGACAGCATTGAGAGCATCATAGCTCAGGTTGATGCTACAGGACTCAAGGTAGCCATAGACGCCATTTCACATATACAAGCCAAAGACAGATCCAGCTCGTTTCGTCTTGATCTTGCAAAGCTAGAGATATGTATCGGTCAGGGTCGTTATGATATTGCCCTACCACTCGCATTGGAACTGGAAACAGAGGTCGATAGATACAGGTTGCATGAGTGGGACAAAGCCTTAGCGTTGGAATTATGGGATAAACTTTTGGTTATCATTGAGACTAACAATAGTGGGACACAGGCTGACAAACAAAAGATGGAAAGCCTTAAAGGAAAGATATGTGCAGTAGACGTAGGGTATGCGCTCAGGCGTCTATAGTGCAGTAACAATCAATTATTCTGATTAAGTAATGGCCGCGTGCATCTGTACGCTGTAAATCGAAAAGGAGAGCTGGCGATGGCTGAGAGTTTTCAAAAGGAAATACCGAAGGCACGTGTAAATATTACTTTGGATGTAGAGACGGGTGGTGCGAAGAAAAAGCTTGAATTACCTATGAAACTATTGGTTATGGGTGATTTTAGTAATGGGAAGACAAAAGGAAGGGTCGCAGAGCGTGAGCGAATCAATATTAACAAAGAAAATTTTGAATCGGTTATGAGTAATCTTGCTCCAAAACTCGATTTTCATGTAGAAAACAAGATGAGCGAGGAGGGAAATGACATTCGAGTTCAGCTGGAAGCGGATTCGATAAAGTCCCTCGATCCAGAATTTGTCGCAGAGCAAATACCGGAGCTACATAAAATGCTCGCAATGAGAAACCTTCTTAAAGATTTGCGTTCGAATATTTTGGATAACGGGTCACTTAGAAGAGAGCTTGAAAAGATAGTAAATAACCGTCCGGATTTGTTGGATCTCAAAGAGAAACTCGATGCGCTGGTAGATGATTCAGTAACAGGGAGTGAATCTCCCAATATGGATGCATAACTCGCATCTGAATTAAAGAATTACTGTAACTCGCATAGATACAAACACATTTGGAGAGATTTATGGCTATCCAGGAACTTACATCAACTCAAGATACACAGCAGGTGCATGAAGAAGCGGTCGGTAATTATCAAAGATTATGCGATCTGGTCCACGTAAGCCCAGTAGAAAAACAAATACAGTTGGACTCTTTTCGTCATGTCAACAAGATGGCGGAAGTTTCATTGAATGAGCGTTTGACTGCCGCATTGAGCGTGTTCTTGGATCTAGCATCAGCTGAAGAGTCAGTGAACGAAAAAATCGATAAGACTCTACTAGATCACTACATCGGAAAAATTGATGAAATTATCGGTTCGCAACTCGATGCGGTCCTCCATCATCCGAAATTTCAGGAAGTCGAGAGCGCCTGGCGAGGACTTAAGTTTCTGGTTGACCGTTGTGATTTCCGCAGCAATATAAAGGTAGAGTTGCTTGATGTCAGCAAGATTGACCTACAGGATGATTTTGAAGACTCTCCAGAGACCACCCAGTCTGGCCTTTACCGTCACATCTACACACATGAGTATGATACACCAGGTGGCCAGCCTATCACTTCCATGATTTCGAACTACGAGTTTGGAAGAGAAGCACCCGACATTGGACTCTTGTCGGAAATTGCAAGGGTAGCGGCAGCGGCACACTGTCCATTCCTTGGCTCGGTAGGTACAAAGTTCTTCGATAAAGACTCGATAGAGGAAGTACCGAAAATACAGGATGTATCCAGTTACATGGAGCGTGCGGAATACATTCGCTGGAAGTCATTCCGCGAGTCTGAAGACTCGCGCTATGTTGGGCTTGTTATGCCTCGTTTCCTGCTGCGCCATCCTTACGGAGAGGAAAATCCGGTACGGGGATTTCAATATACAGAGGATGTCAAGCGCGAAAGGCACGAAAACTATCTCTGGGGAAATGCCACTTTTGCATTTGCCGCCAATATGGCAGATAGCTTCAAGCGTCATGGCTGGACAGTAAACATTCGTGGTCCTGAGGCGGGTGGTAAAGTCGAAAATCTACCTATACACCACTACGATGTGGGCAAGGGAAAACAAGCCAAGATTCCGACAGAAGTTATTATATCAGAGACACAAGAGGTGGCATTCGCTGACCAGGGATTCGTTCCGCTCAGTTACTACAAAAATAGTGACTACGCCTGTTTTTTCTCGGCTAACTCAACGCAAAAACCTGCAGAGTATGCGACTGTAGATGCGACCGCTAACAGTCGAATCAATTCAAGACTACCCTATATTTTTCTGGTATCGAGGATTTCACATTACCTCAAGGTACTTCAAAGGGAAAATATCGGATCCAGCAAAACTCGCCAGGAACTCGAGAATGAACTGAATGACTGGTTACAAGGGTTAGTAACAAAAATGACTAATCCGGATGAGGCGCTTATTGCAACGCATCCATTGCGTGATGCAGAGATTAAGGTTGAAGAGATACCGGAAAACCCAGGTTACTACAGAGTCAGTCTCTTCGTTGTGCCGCATTTTCAGATTGAAGGTGTCGATGTGCGACTCTCTCTGGTCGCAAAAATGCCAGTGAACAAAGATTGATCATATTCGATGATGGCTGCCTTAACTGAGGCTGCTTGAATCGTCGTTTTAAAATTGCTCTTACGAGCTATCGACTGCAAATTTGCAGAACCGAGGCGAAAGGCGCCTCTTACATCATGGTGTTTATCAATAAACACTTTTTTAGGAAATTAACCTTAGGGAGAAGTAAATGGCAATTCCTGCGTATATGTGGATCAAAGATGATCAAGGTGCAGCCATCGATGGTGCAGTTACCGTGTCTGGCAGACAGGGAAGTGTTGAAGTATTGCACTTCGATCATGCAATCCGTATTCCGACGGATTCAGATACAGGCGCACTCACAGGGACACGCAAGCATGAACCTTTCAAGATAACCAAAGCATTTGATAGCTCCTCGCCCTATCTCTACAAGGCGTGTAGCAATGGTCAAACTCTGAAGGAGCTTGAACTGCGGTGGTATCGTATCGACGATACTGGTACAGAACGAGAGTATTTTCGTCACCGTCTAGAGGATGTAAAAATCACCAATGTGAATCCGGTTATGCACAACGTCAAGGATATCGATAAGGAGCGATATCCACATCTGGAACAGGTTTCCATGCGTTACGGACGTATTACATGGACCTATGTGGACGGTAACATCGAGTTTACAGACTCGTGGAATGATGGTCGATAAATAACAATGGCGGGGTTCAGTGCCCCGCCACTATTTGATAAAAGTAAAAGCTGTGTTTACGTACAAAATATGACAACGAATCGGACAATAGGCTATGGCCTATTTGAGGTCTTTACACAGCGATGGCGGGACAATTCACCGATCCATGTCCTGAAGAATGAACAAGCTGTCATACAAAGTGTCCAGGACCATCTGTCGCTTCTGCTTAATGCCAGACAGGGTGCGCTATCACATCTTCCGGACTACGGTCTGCCTGATCTGACAGCTGCCTATGGTGATCTGCCCTATAAAATCAACGATCTTAAGAAAGCAATACAAGAGTGCATACTAAAATATGAACCTCGCATTGCGGAGGTCCAGGTGATTAGTCTGCCTTATGATAGGGCTAAAGGGGTCGCTATTCTTGAAATACGCGCCATGCTGCTAAATGGAATAAAGGCCCGTTTCGAGACTCACTTGAAAAGTGAAGGTTATGCCAAGCTCATTCAAATTCCACAGCATGTCTAAAACATCATACTAAGGTGTCCCGATGAAAAGCTATTTTGATACAGAGATGCGCCTGCTGAACGAGGCAGCGATAGCGTTTTCAAAGACGTATCCTGAGCAGGCAAGCATGCTCAATCTTACTGAAGTAAGGGATCGTGACCCGTACATTGAACGGCTTCTCGAAGGTATGGCATACCTTACGGCTCATATTCGTAGTCGGATCGACGATGATGTGCCGGAAATCAGCCAGACATTAATCAATCAGATGTGGCCACAATTTATTCGCCCGTTTCCCTCAGCAACCATAATCGAATTCTCTACCAAGATAAATCTATTGGCAAAGCCAGAGCGTTGTAAGAAGGGTACTCGAGTCCTCTCTGGCATGGTAGGCGAAGAGGCAAATGCAGAGCGTAAAATCAAGGAGGAAAAACTCAAATGTGAATACAGGACAACATCCGGCGTGGTGCTGAATCCACTTAAAATCGTTCAGGCAGAGATCAGGGAGGAAATTGCAACAGCCTTTGTCATCAGAGTGGATTTCGAGATTGGTGCGACTGCCACACTCGATCAGCTCGACCTGAATAATTTACTTATCTATCTCCATGGCTATCCGACACTCACGCTGGACCTCTGGTATTACCTTACGCATGAGTTGAAGGAGGTCCGCTTGCGGATCCCTTCCGCTCACGGAGACGATGTCAGATCCCTTGGGGGACAGAAATGTATCACACCGGCACATATGGATCTGGAATCCACTATATTGCCAAAATCCGGGCGCTCCTTTGTCGGTACTCATCTGCTGCATGAATACTTTTGTTTTCGCGAGAAGTTCCTATTTATCAACCTCCTTGGTCTCGGGCAAGTGGTATGGCCTGAAGCTTGTAATAAGTTTTCGCTTGAGTTCCAATTTAACGAAAAGCTTCCCGGTGATTACCGAATCGATATGCAGACATTTCGGCTTCACTGTGCTCCCGCGGTAAATCTCTTTAGGACTCAATCAGAACCTGTTGTGATTGATCACCAGCGTTCTGAATATCGTGTGGTTCCTGATGTTAATAAGCCGAACTCTCTGTTTATTTATAGTATGGACAAGGTGGAGAGTGTGGGTGGCTCCACTGGTCAGCGTAATGCCTATCACTCAATCCATGAATTCAAGAATAGGTCGGACTCACCCAGGCACTATCACATATCAACAAGAAACCGGGCACAGGGTGGAGAGGAGACTTTTATCTCGGTAGGTGGCATATCGCGCTATGAGAAAGAGACGCTAAGTTGCGATGTCCATGCTTACAACGGACACTTTCCTCGTCGATATCTGTTTGAAGGCAGTATTCGAGATAACTCTGAAAACAACAATGAACTCAAGGACTCCATTGAACTGACAAATATCACTCGTCCTACTCCTACCCACATGCCGCCTGGTGATATTGACTACCAATGGGGCGTGGTTGCACATCTTGCTTTGAATTACAGTTCAATTGCCGAGATGGAAACGCTAAAGCGTATTCTTTACCTTTACGAATGGACTGGGAGGAAAGAAAACCTACGTAAGATTGACGGCATTAAGGATGTTGATCTCGATCTCTATCAGGAGATGTATCGAGGTGCGCTTGTGAGTGGTATGGAAATAAGTCTCACACTACATGAGGGAAGCTACGCTTCTATCTCCGATATCGCGCTATTCGGGCGGATATTGCACTCGTTTTTCACCATGTACGCCAATATTAACACGCTTGTGCGTACACGTGTTCATTGTCATCCGTCAGGAAAGGAGTTCTCATGGCAACCGGCCCTGGGCGAAACCTCCCTGATGTAATACGCGGTATTCTCGACTCTGCGGCGGCGTATGATTTCACCCAAGTCGCCTTTTTACTCGAGCAAAACTGGCCGGAACGGGGAAAAATCGGTGAAGGGCTCGATCGCTGGTGCCGTTTTCGTCCTGCAAGCGAGACCAGTTTTCCGGCAGCCGATATTCGCCGTTGTCATTATGACGAACAGGGTCGGCTCGACATCCAGTTGAACTTCATGGGGTTCTATGGGGTTGATGCCGCCGTGCCGAGCTATTTCTCAGACCGAGCCTTGCAGGACGACGATGGGGGTAGGGCGCTGCGTGCATTCCTCGATATCTTCAACCATCGCCTCTATGCGCTTTACTACCAGGCATGGAAGAAATACCGCCCAACCTTCCATATTTCCGAATCCTCGAACCTCTATACCAGGATAGTCAGTGCCATTTCCGGCTGGTCGGTTGATGCTGAGCTGGGCACCGCACTCTCCTTTGCCGGTCTGCTCGGAAGACGGGTACGCAATGCGCAGGGATTGGAAGGCTTGTTGAGCACCTATCTCGAATCTCTTCCTGTGACGGTCAAACAATTTCAATCGCGCTGGGTAAAGATCAAGAGCGGCACCCAGCTCGGCAGCGGTGAGTTGCGGCTCGGTGACAATCTGTTGCTTGGCGAAGCGGTGCTGGACATCAGCGGTAAAATCGATGTGGTGGTTGGTCCTGTGACACCACAGGCATCCATGCAACTCATGCCCACAACTTCAGAGGGGCGTTCGGTCATCGATTTGATCAAGCGCTATCTACCACCCGGTATCGATTTCGACTTGGTGATTCAGATCAGTTCCGGTTCGGTCGACGCCGAGCCTCTGGGTTCGGATCAGTTGGTATTGGGTTGGTCGACCTGGCTGCAGGACCGGGTGACGGCTGACTGGCAGGTACGGATAAGCGGCAACCAAAGTGGGATGCCAGCCATGAAGAGATCACAAGCGGCATAATTTTTTGGAGTTGAGACTCCAGGAGCTTTTTTACATGGACAACAGACATATCAAGGCACTCATCGAGAGACTCAATCCAGTTTGTGCCAAGGTGCTGGAAGATGCCGCGATCTTTGCCGGTACTCGTGGTAACTATGAGGTGCGCATCGAGCATTTCCTAATCAAGCTTCTGGAGGGAGAGACGGGTACCGACATGGACCACCTGCTGAAACGTCTCGATGTTGACATGGACGGCTTTTGGCACAAAATGCTGGAGAGCCTATCGCGGGCCGAGGCCGGCAACCAGGGCAAGCCAAGCTTCAGCATCGCCATCTTCCAGTGGCTGGAACGGGCTTGGCTCGCCTCGACCCTCTATTACGACCAGGGTCAGATTCGCTCGCTAGCCCTGTTTGATGCTCTGATCGATATGGCACCGGCCTTGCCTGTCGCCGGATTGGAGATTCTAGAGTGTATTTCTCTGGAGCAACTGCGCAGTGACTTTCATCATCTCGTGCAAGGGTCTCGTGAAGAGACCACTGAAACGACATCTCTGAACCCGCAGGTACCGGGCGAGGGCAAGCGGGCGAGCAGTGATAAGAGCCTCGGGCATCAGGCACTCGACCAGTTCACCACCAACCTCACCGAGCGTGCGGCCAGTGGAGAGCTTGATCCGATACGCGGGCGCAACGGAGAGATCCGAATGTTGATCGACATCCTCTGCCGTCGCCGTAAGAATAATCCTATTCTGGTCGGCGATCCTGGTGTGGGCAAAACAGCTCTGGTGGAGGGCTTGGCTCTGCGCATCGCCGGCGGCGATGTGCCCGAACATCTGCGTGAGGTAGAATTGCGCATCCTCGACCTGGGTCTGTTGCAGGCCGGCGCCGGCGTCAAAGGCGAGTTCGAGCGCCGGCTCAAACAAGTCATCGATGAGGTCAAGGCGTCTCCTGCACCAGTCATTCTCTTCATAGACGAAGCCCATACGCTTATCGGCGCCGGTGGCGAGGCGGGTGTCGGTGATGCCGCCAATCTCATCAAACCGGCCCTGGCTCGAGGTGAACTTCGCACTGTCGCCGCTACCACTTGGGCTGAGTACAAAAAGTACTTCGAGCGTGATGCCGCCTTGGAGCGTCGTTTCCAGATGGTCAGGGTTGACGAGCCAACGCTGGAACGCGCCGTGCTCATGCTCAATGGGTTGAAAGAGAAATACGAAGCGCATCACAGCATTCTCATCACCGACGAGGCAATCGAATCAGCGGTACAGCTATCGGCTCGCTACATCCCCGACCGTCATCTCCCTGATAAGGCGATCGACCTGCTCGACACCGCCGCAGCCCGGGTCCGCATGGGACATGCCGTGGCACCGGAGGCGATGGAGTCGCTTCATGAGCACATCCAGTTTATCCGACAGCGTCTCGATAATTTGGAACAGGAGCGAGAAGCGGGCATCCCGGTTGATCATACTCTGGTCAATGATCTGACAGCCGAACGGGATCAGGCACAAGTGCGGCTCGACGAACTGGAGACCCGTTGGCGGGAAGCTATCGAAAAATTGGCTCAACCCCGCGAGACTCTCGAAGCCGTTAGCTCATCGGCAGATGATGAGGCGCAACTCACCAATCTACACCGGGAAGTGACGCCGGCGGTTATTGCCGAGGTGGTCTCTGAGTGGACAGGGATCCCGGCAGGTCGCATGTTCCGCAGTGAACTGGCCACATTGATGACACTGGAGGAGCGCCTTGGCGAACGTATCGTGGGTCAGGATGTGGCGCTGGCTCAAATCGGAGAGGCGCTACGCAACGCCAAGGCCGGTCTGCGTTCCAGCGATGGTCCCCTGGGTGTCTTTCTGCTGGCAGGACCTAGCGGCATCGGCAAGACCGAGACGGCGCTGGCCATCGCCGACGAGATTTTCGGCGGAGAGTCCTCCCTCGTCACGATCAACATGAGTGAGTATCAGGAGGCCCATACGGTCTCCCAGCTCAAGGGTTCGCCTCCCGGTTATGTAGGTTACGGCGAGGGTGGCGTCCTCACCGAGGCAGTGCGCCAGCGTCCCTACAGCGCTGTGCTGCTCGATGAGGTGGAGAAGGCACACCCCGATGTCATGAACATTTTCTACCAAGTCTTCGATAGGGGCTTTATGCGAGACGGTGAGGGTCGCGAGATCGACTTTCGCAACACGGTGATCCTGATGACCAGCAACCTGGGCAGCGAAGCGATGCTGGAACAGGTCGAGATTCAGCGCATCGCCGTGGAGCAGATACTGGAGCAGGCCGAAGCGGGTGAGGATGTCACCGAAAGTCTGCCGCAACCTCTTTCGCTCAACGACATTGTGGAGGCGATCAAGCCCTCACTGCTTGACCATTTTTCGCCAGCCCTGCTGGGACGCATGCAGGTCGTACCCTATCTGCCCCTCGACCTGGAGGCATTGCAGGGTATCGTGAGCCTCAAGCTCACCGCCATCGGCGATCGCCTGCGGCAGGCGCACGGTATCGAGTTCCGTTATCTGCCTCAGGTAGCGAAGCAGATCGCTGGCCGCTGCATCAACCACGATGCCGGCGCCCGTTTCATCAATACACTGATCGGACAGCAGCTGATGCCGGCTATCTCCCGGAATCTGCTACAGGCCCTGGTCGATGACGACAAACCCGAGATCGTCTCTCTCGAATATGACGAGGAGGGGGAGCTGAGCTGCCTCTTTATCGATCGGGTAGAGGCCGAGATCCACCAGGCGCAACAAGCCACGCTATAGCGTTTGAGAAGGATCACGGTGCGGTTTGTCGTATCCAATGAGTAACAGAACAGCGCCGGTCTAACGGACAGACACTACAAGGAATGAGAACATGGTTGCATCGACAGCATCACTAACCGCCCAACTGGGTGCCAATGAATCCCGCTACTTTTTTAAAGTACAGGGATTCGATGCCTCCGCTTTCCGTGTCATGCGGTTCTGCTGCACCAATCATGATCTGTCTGACGACTACCGCTTCGAGATCATTGTCTCCTCGCAACAAGCGATCGATCCCAAACTGCTCACTCATAACGACGGCCAACTTACCTTGCTGTGGGATAAGTCGCCTGTGACCCTCAACGGTATCATCTCCGCGTCCTCCCGCATCGGCCAAACCCTCAACGGCTTCGATTATGAAGTCATACTCAGCTCCCCCCTGAGCCGCCTCAAACTCAATCGCCAGAGCCGGGTATTTCGCAAGAAGAGCATTGTCGAGATCCTCACGCAAGTTCTGACCCAGGCCTGCATCCCGCAAAACGCTTTTCAGTTCAAGACGCAACACAGCTACCCGCAGCGAGCCTATCTGGTCCAGTTCGAAGAGAGCGACTATGACTTCCTCAGCCGTCAATTGGCCCACTGGGGCCTCTTCTTCTACTTCGAACAGACCGAGGAGCAGGCCAAGCTGATTATCACCGATAGCGTCCAGGACGCCCCTGTGCTTCCCGGTACCGGTATCCTGCACTTCCAGCCCCAGACCGGCGAGCTGAGAAACGAAGAGAGTGTTTACCATTTCTGCACCCGCACCTGCCTGCAGACCGACTCAATCAAGCTCAAGGACTACAACTACCGTACGCCGGCAGATTCTCTGCAAAACGGGAATACCAACGATACTGGCCTTCCAGGCTGGGGTAGCGACTACCGCTACGGCGAAAACTACAAGGATAGAGGAGAGGGCGAATGGATCGCCCAGATTCGCCAACAAGCCCACGACTGGCAGCGCCAGATCTTCATTGCCGAAAGCGACTGCGCCGGGTTAGCACCGGGCCACCGTTTCACGCTCCACAATCACCCCGACCCAAGCCTTAACGGCGACTACCTCATCGTCAAGATGGAGCACGTAGCCGACCAGTCGGCCGGCGATGCCGGCACGGGCGATACCCCGGGTAAGCACTACCGCAACAAACTGCTGCTGATCCGCGCCGGCGTTGCCTACCGCCAGCCGTTGGAGAGCGTGCCGCCCCAGCCCGACATAACCACCTATTTCACCGCCCAGGTGGAGACCACCGGGGGCGAGTATGCCCACATCGACGAGCAAGGTCGCTACCGGGTGCGCCTGCCTTTCGATCTCGGTGATGCTCCCAACGGCGAGGCGAGCCACCCGGTGCGCATGATGCAGCCCTATGCCGGCAACCAATACGGTTTCCACTTTCCCCTGCATGCCGGCACCGAAGTGACCCTGGCATGCGTTAACGGCGATCTCGATCGTCCGGTGATCCATGGCGCCCTGCATAATAGCGAGACCCCCAGCCCGGTCACCGCCGACAACCCAACCCAGAACATCCTGCGCACCTGGGGCGAGAACGAACTGTTGATGGACGACCGCAAGGGAGAGGAGCGCCTCGAACTCTTCACCCGCGACCGTCAAAACATCCTCACGCTTGACGCCAAAACCGACCAGCATCTGCTGCGCCTCGCCACCGAGCAGGGCAAGATGCAGATCGAAGCCAAGAAGACCATGATGCTTCAATCCGGCGATACCCACACGTTAGAGTCTGGTAACAATCACGAGGTCTTTGTCGAAAACAACCAGCGGCTGATGACCAAGAATCAGGACATCCAGCTAGAGGCGGCCACCGACATCAAGTTTGTCGCCAAGCAGCACGTTCAAATCGAAGCCGAAGCCCAGGATTTCACCATCAAGGCCGAGAAGAATTTTGCCATGCGAGCAGGCAACGATGCCTCCATTGAGGTCATGAAGCAGAACTTCGACATCCGGGTCGACAACGGCAGCTTCCAACTGCAGGCAGCCAAAGCGATCACCATTAAAGGGCAGGGTGGTGGCATCATCCACATTGGTCAGGCCGCCGGCTCTATAGAGATAGACACCAGCGGTGAGCTCAACATCAAGGGGCCCACGGTAAACATCACCGGCGGCACAATCAATATCAAAGGCAGCAATGTTGCCAATAACTGAATTTGACTCAGCAAGGAAGTGAGGACCTTTTACGAAGAAAAAGCGATCAAATCCACTGTGGCGGATCAGGCGTTGGGTATCGCCGTGTTCAACGAGAGACGCGCCATGATGACACGCTCAAGCTCAGCGACAGGCAAGGTGGAGACATCCTCCTGCGCTGATATCTGAGTCAGGTTCCCGGCTGGAGCCGGGCGGTGAAGTGCACATCGCCGAAACGCCCGAAGAGTGGAGAAGCCGATTCGTCTGTCCAGCCTTCACTCACCCAATCGGGATACCCTCTGAAGAGCTAGGTTTAGGCACCTCTGATCTATTCATGAATCGGTGTGTGGCGGCTGAAATTCACCGGCTCTGCCTAATAAACATCAATATTGCCAAAGCTCCGCAATAGCCAGTTATTACGTGCGCTTTTTGCCTTGAGCCGGCACATTTCATCTCTCCAAACACTCAATTCAGAATGCTGTCTTTCGTCACTCCGGATCTTATGCAAATATTGATCTCGACCAGCGTTTGTGAGCGGCGTTGCCTGCGTGATGGAAAAGTGATACTTCGCTGCAACATGGGAGGGACAATTCATCAGTTGGAGTAGGGCTGAGAATTCGGGACAGTCCCTGAACAATCTGCTAGAGTTCGGCGAACTATCAGGGAGGACTTTTGCCCTCTCTTAACTCCCTGGAGTCTTTCATGTCGGAGTCACCAAACATCATCGTGGTCGGCGGCGGCGCTGCCGGTCTGGAACTCGCTACACGGCTTGGTAGGAAGCTCGGCAAGCGGGGCAGGGCGCAGGTCACCCTGATCGATGCCACCCGCACCCATGTCTGGAAACCGCTGCTGCATCAGGTAGCGGCGGGCACCTTCGATCCCGCTCAACACGCCCTCGGCTACCTGGCCCACGCGCGATGGAACCACTATCGGTTTCGCCTCGGCGCCATGTCGGACCTCGATCGGGTGGAGCGCAAGGTGATTCTGGCGCCGCTCTATAACGAGAAGGGCGAAGAGCTGATACCGAGTCGGAGTTTCCCCTACGACTACCTGGTGTTCGCCGTCGGCAGCGTGAGCAACGATTTCGGGATTCCTGGGGTCAGCGAGCACTGCCTGATGCTGGATACCAAGTCACAGGCCAGTCGCTTTCAGCAGCAGTTGTTGGAGGCGTTGATTCGGGCCAATACCCAGACTGAGCCGCTACGCGAGGGTCAACTGGATGTGGCCATTATCGGCGCCGGCGCCACAGGAGTGGAGCTGGCGGCGCAACTGCATCAGGTCACTCGCCAGATAGCCCCATACGGCTTTGAGACCATCGATCCGGATCGTCACATCCGGCTGCACATCCTCGATGCCGGTCCCCGCATCCTGCCGGCCTTGCCGGAGAAACTGTCGGGTCAGGTACAAAAAGAGCTGGAGCGGCTGGGTATTCAGGTGCATGTCTCAGAGAAGGTCACCCAAGTCACGGCCGATGAGGTACATACCGCTTCCGGGCTGGTGATACCCGCCAGGATCAAGGTCTGGGCCGCCGGTATCAAGGGTCCCGATTTCCTCGCCGGTTTGGGGCTCTCCACCAATCGTATCAATCAGCTGAAAGTGAAGGGCGATCTGACGCTGGAAGAAGACGAGCGGATTTTTGCCATTGGCGACTGTGCCGCTTGTGTCATGAACGAGCAAGGCGACCTGGTGCCGCCACGGGCTCAGGCTGCGCATCAGCAGGCTTCGTTTGTCGCCAAGGCGCTGGCAAAAAGACTCAATCAACAACCGTTCGATAAACGTTATGTCTACCGCGACTACGGTTCGCTGGTAACGCTGGGTCGCTACAGTACCGTCGGTAGCCTGATGGGGGCGATCACCGGCAGTGTTAGGGTGAGTGGCTGGATTGCCCGCTGGGTCTATTTATCCCTCTACAAAATGCATCAACTGACCCTGTTCGGATGGTGGCGTACCGCTCTCACCACGCTGGCGCGTATGTTGCGGCGGAGTATCGACCCGGCTATCAAGTTGCATTGATTTTGTGGTCCTGAGACAGACTGACCTGATGACTTGCACGCTAAATGATGGTGCAGCTCTGCCCCATCATCAAATCACATAACGAAGTACCAATCTGGTCCGAACGCTTTTCGACCTGCGTCCCAAAGTCCCGCCTGCGACACCTGAGCCTGTGCAGCTATCACCAATTGGCTTATGGCTGTGTGGGCTGTGCTATATGTGTTTTGCGAATGTCGGTGGATTTTACAGTGTTAAGCTGCTAACGAATGTAACTTATTGAATTTTAACAGTGGTATTGAAATTGCTAGATATGCAAAAAAACCACAATTTCTCTATGGAGTAGTAGAAGTATGGCCTGGGAAAAGGGTAAGTCAGAGGGTAGGGCGTCTAATTCGCCTTTACAAAAAAAAAGAGATTTCTTCTTGCTAACTCTAGGAATAATAAGAAAAAATATGACATGGATGGACAGCGGTAAAGGAGTTGCACGGTGGCGTTACCGCTGTCTCTGCATGCTACTTTACACACTGGTGTGGTCATGGGGCGGGCTGGCGTCAGCAGCTGACGGCGAAATACTCAAGATGAGTCCCGGCCTGAAGTTGAATTCCCTCGCCGCGCATCCCGATGCCGAACTGATCGAACTCGCCGACGGCAAGCGTGTCCGTCTCGGTGATCTGCGACGGGTGGAGCAGGCCGCCCGTAAATTGCGCAACGCTACATCTGGAACGCCACCCGCCGGACTACAGTTCAAACCTGGCGCCGGGGGCACGCGGGTCGAGGACGCCGCGGGACTCGCCGCGGCGCTGAAGCGGCCGGATAGCGATACGATCATTCTTCCCTCCGGACGTCGTGTCACCGCCGGCCAACTCCGTTTCGTGCAACCGCGCGTCGAGATGCGGCTCGGCCGACCCCTCGAAGCGCTCGCCAAGCGTCCCCCGCTGGACGGGCAGGCTCTCAAGGTCGACGACAAGACCGACTGGAGCGCCATCCTCAAAAAGCCGGACCAGACCGTACTGGAATCGCCTTCAGGCAAGCGAATAACGGTCGGAGAGCTGAAACGGGCGATTGTTGACGGCAAGCTGCCGCTGAAGCGCCCCTCGGCGAACCTGCAATAAGGGGCGGTGATATGCGTAGTTCACTGATTCGAAGCTGGCTGGCAGCCCTCGCACTGCTGACCGGCCTGTTCACCGTCACCCTGCCCGTGCAGGCGGATACCCTCGACAAATTCATCGGTCTCTACGGAAAGATCGAAAGTAAGGCGCCGGCCGGCGCCATGCCTGTCAGCGCGTCCTACTTGAGCGATTCGCGCGACTACATTCGCTGTATCGCCGGTGGCACCGACGTGTTGATCTGCACCGACCAGTATCACGATACCGGCGCCGGGCAGGATGCGGCCAATGGGGCCGGCATCCCCTCGGGCTTCTGGATGGCTCTCGACTCCTATGTCGCCTATAAACAGGGCGACTACTGGACCGCGGCCTGGTCCCTGGGCCAGGCCGCCGCCTGTGTCGCTTTACAGATCCTGGCGGGGGGCACCGATCTCTGCGGTCTGGTGGAGGAGCTCTATAAGATCGCCAAAGGCATCTATACGGGTGCCGAAGCGGTACTGGGTTTTCTGGAGGATATCGGTGGCGCGGTATGGGACGGCATCAGCAGCGTGGCACAGGGATTGTGCGAAGGAATTGGTTTCTGCGACGACGAGGGCCCACCCCTCTATGCCTCCCTGCTGAAAGTGATCTACTCGCCGCGGGTCAAGGATGGCGTCAACGCCCACGAGAGCGACGATCCCGCCGCCTACCAAGCGCTGCTCGACCAGTTGGCGGAGCAGGCCATGACCTGGGCGAAGAATCTCTATTCCGCAAGCATGGCGATGATGTCATCGAGCCAGAAAGCGGATTTCCTGAAGCAGTTGGAGCCTTTCATCCGAAGCGAGATCGCCATCGCCGAAAAGGGATACAACCAGGCGGTGGATGCTGCCTGGACCGGGGACATCACCGGCCGGGTGGTGCCGATGCAGATGCAGAAGCGCACGACCTACCGCAACCAGCAGCTCGAACCCCTGGCGCAGCAAGCGGCCGAGCGGTTCGTGAATAACGGTAACGACCCGGTCTGGTGGGTAAAGAACCACTGTACCGATGCCTTCACCAAGAACGATATCTTCGGCATGGTCGATCGCTGGATCTACCAGTTCCGCCCCAAGGCCAACGAATTGAACCTGAAGACCAACCTGGAGTGGTGCGCCGACACCTTCTGGGGCGCCAACCAGTTCAAGTTCGCCGAGGTGTTCCGCAACTACTTGCATGACCAGGTCTGCCCCGGCCCGGCGAACACGCTGCGCTGCGCCAGCCTGTCCGCCTACCAGACCTGCAGCAAGCTGCTGGGCACAGTCGCGCAACAGGATCAGTGTGGCGTCAACGTCACCAAGCTCGGTCTCGAGGCGGCAGCAAAGATCCAGAACGACTTCAAGTCAAAGAGCTCAAAAATCCCCTGTACGGTGATCGCACCAAGCGGGATAGCGGCATTGACTTCGAATCAGCCGGTGAAGCTGCAATGTACCCGACCGACTCAGAAGACGGCTTGTGAGAGTACCTATCAGCAGTATTTCGGTAGTCTGCCGGTCAAGGTACTCGATTGCACCCTACAGGAAACAGCGGCTTATATAGCCCTGAAAGCGAAGGTGGTGGCCGCGGTCAATAGCCTCAACGCTGCGCTGGGTGAGGGCTCGCTGATGGTTGGTGGCAATGGCGACCCGCTGCTGGTGTTGGCGGAGAGCGGTGATGTGAGGGAGCAGGTCAAGAGCTATAGTCTGCAGGATTGGGGTTTTGGCCCACCGAGTAGTAAACCCGGCTTCGACTACTTGGTTTTTGCTCCGAAGACCATTGACGGCCTGAGCACACCGGCAGTGTGGCATGAGGTGAAACTGCCGAAGATCAATCCACCCAAGGAGGACAAGTTCGGCCGTCTCCAGGAGTTCGTCGATCCGTCGGCCCCCATCGTCAACCCCGCCGACCAAATGAATCGGATACGCGGCGTCGAGCGACAGCGAATGCAGACCGTGGACAAGGTCAAACTGCAGGCTCCGGGCGTGGCGAACCTTAAGGCGCCCCAGCAACAGCAACAGGTGATGAGCGGCAGCCTGCCGGCGGGCAGCCAGCTTCCGGGCGGCACCCCGCCCCTGTCCCCGAAGGGCGGCCTGCAACCGACGCCGAAGCCGGTGATTGCCATGGCGGCGAAACCGGATCTGGTCTTCAGCGGTCTGCCCCGCATCGGCGGACAGACCATCAGCTGGAACGGCATGGCAACCGTGAACGCCGCGAGGGCCAGTGGCCAGCGTGCTGACGGGAGTTGCGAATTCATGCTCGATTATCAGGTACGCAACGCCGGCGCCAAGCCGGCAGGGCCCTTCCGCATCGGATGGAACAATCGCGTGGCGCGGGGAACCGGCGGTGCGCGTATCCTGCAGGCGTTGGCCCCGGGTGCCCTGCGCAATGAGCGCGATACCGTTCTGCTGCGCCCGGGCAGCAATCGACTGAGTCTGGTACTGGATGACCAGCGACAGGTGGACGAAGGCAACGAACAGAACAACAAAGGCACCCTGACCCTGACACTATCGGGCAGCTGCGGCCGGACGCCATCAGCCGTCAAGTCGCCCTCCCGCAGTATTACGCCGGCGTCACCGATGCAGCCGAAAGCGACACCCCAGTCAAAGAACAGGATTTCGCCAACGGCACCGATACAGCAAAAACTGTCGCCCCGCCAATAAAACACCGATGGCAGGCAGTAGCGACGAGAAGTGATATGAAGCGGTTGCACATCTGCTTGATACTGCTTGCAGTTTCGCCCCCGAGCCTCTCCGAGGTTTTGGGCGAGGTATTGTTGGCAGAGAACGAACAGGTTCTTCAGGTCTGGCAACAATCCGGCGTCTCAGCCCCGGAACTGGTGCGTCAGGATGACGGCGCTACACTCATCCAGTGGAAAGGCGGCGCCAGCCTCGACGCCTATCACAACAGCACCACCGGCGGCAGCATGGTCACCCCCCTCGCAAGCGGCAGCTATCACAGGCTGCAGCTGCAGGGCGATTTGCGGGCCATGCATACCAACGGCGACCAGAACTACCTGCAGTTCTATGCCACCAACACCGACGATCCGGCTGTGCTCTCCCATGCGCCTGGCACCCAGATCGGTACCCTGCAGCTGGGCCACAGCGCCGCCGACTACCAGCTCGCCGTGGGTGACGTGATGGCCGACTTCTCCAGTCTCGGCAGCAGCACCGGCCTGCGCGGAGTGTTGGCACAGAAGCAGTTGGGCGACGCCCTGGTTTCGGGAATGGCCGGCGCGCTGGCCAATAGCTGGGAGCAGTTGGCGAAGCATGTGGATCGCACCCAGTATATTCGGCGCGTCTATGGCGCAAAGCTGGACGCCCCCATAGGCAGCGCAAGCCGGGTGTTCGTCACTGCCCAGTCCTATTCGGACGATGAAGGGAGCCTTGATGGCGGAAACTCGGTGCTGGCGCCGGCCTCGGCGCATACCACTACGGCCGGTTTTTCCTACCAGCAGGATCGCTTCGCATTGCAGGGTGAGGCCGGGTTCAGCCGATGGCAGGAGGAAGGGCGCGACGTCGAGGATGATCACGCCTTCATCCTGGATGCCAGTTGGACCTTCGATACGCTGGGAATGACCGCCGGGCATCACGATATCGGCGAGTACTACACCTCACTGTCCGCCCAGGCCGGAACCGGCCTACGCGAGAGCTATCTCAACGGCAACTGGATGGCAACCGGTTGGCTCAGCCTCAATAGCGACCTGCGCCACTCCGAAAACACACTGGCCACGATTTCCACTACCGGCACGCCACCCGCCACACCCAGTATCAACAGCAGCGAGACGGACTCGCTGGCCACCACCGCCAATATCAGCTTCGGCCCGGCATACACGGGCTTGTCGCTGATGCTGAACCAGTCCCTGTCGCGCGGCGAGAACAGTGATGGCACAGATAACCGCAACACCGGGTACAGCGGTACACTCAGCTACGCGGATCAGCAGTGGAGCGCGAGCCTGGGTTACCAGATCGCCAGCAGTCAGAACAGTGCTTCGTCGGCCACCGACGCCGACACCCGGTCCTGGCAGCTCTCCCTGGGGCGCAACTGGAGCAGCGCCACCGAGATGGCTTCCACCTGGATGTTGGGTCTCAACCTGGGGCTCTCGCGCCAGATGCAGGAACTGGATGCGGGCGGCGGGCCGACCACCACCGGTTGGCAGCTGAGCCTCAACGGTCAGCATGACTATTGGGGTATGCTCTCCGCCTCCTATATGCACGGCAGCACCAGCGGTCAGCCTGGCGGTGGCGACCTTCGGCAAGCGAATTGGCAAATCGATGCTTCGCACACGCTGGGGGAAAACAACAGCGTCAGTCTCTACCTGAGAAATAACACAACCTCCGGCAGCACCACCGGTGCCGACTACAAAGAACGGGTGGCCGGGATCCAACTGGTATGGATGAATTGAGGAGCGGACGATGAAACAGTATGTAACCGGATATATCGCTGTGATACTGCTTACGGTTGGCCAACTCTGCGCGGCGGCCGAGAGCAGCGAGCCGAAGCTCACCCCGCCGGTAGCCGATCTGGCCGAGGCCCGCAAGGCGCTGAAGTCCCTCGACGAATTCATTCGGGCCTACGAGGCGGGCAACGTCAACCTGCTGCGCGCCAAGCTCGACCCTTCGCTGATCGGCTACCAGCGCCTGATCGATGGCATGATCCAGGACACAAACCGCTACAAGCAGATCCGTCTCCATCTTCTCAACACCCAGGTACTGGCAGGCCCCGACGTGGCGGTGATCCAGACCGACTGGGAGAAGCGTTTCCTCGATGTTGCAGGCATGCGGCCCGGCCTGTTTTCAGGGCATAGCATGTTTCTGATGCATCGGGAAGGTGACGGTTGGCGACTGGCCGCCTTCAGCGGTGACAATCCGTTCTCCAGTCAGAGCGGCATACTCGGCCAGTTGACATTGACATACCTGGCGGGGCGCGCTGTGCCCACCATACAGATCGATGTGGTCGATCCAGACATGGCCGGCAGCGGCACGCTGAATGTCAATGCGGGCGGTATCAATCGGGTGCTGACGGAGGGCCTGCCCGGCCAATTCAGTCTGATCATCCCGTCGCCAGGCTTGGTTTCAGGTGATATCTTCACCCTGAGATACCTCGACAACAATCCAGGGAACGGTCGTCCACCCAGCGTGCTGACCAGCAATCTCGTCGTGCCGTAATCCGGCCAGCACTCCCGCTTTCCCTCTTTAGGATGCACCAGCTGACCCTGTTCGGCTGGTGGCGATCCGGTCTCACCACGCTGGCACGTATGTTGTGGCGGAGCATCGACCCGGTTATCAAGTTGCATTGATTTTGTTGTCCTGAAATGGGCTGATCGGAAGACTTACTAACCCTAGTATGTACTTGACATGGTTGGGCAGGCCCCACCCTACCTGTTTAAGGCTGTTGGGTGAGGGGCTTTGGTGCGGCAAGCCGCACCGTCCATTTTCTCTGTTTGCCTGTCTCCACTTGCGAGATCACGGTCGGATTGAGCTACGGCTACACTTAGGGTACGTCCGTAGCGGATTGAACAACATGCACGACCCCTTCACCAACGAGGTTTCGCGCGAGATCTGGCGAAGCAAATATTGTTTCTGCGACGACAAGGGTCAACTTGAGACCTCGCTGGATGAGACCTGGCATCGGGTAGCGAAGGCAGTGGCCTCGGTCGAGGGGGGCGATGTGCAAGCCTGGTCTGAACGCTTTTACGATCTGCTGTGTGATTTCCGTTTTCTGCCGGGAGGGCGGATTCTGGCCGGTGCCGGCTCCACCCATCAGGTTACGCTGTTCAACTGTTTCGTCATGGGAACGATCGATGATTCCATGGACGGCATCTTCAGCGCGCTCAAAGAGGCGGCCCTGACCATGCAGCAGGGCGGCGGCGTGGGCTACGACTTCTCGACCCTGCGTCCCAAGGGTGCACCTGCGCGTCATGCCGGTACCATCTCTTCCGGTCCGGTCTCCTTTATGCGTATCTGGGACAGCATGTGCGAAACCCTGCTCTCCACCGGTAACCGGCGTGGCGCCATGATGGCGACACTGCGCTGTGATCATCCCGATATCGAGGCATTCATCGAAGCGAAAAGAGATCCCAGGGAGTTGCATAACTTCAATCTCTCTGTACTGGTTACCGATGAGTTCATGCAGGCGGTGAAGTGCGACCGGGTATGGCCATTGCGTTTCCCCCTGTTGCCGGAAGAGACGGGCGAGGCGAGCGAGGAGATCGTCTGGCCGGGACACCCGGAAGGCGTTCCGTGTCGGCACTATGCCCAGGTCCCCGCGCGTCAGCTCTGGCGTCGGATCATGCACGCCACATACGACATGGCGGAGCCCGGCGTGTTGTTTATCGATCGCATCAACCGGGAGAACAATCTCCACTACTGCGAATGGATCGTGGCCACCAATCCCTGCGGCGAAATCCCGCTACCGCCCTATGGCGCCTGTGATCTGGGCTCGCTCAATCTGGCCGCCTATGTGAATGCGCCATTCACCTCAAGGGCCGGTTTCGACGAAAACCGCTTCCGCCGGGACGTGGGTCTTGCGGTACGTTTTCTCGACAATGTCATCGACCTCTCCCGATTTCCATTAGCGGCGCAACAACGGCAGGCAGAGACGACACGGCGCATCGGGCTCGGCGTTACCGGCCTGGCCGATCAGCTGATGATGCTGGGGATGCGCTATGGTGATGAGGCTTCTCTCGATTGGGTTGATCGACTCTTCAGGCTGTTGCGTGACAGCGCCTACCACGCCTCCTGCGATCTGGCGCAGGAGAGGGGCGCTTTCCCGCTATTGCAGGCCGAGGACTATCTTGCCGGGGACTATGCACAACGATTACCAGTGGGATTGCGTCAGCGCATCGCCGCGCAGGGTATCCGCAACAGCCACCTGTTGGCGGTCGCGCCAACAGGCACCATCAGTTTGTTGGCGAATAACCTATCGAGCGGGCTGGAGCCGATTTTCGACTATCACTACCAGCGCAACCTGCGCAGTCCCGATGGGACAATACAGCAGGTCTCGCTGGAGGACTTTGCCTGGCGGCTGTGGCGGGCACAGGGCGAGGATCTCTTGCCGATCCATTTCGTCACCGCGAGGGAGATCGCGCCGGAGGATCATCTGGCGATGCAGGCCCGTATTCAACCCTACATCGATAATGCCATTTCCAAGACCATCAATGTGCCGGAGTCTTTCGATTTCGAACGTTTCAGATCGATTTATCTACAGGCCTATCATCTGGGGCTCAAGGGTTGCACCACCTTCCGGCCAAACCCCATCCGGGGCGGTGTGCTCAGCTGCGAGCCGCCGAATCACTCCGCCGAGTCGTGCTGCATGACCGATTAGTTCCGGTAATCACTCAAGTTTAGGCGTTCACCCTACGCCTGCGCTCTGCGAACGTCGTAGATCAAAGACCTTGTGCATGAGCCATTAGGCCAATGGCTCGCACAGGGAATAACCGCTATCCCGTTCAGCAGCCGATCCTGCATGGTGTGGCAAGAGCGCACTCTACGGCCTGTTCGCAGGGAGCAGTTTGCAATAAATCGGTGGTTCCGTAGGTTATTTCCCCACAGGCTCCAGGTTAAAAGGGACCTGGCCCACTGATATACCTATATTCTCAGACTTTCCAACCGGCCGGGTGAAGAGATGATTCCACTACCGAGTGGGCGCATTGCCGGTATCACGAGTATCCGTGCGAGATACCACGCGCTGCGTCTGAATCAAAGCGTTACGCCGCAGACGCCGCGTCACGAGTTGTATCGGCTGGTCGATATTGTGCTTGGGCAGGCAGCGCACCAGCGGCTGTCCGGCAATCCCGCCTATCGCTTCAGTGGCATGACCTTGGATAAACTGCCTGGGCTATCGGCTTGGCCGGCGGCGGATCGCCACGCCTTCGAGACCTGGCTGCGCCAGGAGAACCAGGTGCGTGAAGTCGAAGCGGCTCGCCGTCGTGTGGTGCAGGAGGAACTGCCGCTGGTAGTGCGCGAGTTCGATTACCCCGATCAGCTATACAGTGGGCTGAAACGGCGCATCGAAGTACTCGATCTTCGCCGGGCCTCGCCCCAACAGTGGCGTCAGACGCTGATGAACCTGCGCCGCTCCGGTGTTCGCGAAGAAGAGCTTGAATGGTCCGGATTACTCACTCATCTTGTCAACGCCGAGGGTGAAGGGATGAAGACGATAACCCGCGAGGGGCTGCTGGCACAGATCGATTTCTCATCCATTCGTTTATCACTCAGCAACGAACTGGCAAGCGACAAGGGCTACGGACTCGACTTCACTGAAGTTAAGCAGTCCAAGTCGCGCGATCGTCTTGGTGCGGCCAGTCCCATCGGGGGACCGGATGAAATGGGCGTGCTGCGCTATGTGGATACGCTGCACTACTACAAGGTCGGCTACCTGAAGCGTCGGCAGAACCGATGGCAGAGACCGCAGCCGTGGTTTGTGTTGGATACCCTCGGTAATCTGATTTCCGCTTCCGCGGATGAAGTCTACTTTCCCAGCAAGGAGGCGGCGTTTCGCGCCGCCAGCGAACATGCCTTACAGCATGTGGGCGTGCCGGTTGCCTACACCCCATGCAGTCGATACCAACACAAAACGCTAAGCGGCGGCGATGACTATCGTGAGTGGTTGTTGACCCTGCCGGACTATCCGATCTCCTACTTCAACCAGCACTACTACGAACGCAATCTGCTGCTCCACTTCCGCACCAAACAGCGTCTGGATCAGCAGGGGCGACGCCTGCTGTTCGTGGAGGAGATTCAAAGCGATTGGCATCAGTCCGGAGCGGTCAAGGGTTATCAAACCCGCTGGCCGGGCCAGATACCGCCGGCGCCATTCACCAAGGAGTGGCTCAGTCTGGCTCTGAAGTTGATTCTGCTGCACGCCGCAAGAGAGGGGTATGACGGCATTGGATGGGCGCAAGGGCAGATCCATGAGTCACACTATCGACAGGTCATGGATCCAGTTCGGCGTCTGTACGATGAAGCGATCCCCAAATCCCTGAAACGTCTGCTGCGTGGATGGGATGGGGCCACTTTGCAGACCACGCGGATTCAGACCAGGGAACCACGACTCAGTATCAGACGTCAACTGAATAAATGGCTGATTACCGACACAAAGGGGAGCTTTTCGACACGACCTAGAAACACCCAGCAGGAAGCAATGCAGATCATGGCGCGCCATTGCCGCCAGATCGAATTGGAGGTGCCGATGTTGTCACTGGATGAGGCAACGCGGAAAAACATCCTTGCGCATGGCTTTCCCCTGTTCGGCGAGACACCGGCTGGCACCTGATCGCTTATGCGAGGAACCCTGATGTTGTCTTGCGTTGAGGGCTTGTGTGAACTTTGAGCGCGCTATGATGGGGGGGCGGCAATCTCATTGGAATAAGGATGCGTATAGTTCGATCTGAGAAGGTGTTTGTTTGAAGCGCAAAGGTGTTGCTCTGCCTGAAATCTCAGCTTGGCCGGTTAGATGAATATTTGTTCTCGGCTCTCCCTTGCGCGAGAAAAACCATCGCCTTATTGCGGTCTCGGAACAGCCTGAAGTTGATCCCGACATTTCTGAGTACAGTCTCTATAAAGTCGTGCGAGTGGTCATCAGGAGCGACCAATACGGCGACCCTGGCGAGGGGGTTTACGCTCGTGGCCTGGCTCACATCCTTATTCGCAAACTGGTATTGATCGAGGGTGGAGTCGTCGTTTACTGAATCGGTAACGTCCATGAAATATTTGTTCAGGCCGAGCTGATTTCCCACCACGTGCGCTTCCGTGACAATCTCCATACCTACCTGGCGGTTGATGACTCCATGCACCTCAATCACCACGTAGTCAGAGCCTTCTGCGGGCGCGATGGTGTACTTCACTCTCTATTTTTCCTGCAAAAAAGTCACTACTGGCATCAGGTGAGGTGTTGAATGGTTGCCGCTCCAATCGCTTCTTTTTGCATCTTCCAATTCACCAACGCGTATACAGGTTGTTCTATCAGATTTCACTGTACCACTTCAAATCGTATTTTCTTGAACAGTGTCCAGACGTCGTGAAATGCCAAAAAGGTTCAGCACATCACTACCCGATGTGCCCTGTCACGCCTTGCTTTGTGACATTGGGCGCCTCCCTGGACAGGCCGGGAAGTCCTGGGGTGACTGTGTGGTGGAGCCTGCTCGGATAGGTACTGACATAAAAAAGGCCATGCGTACCTGGTGTGGGGAATTGGCAGTACTGAGTTGGCCTGCAAATTGCCTCATTCCAATTATCACTCATCATTGAGGAGAATTCCTGTGACAGCCTCGCTCTGGATCTTACTCCTGTCGGCCAGTGTGGCGATCTCGGTCATCGTGCAGCTTTTCGCCCCCGGATCGGGTCTGATTGCGGTGATTACCGGGCTCGTACTGGTTGCCGGCGGCACCTTGATGACTGCGATTCTGAGCCATTCACAGCAGGCCATAGCCACCCTGTGGCGGCATGTGGCGGATATCCGCGGGCCCGGCGGGGTGGCGGAGTCGGAGGAAGATGGCTTTCAGACCTTCCTGCAGGCGGCAAACTATTTCCGCCGTGGCGAAATCCGGCCGGCTGAGAGCCTGATTCAGGCTATCTCCGAACCCCTGTTGCGGCGTGGCGCGCAACTGGTGGTGGACGGTTTTCCCCGCGATCAGATTAATCTCAGTCTGCAACGCCAGATCGCCGACGATCGCAACCACCTGCGTCGACCCGCGGAGATGGTGCGGGCGATGAGCGGTTATGCACCCGCCTTTGGCATGTTGGGCACCCTGCTGGGACTGATTCAGATGCTGTTCGGTCTCGGTTCCGGAGATCTCGGCACCATTGGCGCTGCCATGGGTTTTGCCATGCTGACCACAGTCTACGGTCTGGTGTTGGCAAACCTGCTGCTGAAACCGGTGGCCAGCAAGCTGGAGGAGCGGGGGCGGAGTCAGATTGCACGCCGCGTGGCCTATCTGCAGGCGGTGATGCTGATGGGAGAGAAGCAACACGCCGAGCTGATCCGGGAGATGATGCAGGAGATTGAGCGTCAGCAGCGGATGCCGGAGGTGGCGCCGACCTTTGAACTCGCCACTTTGCCCTAGGCTATGAACTCGAATACCACAACCGAGACACTCCCACTGGAAACCATTGCTTGGTATACGTGGGAATCGGACGAGCAGGATTCCAACTGGCTGCTGGCCTATGTGGATATGCTGAGTGTGGTGCTGGCCGTGGTGGTGGTGCTGTTGGGTCATTTGGCGGCGCAACAGCTACAGACACCTCAGCCCGATGACAGCCTGGTCGCCGTTGAGCAGACCGTGTCTATCGAAACACCCACGCCAGTGGGGGAACCGACATCTGCGCCAACACCGGAACAAGCCCCGGCGATCTCTCCCGAGGAGCGCCTGGCGACAGCCATAGAGGAGCAGTTTCAGGACGAGATCGAAGTGGTGCAGCGGGATCATGGCATTTCGCTGAAGATTGCCGATGTGATTCTCTTCGCCTCCGGGAAGGCCGATCTGCTGGTGGAGGCAGAGCCGGTACTCTCGCATCTGGTGAAAACACTGCAGGCGATTGGCGAGGCGGATGTGGCGGTAGAGGGGCATACCGATGACCAGCCGATCACTGGAGGTCGTTTCCACTCCAACTGGGAATTGGCCGCGGCGCGCGCCAACGCGGTTACTCGCTATCTGCTGAGTCAGGGTTTCAGCGCCGACAGGCTGCGTTCGGTAAGCTATGCCGATACCCGCCCGGCGGCGGACAACCGCACTGAGGTGGGGCGTGCGGAGAACCGACGGGTCAATCTGAAGGTGGAATTTCTCTGAAACGGGAAGCGTCGATCAGAACTTGAACAGGTCCTCGGCCGCTTGGCGCAGGGCGTCGTTGGAATTCGCCGCTGTCTCGCCGCGGGGTTCGGTGGTCGCTTCAAAATAGCCACAGAAATTGGCCCGCGTCTTCTCCATGACAGGCTCAGCCATCGGTTCCTCGCATTGATTCGGGCGCGCAGGAGCGTACCAGCGGCAGTTGCGGCAGACCCGGGTGGCTTTGCCGCATCCCTGGCAATCGGTTTCGCGGCCAAAATCGGCACTGTGCAAATCTGCGCCACAGTGCCAGCACTTTCCCAAGATGGCTTCACCGCTCATTTCGCTTTACTCCTTGTAGTTTTTACTGATCGCCAGCATATCCTGGGCCATGATAGCCGCATCGTGGGGTGGGCTGAAGAGGGCATAGTAGCGACCCAAGGGATCGAGCAGGATGATGGAAGCGGAATGGTCCATTACATAACCCATGGCGCTCTCCTCGGTGATGACCTTGCGGTAGAGAATGCCCAGGGGATCGGTAAGCGCCTTGAGCGTCGCTGGCGTTCCGGTGATGCCGAGAAACTCGGGATCGAAATAGCTGACGTACTCCGCCAGTCGCTGTGGTGTGTCCCGTTCGGGATCGATGGAGACAAAGCCGATGACATAGGGCGCCTGTATGCCGTTTAGCTGCAGATGCTGTTTCATCTGCGTCAGGGTGGCGAGGGTGGTGGGACAGGTGTCGGGACAGTGGGTATAGCCGAAGCTGAGCAGGGTCCAGTGTCCTTGCAGGCGCTGGTTGTCGTAGGGACGACTCTGTTGGTCGAGCAGGGAGAAGGGCGCCAGGGGGCGCAGTTCGGGTAGCAGGGTAGCCGCCTGAGTCGGCAAAGGTTTCTGTGCCGGCGGTGATGGCTGAAGATAGAGATAGCCAAACAGCGCCAGGGTCAATACCGAGGCGATCGCCGCAACTACTAGCGGATCTATTTTACCGTCAGCGTTCATCACGTAATCCCAACCAGGTCAATGTGGCCAGCATCGCCAACAGCAGGGCGGCAATGCCGTTGTGTCCCACTGCCACCGCCAGCGGCAGGTGAGCCAATACGTTGGTGATACCGAGGGTGATCTGTGTCGCCAGCAACAACAGCAACAGGCCGCCCAGTCTGCGCAGTGGCGGCACGGCGGTTTGTATGATCAAGCGCCATGCGAGCCAGCCGATCACCAGCAGTGTCACCAAGGCGCCGATCCGGTGAGTCATGTGGATCGCACTGCGGGCGTCATTTTCCAGCACGCCGAATTCATAGTTGATACCCAGCCCACGCCAGAGGGTGAAGGCCTCGCTAAAATCCATTACCGGCCACCATTGGTCGGCATAACAGCGGGGAAAGTCACTGCAGCCCAGGGCGGCGTAGTTGGTGCTGGTCCAGCCGCCGAGGGTAATCTGCAGGATCAACACCACCAGACCCAACAGAATCAGCCGGCGCAGGCCCGGCGCGATCGAGAGGGTGGCGAGAAGCGGGCCTATACGGAGTCGCAACGCCAGCAGCAGGAGCAGAGCGAAAGTCGCGAAGCCACCCAGCAGATGGGCCGTGACGATGGCGGGTTTGACCAGCAGGGTGACGGTCCACATCCCCAGCGCGCCCTGGAAGATCACCAGCCCCAACAGCAGGCTCGGCAGCCACAGGGGTTGCTCGGGATCGCGATGGTTGCGCCAGGCCATCAGCGCCAGTACTAGGATAAGGAGACCCAGTGTGCCTGCCAGGTAGCGGTGGATCATCTCTTTCCATGCTTTGCCCCGATGCAGGGGGTTGGCAAAATCGCTGTCAGGCGCGCTCACAATTTCTGCGCTTTGCGGGACCACCAGTTGGCCATAACAGCCGGGCCAGTCGGGACATCCCAGGCCGGCGTCCGAGAGGCGCACATAGGCCCCCATCAGCACCACACAGAAGGCCAGCAGGCAGGTAAAACCTGCCAGTCGATATTGGTGCCTGCGGGTGGCTTGCAGATTCATGGGTGACGTGGGAGGCTCGTTGTTTGCGCAGGCTCTAGTGTAGTGTCTCATTCTGTTAAACGAAATCAGTCTGATCCCTAGCGGTCAGTCGGTAGGCGTGCTGAGCCAGCAATGGCAGGCACACATCGGCTGAACGAACCCTATTGAGTTGTCGGGATAATACAATGCAGAATCGTGGCCTGGGCGGGCCTTCGATTTCGCCAACCAGTATGGGACACTACACCAAGTGCAACGAGAACAATTCCATATCGATTTTAATGATATTAGGTTGGCGCAGCGCCGGCTTTGCCGCCGCTGGTTGCATCTGGGCGTCTTGTCCCTCGGCCTGGCCGGTCTATTTGCCATCTTACTGGTGCTCTCGCGCATGCCGGGCAGCGAGGCCTTCTTTCCCTGGATCGATTTCTTTCACACGGCGCTGGTGGTGCATGTGGATCAGTCGGTATTGATCTGGTTTCTCAGCATGACGGGACTGGTCGGGTCGCTTTTGATGCCACCCTCCGAGCGCTTGTGGATAGGGCAGTGGCTGGCGTTTGCCATGGCCTTGATCGGAACTGCCGGCATTGCGTTTTCCGCCTTTGTCGGTGAGGGCGCGCCGTTGATGAACAACTATGTGCCGGTGCTGCAGCGTCCCTTCTTCTTTTACATGCTGGGTCTGTTTGGTTTCGGTATCGCGCTGCAAGCGATTCTGGTGTTCAGCAGCGGATCGCTTCTGTTCGATCATGCGTCGCGCCGCATCCATCTCCCGACCCTGGCCGGACTGACCCTCTCGGTGACGGTGTTGGTCGCATTGCTCGCCGTTATCACCGCCTGGTGGCAGATGCCGGGTGAAGTGGAAGGGCAGGGCTATTATGAGTATCTCTTCTGGGGTGGCGGTCACACGCTGCAGTTCGCCTACACGCAGCTGATCATGCTGGCCTGGCTGTTGCTGGCCTGGCGCAGTGGCGCGCGGATCCCAGGTAATGGGCGGTGGTACGCTGGGCTGTTGTTGCTTGGGGCGATGCCGGTGGCGCTGGTGCCGCTGATCAATCTGCTCTACGACACGGTGAGCCTCGAATCGCGAACCGCTTTTACCCGGCTGATGCAGTATGGCGGTGGCCTGGCGGTGATACCACTCGGCGCGCTGGTGGTATGGGGATTGATCAAATCACCCGACAGCGATCCGGCGCAACGACCGTTACGTCGGTCACTCTGGATGTCTCTGATATTGTTCTTTGCCGGTGGTCTTATCGCCATGTTCATATCGGGGGTCAACACCATTATTCCCGCTCACTATCATGGCTCGATCGTCGGCGTCACCCTGGCCCTGATGGGATTGGCTTACCTATTGCTGCCCCGATTGGGATATGCGCCGGCGCAAGGATGGCTGGCGCAGTGGCAACCCTGGATCTACGGCTTCGGACAGCTGTTGCATATCGGCGGCCTGGCGGCATCCGGCGCCTTGGGCATCCAGCGCAAGACAGCGGGTGCGGCGCAGGGGCTCGACAGCCTGTCGGCAAAGCTGGCCATGGGCGTGATGGGATTGGGTGGCCTGCTGGCGGTCGTTGGCGGCATCTTGTTCGTCTGGATTATGTTAAGGGCATTTCACAGCGGCGCGAATGATTACTGATCCGTAAGTAAGCAGGATTCCTTACCGTTATTGTCCGCCAATGGCACTGCGAAAGACCTCCACTTCATAGATCGAATAGCCGGATATGGCGGGTCTGATACACTTGATGAGGACAAACCGCGCTTCCGATGTTTCGAAAGTGTTGGAGTCGAGACCCCCATCGCTATTTCTGACCACTTTGACAGTTTTCCAGTAGCGTCCGTTTTTGGAAACCCTGATCTTGTACTTTTCGGCATACAGGTCGTGCCAATGGATGTCGACCTTGTCGATCGGATAGGTCCCGCCCAGATCCAGTTTCAGCCACTGCCTGTTGCTCTTTTTGATCCACCAGCGAGTACTCATGTCCTTGTCGCCAATGTAGGAGGCCTTATAGTTGCGCCTCTGCCTCTTGGCAGTGGCGGTAAAGTCCAGAGAATGTCCGCCGGTGTAGTTGCTGCAGGCTTGGGTTTGACGGCACTCCATGTCCTCGCAGTCGACCCGGTCGTCGGCATCGTCATCAACTCCGTTGTCACATACTTCATTCAGGCAGACCGCACGGAGTCGGCACAGCTCATCGGCGCAATCGATATGGCCATCACCATTGTCGTCAATGTTGTTAGTGCAAATTTCACCTGCCACCGGTGGTACACAGGTGGCAAGATTGGCGCACTTGTCATCGGCGCAGTCGAGCAGGCCGTTGCCATCGTTGTCGAGTCCGTCGTCGCAGATCTCTACCGGTGGCGGTAGACACAGGCTGGTTTCGATGCAGTCCTCATCGGCGCAATCGATCAAACCGTCTGCATTGTTGTCGATACCGTCATTACATTGTTCAGCCAAGCAGTAGATGGAGGCGCTGCATAGCGGATCGTCACAGTCGAGCAGGCCGTCACCGGTATTGTCGAAGTTGTCGTTACAGATTTCAGCGACCGGGGATTCGCAACTGCCAGTACCGATACAGACCGGATCGTCGCAGTCGCTGAGGCCGTTGTTGTCGTTGTCCAGACCGTCGCCGCAGATCTCGATAGCTGTGGTCTGGCAGTTCGCACTGCCGCTACAGGCCGGGTCGTCGCAATCACTAAGGCTGTTGCCATCATTGTCGATACCGTCATCGCAGATCTCAAGGGAGGGGGGCAGAGTAAAGTCCTGTGTCAGGTTCTGTCCGGCAGTGACGCTTACCGTCTGTGATGCTTCGCCGTAACCCGGCTTGAGGGCGATCAGCTCAAGACTGCCTTCAGCGATATTCCCAAGGGTGTAGGATCCGTCACCCAGTGACTGGGTGGTATGAATGTTGTCAGCGGAGACGATGGTCGCCCCCTCAACCGGAGTCTGGTTCACATCGCGAATGATACCGCTGACCGTAGCGGGGAGCGGCAGAGGGGAGAGGGCGAAATCGACGGAGAGGGTTTGACCCTCAGCTACGGTAACGTTCTGGCTGGTATCCGCATAGCCATCCAGGGAGGCGACCAGGGTATAGCTTCCTGGTGCTACGCTGGACATCTCGTAGCTTCCGGTAGCAGTGGCCAGGGTTGAATAGGCCCCATCGGTTGTTGCGATTCTGACCCAACCGAGAGCGGCGCCCCCTTGATTGGTGACACTACCGGCAACGGCTCCTGCCGGTGAAGGCGGCGTGGAGGACTGACAGACCTTATTGAAATCGGTTGTGTATTGCAGTGTTACGGGATCCCAGACTAAGGCATGGCAAGAGAAGCAGTCATAAGTCACCTGATCCACCAGCAGGTGGTGGCGGTCAGCAAGAGAGCCGGTATGACATTGCAGGCAATCCCGCGTGACGGTTAGGTCGTAGCTCTGGGTGGCTGAATTAAAGGTGAGCGGGTGACAGGAGAGACATTCTCGACCGCTGGTATTGACCAGCAAGTGATGCCGGTCGGCCAGGGTTGCGCCGTGGCAGCATCGACAATCGGCTTGCGACAGGCCGAGGTCTGAAGCAAAAGTTGAAGCGATCTGCCCACCGGACAGGAGAAGAAAGACCAGTGCCACGAGGTGACATGACAGATGAATTCCTCGTCGTTGAATACTTTTGTCCATTTCTCCATTCTCCAAGTCTCGGTGCGGATTTCCCGCAACGGTGGACTATCCTGATGAAAGCCGCGAAAATGGTGAATGCGATGATTGTCGTCCCATGTTGCAAAGTAGGGGCCATGAACATTGGGCAGCCCTTAGCATGGGTGGCGAGCATCGTTCTCCAAATCAAAAGACTGGGCTCTCGTAAAGTGGTACTGCTTGTCTCGATTGCCGTACCAGCCAGAGATGGCGAAGCGATCTTGTGTCGATATTATCCGGTGGCTGTCAACACGTTACACCGACATCAAGAGGACGCCGATTATCGATCAGAGATAGATATCAACCTTCGCTTTTTTTCTAAGCGCACTCAAGTGGGCTTCCATGGCTTTCTTGGTATGTTGCATCTTGAGGTATCTGCCGATGAAATCCTTCACCTCTTCGTAGGGTTGTATGCCAGCGGATTTATGATCGAGTACTTCAAGCACGTGATATCCGAAGTCGGTTTCGACAATAGCGCTCAATTTGCCGGTCTCCAATGAAAAGGCAACATCATCGAATGTTTGTGGCATATATCCTCTCTCCTGATACCCAAGCTCTCCCCCTCCCGATGCACTGTTGCAATCCGAGTACGTTTTTGCGATTTCATCGAAAGGTTTGCCGTCGAGAATCAGCTTGCGTGCATCCTCGATTTTTTTGCGGGCCGCCTCCTTCTCCTCAAGCGTGGCATCGGCAGCCACGCTGACCAGGATATGACGCGTTCGAACCGATTCACTGTGTGTGAAGGCCTGCTTGTTATTCTCATAATACGTCTTGATATCACTTTCGGGCGGTTCTGAATCCTTGAGCTTATTCTGTACCAAGTATTCTTCAATCATGATTTGTTTGGTTAATGTGTTGCGTATTTTCTCTTTGTCGAAATCTTCATGATCTCCGTTTTGCACCGCTAACTCGCTCAACCTCTCGCCGACACGTTCGTCAAGGTCATTGACTTTGATCTTGCGTGCTTCCTGAAAAAGAAGCTCGACGGAGATGAGTTTTTCAAGCGCCTGCATCCTCAGGGCCTTAAGCAGGTCATCATCCTGCCGTCGAATTCCATATTTCTTGTATTTGCGTAAGTCAATATCAACCTGAGGAGCCAGATCATCGAGCTTAATCGGGCTGCCGTTGACGCTGGCAGCGAGGGTCTGAGTCTCGCTGGATTCTTTGCTTATTTGACTTTCCGCATGGCCTACGGAGAGATTCAGCACCAGAATTCCCGCAAGCAACCGGAGGCCGTTCCGCAGTATAAACCGCATCTGAAAAAGCCAAGTGTTTTGGCGTGTCGATGTTGGATATTTCATGTTTTCAAACAAACTCCCTGTTTCGTAGACAATCCTTACTGTTTTTGAATATAAGCATCCGCCAAGCCGCCTTTTTTGCCTTTCGGAATGAATGCCAGCTTGTAGACGGTCCCCGTGGCATCCAGGCTAAAACTTACTTCCTGGGGGGGTGAGGGTGCTTCTCCATCTCCATGATTATGTTTATTTTTGAATCTGAATTTTCTCGATAGATCGTGACGAATCTGGCCATTTTCGAAAACCTTTACTTTTATCGCTTTCAAACTGGTATTAACGATCGTAATGTCAAAGATCCCATTCTCAATGGTAATGTCAGGCGGGCTTCCGGGCTTTTCGATCGTCAAGTGGGTGATTGGGTTCTGGCCGCCTCCATTCCCTGGCACCGCATTCTCAACGCTCACACGGCCATAGCCATAGACATCATCGAAGCCAGGGGTGCCGAGATCGACAGCGGAGTCCTGTATCAACAAGCGAGCATCCAGGCCATTTATCACGCCATCCCCATTTAAATCAGTCAAACCAGCAGATAGCAGTAGAGCGGCCAGGCCAGACACATGGGGCGCGGCCTGGGAGGTTCCACCAAGAAAACCGTAGCTACCTCCTGAAATCGTGGAATAGACATTGAGGCCTGGTGCGGTCATCTCCATTTCAGGACCGATCGGGGATATGGGAGAGATCTCGTCATAGATTGTGGTGGCACCCACGGCAATCACGGATGGGAACGCCGCAGGATAGAGAACGGCTCCGCCGTAATTGTTCCCCGCCGCGGCTACTACTAATATTCCAGCCGTTTCCGCCGCCTCGCAGGCATCGGCCAGCAATTGGGAATAGGTGGTAATACCCATGCTCATATTCACGATATCCATTTGATTGGCGATAGCCCAATCGATCCCGGCAACGATAGAGCTGATGGAACCAAAGCCCGCGCCATCCAGGACCTTGACTGCGTAAATGGATGCGTCGGGCGCTACGCCGACAACCCCGGCCCCATCCAGTTCGGCGGAAATGACTCCGGCGACATGGGTGCCGTGGCTGTTATAACTGTCATCCAGCGGATCATGGTTGTTCACATCAAGGCTTACGAAATTGTCGCCACCGGAATAGTTCATATCGAGATCCGGGTGGGTATAGTCGATACCGGTATCGAGGATCGCGATATTCACTCCCGCACCCGTAATTGATTGGGCGTGAGCGGTAATTGACCCGATAAGCGAAACACTCCATGCATTGTCGTATTCGACGTTGCCAGTCGCCGTTATAGGCGCCCCCGGTGTTCCGACAATAGGAGCGATCGCCTGAAATTTGACGTCCTCTTCGATATACGCCACATCCGGATCACTCAAGAGTGTGGGCAGGTCGTTGTCCTGGATGTTTACGGTGATCGCGCGTATATGTTTGAATTCTTTCTTAATCCTGCCATGCTTTTTTTCAAACACGGCCTTCTCTGCCGAATTGGGCGCTTTATGGAAGCCGACAATCACTTGTCTTTCCCTTCCAAGCGCATTTCCCTGCATAGATAGAGTTGCAATAACGGCAACTATGGCGGTAACGGTCAGTCTATTTATCATCGAATACCTCTATGGAAATATACTGGTCGAGTCTGGTTTGGCGTTGTGGCGCCATGTGTCCCATACCGATTGGAATTGTATTTTTCGATGTGGTCGGTTGTTCTCTCAGCACGTAACCGCGGCGGTGAATAACCATCCACCGCCGCGGCCACTAGGCTAGAAGTCAGCCAATCTTATCTTCTCCGAGTTACCGATCCCGATGCCGAAGCAAACACGGTATTCACAGTTGCTGTCGCATTTCTGTTACAGCCAGAGAATTCCGCCGTGATTTGGGTGTCGGTCCAGGAAAGGACGTTTCCTGTCTCGCCATCCATCGTCACGCCAGTTCCGGAGTCGGAAGCCGACAGATATTCACCGAAGCCACTGCCTGTAACGGTCAGCACTTTTGTGCGTCTCGAACAGACGGCGGAATCGATGGTTACCGGTGGTGTAACCGTCAGATTCATCGGGTTACTGGTACTGGGTCCCTTGGCGGCAAGGACCTGATAGTTACCGGGCGCCAGTGTGCCGGGAATGACAACCTCCATGCTATCCGCCGATATAGTGGTTGGCACATAATCGGTGGCGTTACCCACACTATCGATCAAGCGAACATCAGAGCTGACCAGGATGTCGTAGTTACCCGTCCATGGATTCTGCACGTAGTTGGTGAAGTTCATACCAGCAAGTGTAATGGTGCTATCCGTACCAGACTCAATGGTTGAGTAGTCCACCGAATGGATTCCGGGAATACCAGCGCCTGCACCCGGAGCCATCGCCAGGATGGTGCCATTGTTACCGTGACAACCCCAGCAATCGGACTGCGCACCGGTATGGCTGTATCCGGCTGTCTCCTGGCCAGGCATGACATTGCCGTCACCATTACTGTCCGCCGTGATGTTATGCAATGAGCTTATGCCATGGCATTCCTCGCACTGTCTGATCTTATACCCGGTACCCGCAGCCGTGTCATGACACCAGTTACAACTGGTCGGGATTTGAACCGGCAAACCTGTTCCATGATGGGTTTCCATGTTCTGATAGACAGGTACCGTGGTGTTCAGCCAGGTTGTTTCGAGATTGCCAGTGGGATCACCAGGCGCGCCATCTGCGGTGTTATGGCAAAAGTTGCAATTGCCGGGAGAGGTTCCAGCCGTGTTGATGATTGAGTCATCTCCATTCGGCTTGCCGCTTGGCCATGGCGTAACCAGGCTGGGCTGATAGGTGGGGATAGTATGCCCGTCGCCAGGATTGTTGATCAGGCCTCCATGACACGCTTTGCAGTTTTGATCCGCGGCAAGTTGTGTCTTGTGATGCACGGTCGCCTCATTGTCCTGATTGTGGCAGTTCAGGCAGTTCCTGAAGTTCTGCACCAGATCAAAGGTGTAGGTGACGTCGTTCCAGGTCAGGGTATGACAAGAGAGACACTCGTATATCGTATTGGGGACTCCATCCCCGTCGGGATCGGGATTTGGCACGTCGCTGCCTGGCGGGATCGTTGTATCGACATTCAGGTGATGTCGGTCAGGCAGGTAGGTTGGATCTACGGGTATGCCAGCCGGCGGGTTTTGATTGTGACAGTTTCGGCAAACCGGTTCTGTCAGATTGTTGAAGACTCCATCAGGTATGCCTTGCTGCTGGATGACAGGTGGCGCAGGAACTGCCGCCATGATCGAGCCTGACATCAGGGCTCCTTGAACAAAAACAATTACAGCAAATAGTGATATGAAAAATCTATGCTTCATTGTAACCTCCTCCATGGGGTTATTGTGAACCATCGAATTCAAAGCAAACTTCCTCCATCGGGTCATTCTCCATAGGGGAACACTTTGACTTCGAAGTGAACAGCTGGGCTATTTTTTTCTATTCACCTCCTTGCTGGCATTAGATTTGTCGATATAAAGACGCTGTTAAACACACACTGAAAGGTTTGCTCCAATGTCTAGATAGACCATTGCGTCAGGTTGATGGGGAAAAAGAGGATAGAAATGACTCGACTGCATGCTTCCTGCATCCTCCCTGTTTACACAGGATCATTATTTTTTTTCCGTGTACAGAAAACATATATGTCAATATCCGCGCGTGGTCAATGGTTAATTTGTTGGCACTTGTGGTGTTTAATTTTTCCAGGCCTTTGGAAATCATGTCCGATCGTAGCTAAGTTATTGCAGAATACGTATAAATCCGCTCTGTCTATCACAGCAGACAAGAAAAAAAATATTTATTTTCTTAAGATGCTTTCAAGTGAATGTTGGAAAGTGATCACACTTGCAATAGCGTATTGATAAAGGGCTCAGCGAAGAAGTAGGCAGCGAAGAAGTAGGCCAGCCATTTCCCTGATATTTTCATGAGATCTTTGAGTTGTTGTAAATATTAAGGCTTCTTAAGAATACTCGCAATGCAGTTTTGGATTAGGTGCATTATTACTTCGAGTAATTTCCTTGTCCCTTCTGCAAATCCGTACGTTTTTCAATTACTAAGTCTAATCCTGAATTAGATCTTGCCATGGTAGGGGTTATTTAATCATTCGCTATGGATTCAATGTGTTTATTGTTGTTGATTAGCCAGCCGCTAACAATTTTCAGCTATATGGCATTAAATAATGAGTTTCACATATTCGTTCTTTCTTAAAGACTGAGATAGTCATTTTCACCATGTCGATGGTTCGATAGGTGATCGATGCATCATCGTTCCGTCTGGCTCGAAGACACATACGGAACCTCTGATCAATTCATGAAGTCGCCAAAGCTTCGCAATAGCCGGTTATTACGTGCACTTTTCGCCTTGATCCGGAGCATTTCATCTCACCACACACTGGATCCTGAATTGATCAGAGGTTGCTTAACGGTTTGCTGATATTCCACTACTAACAGGAAATAATTATTGGTCAGCATAAGTTCTAAGCTGTCGGATGATACGCTTGAGCTTGCTCTGGCGGGTTGAGTTTTGTGCTTGTCCTATCTTCTCAAGACACTGGTTGTCGGATGTTCTGAGATGTGCATCAGCAAGGCATTGTCGTTGATGCCGGTGAAGAATGATGACCTGAAAGGTACTGAGACGATGCAGGTCTTCGAGTGTTCAGATCAAAAGAACGAAATAGTGGTCGACCAGCAACAGGGTGAAGAGCATACTCAAGTAGAGTATTGAGAAACCGAAGGTCTGCATGGCGTGTTCACGTCCGTCACTGCGCAATAGGATCACGGCGTGACGAATGAAACCAATGCCTAACAATAGCGCGCCCGCCAGGTAGATATAGCCGCTCATGAGAATGGCGAAGGGGAGCAGGGAGACAGCCAGCAGCATTACCGAGTAGATAAAGACCTGTTGTTTGGTGAAGTCGATGCCGTGGGTAACCGGTAACATCGGTACATCGGCTTTGGCGTAGTCGTCGCGACGATGGATCGCCAGCGGCCAGAAGTGGGGGGGGGTCCAGACAAAGATGATTAACAGCAGCAGAAACGCTTCCAGTGTTACCTCCCCGGTGACGGCGCACCAACCCAGCAGGGGCGGAGCGGCCCCGGCGAGTCCGCCCCAGACGATGTTCTGAGGCGTGTTGCGTTTCAGATAGCGGGTATAGATCACGGCATAGCCGATCAATGCCAGACTGGTGATCAGGGCGGTAAGCGGATTGACCAGGAAATAGAGCATTGCGATGGAGATGCTTCCCAGCAGCAGGGCGAAGCGCATCGCGTGTGAAGTATCCATGTGGCCGCTGGGGATCGGGCGCCAACTGGTGCGATCCATCAGGGCGTCGATGCGCTGGTCGATCACATGGTTGATCACCGCGCCGGAGGCGGCGGCCAGCGAGATGCCGGTAAGGCCGAAAAGCAGGATCTGCCAGGGCACCCAGCCAGGTGTCGAAAGCAGCATTCCAACCAGCGCGGTGAATGCGATCAGCAGCACCACCTTCGGCTTGGTCATTTCATAATAGTCTTGCCAGGTGTAGGCAGCAGCTGCCTGCGGGGAGACGTTACTGATGGCCATACTGACCTCCTTTGGCCCAACTTTGTGAGGCATTGAGTAGTTTTTCCAGATCCTGAAGGATCTGCTTGGCGGGGATAAGGGTTGTATCGTGAGTCATCATCAGGTCGACCTGCGGGTCGATCAGAAACAGGGCTATCGCCTGCGCTGAAAGGTCCAGCGGGAAGAGCGCCAGCAAGGTTTCACGTTGGTCCGCGTCGGCTAGGGCCAGACGGGTGCCTTCGAGACCGGTCAGATTCGGTACGTCAAGCCGTCCCTTCCGGTCGGGCAGCAGGATCAACAGTCGCTCAATGCGCTGACGATTGGCGCCGGTGGCGCGCCGGATCTGGCGTACCTCGAGCAGGATTTCGATACAGGCAGCGTCGCAACCACCCTCGCTGACCAGCGTCACGGTCCACTGACCCTCTAGCATCCGCCAGTCGAACGGGGTGCCATCGGGCGTGTGCAGACGCAGTGCGCTGAGTGAGCGGGGGGGATCGATCAACAGACCGTGATTGGTGCGTCCGTCAGGCAGCCACTGGGGGTTGAAGAAGAACAACCAGGCGGCCATCGGCGGCAGCGCGAAGAGCGCGATCAAGACCCACAGGGAGTTGAGATTGCGGGTCTTCTGTGGAGTGTCGGCCATGGCGTTCATAAAAGGGTGACTTGCTGTGGGGGCTGCTTCGGCAGCGAAAGGCGGAGCCAGATCAGCAGCGTGATCAGGGCGAAGGAGAACCACTGGATCGCATAGCCGATGTGCATGCCGTCGCTGATCCGGGGTTGCGGCCATTGACGCACGAAGCCGCCGCTATCGGCGGGCGATTGCAGCACGGCGAAGGGTAGGATTTTCAGACCTGACCACTGGGCAAAGTGATCCAGGGTCAGATAGGGCCAGCGGGGCACGTCTTCACTTTCCGGTTGGGTGAACTCAAGCGCCAGGGCCGGTGGTTGCGGCAGAGCGATCTCACCGGTTACCCGCAGGTTCACGGAGGGTGTGGTGAGCGGCATCATATCCGTCAGGCGCGCACGGGGCACCCAGCCTCGGTTGACGAGCACTATCTGTTCAGTTCCCGCCAGCTGCAGGGGGGTGATGACGTGAAAGCCATTTTTCCCCAGATGTTTTCGGTTTTCAATCAGCACGGATTTTTTCGCCAGGAAGCGGCCATCGGCGCTGATGCTGCGAAATTCCAGCTCGTTGATTCGCGGTGTTTCCCGGTTGAGGGAGAGTGGAGGCAGCTTGCGCCGGGACTCCAGTGCGGCGGCGAGCTGGCGCTTCTGTTCGGCGCGATCGAGCTGCCAGATGCCCAGTCCACAGAACAACGGAATCAGAAATACCATGATAACTGAAGGGATGGCTTGGGGCCTGAATGGGCGGGTACTGCGTGTCATAAGCACTATAGTGTTAGAAGATTTTTAAATTCCTGTATCAGCATCAGCGACAGGAAACACCATCTTGTGAACGCATCAGGAGTTAGCATGGACTTGGTATTCAAGCTGCCGGTATTTCTTGTACTGATCTTCATTCTCGTCTCGTTGTTTCAGGGTATGTACTATCTGGCCAAGGACGACGGCAGAGACAGCACCCGTGTGGTCAAGGTACTGACCATTCGCCTGGTACTTTCACTGTTACTGTTTTTTATCCTCATGGCAGGATACTTCTTTGGTTTTTTTCAGCCTCACGGCATCGGTGCCTAGGGCCTGTTAACACGAATCCAATAGGCTCTAGAGCCAGTAGACGAAAACGAAGAGTCCGAGCCAGACCACATCGACAAAGTGCCAGTACCAGGCTACTGCCTCGAAGGCGAAGTGGTTATGGGCGCTGAAGTGGCTCTTCAGACTCCGCCCGAGGATCGCCATCAACATCACCGCGCCCATGGTCACGTGAAAACCGTGAAAGCCGGTCAGCATGTAGAAAGTGGAACCGTAGGCCCCTGACTCCAGGGTCAGATTGAGCTCTGCATAGGCATGGCCATACTCATATGCCTGGAACACCACGAACAGCAGGCCCAGCGCTATGGTGGCGATCAGCCCCCAGACCAACTGTTTCTGCTTGTCGATCTTTAGACCCCAATGAGCCCAGGTGATGGTGACGCCGCTGCTCAGCAGCAGCAGGGTGTTGATCGCGGGAATGCCCCAGGGGCCCATGGGTTCGAATTCCCCCCCCAACTGGCCGGGGCCGCTGGTGGGCCAGGCCGATTCGAAGCCGCTATAGAGGATCTCCTGGGTGGCTCCGAGGTAACCCTCGCCACCGAGCCAGGGCAGGGCGATATTGCGGATATAGAAGAGGGCGCCGAAAAAACCCAGGAAGAAGAAGACTTCCGAGGCGATGAACCAGAACATCCCCATGCGGAAGGAGGTATCCACCTGCTTGCTGTAGCGGTCCGCCAGATTCTCTTTGATGACATCACGGAACCAGCCATAGAGCAGGTAGAAGAAGGCGAGCAGGCCAGCCACCACGACAAACTTGCCGATGGCCACGCCGTTGATAGTCAGCGCCGCGCCGATCAATGTCGTTAGCAGAGAGATCATGCCTACAATCGGCCACGGACTGGGATTGGGTATGTAGTAATCCCCTGTTTGTTCCTTTACCGACATCAGCGTTTTTCCCCTTGGTCAGATGAATTGTTTTGGACGTTTCGTTAGGGCCTGGTAGCAGGCCCTTGGGTAGGTATCCGCATCATTGCCCCCCAGCCACTTTGGCGACGATGGTGGGCTGGCCCTCGTTCTCATCGGGCTTGGCGCCCTTCAGACGCATGAAGCTGTAGGAGAGGGTCAGCGAATGAATCTCTTCGGGCAGATTGGTCGCCACTCTGAAGCGCAACGGCATATCGGCATCTTGATGGCCTTGGAGCGTCTGCTGGTTGAAACAGAAGCAATCCATCTTGCTGAAATAGGGTGTCGCCTGCCAGGGTGCGATACTCGGAATCGCCTGTCCGGTCACCTGGCTGCTGCTCCGGTTGAGTGCGCTGAAGTTGACCTCGTAGGTGGCGCCGGGGTGTACCTGCAGCCGGTGGGTCTGGGCGCTGAACTCCCAGGGCAGATCGGGATGCACACTGGTGTCGAACTTGACGGTGACCCAGCGGCTCGCATCGACTTGGTCGTCGACGCTGTCAGCCACGCGAGCGATCTCGCTGCGCTGGGAGACGGACTGGGTACCGGTCACCTGGCAGAAGAGGTTGTAGAGCGGCACCATGGCGAAGCCAAAACCGAACATCACAACCACCAGACCAGCAAGCAGCAGGCTGGTGCGTCGATTGCGATTGCCCTGTTGTGCCGTGACCGATTCGCTCATTTCACTGCCTGTGTACCGACAATTTTGAAGATACCGGTCCAGAACGGGAAAGAGGTCACCAGAAAGAACATGGCCAGCCCGACCAGTATCCAGGCCAGGCGGATATTCTTTCGTCTCAATTCCTGTGATGGGTACTCAGGGTTTTGCATGATCTCTCCGGATACTTGCGTCTTATTTGATCTGTGGTGCCACCGTCCAGGTATGGAAGGCGGGCGGTGAATCGAGTTCCCACTCCAGCCCCTTGGCCCCCTCCCAGACACGGCTCTCCGCCTTTTTACCGCCACGTATTGCCTTGATGATGATGTAGAGCAACAGCAGGTGGCTGAGGCCGAAGATCATGGCGCCGATGCTGGAGACGACGTTGAACTCGGTGAACATCACGTTGTAGTCGACGATGCGTCGCGGCATACCGGCCAGACCGAGAAAGTGTTGGGGGAAGAAGGTGATGTTGAAACCGATGACATTGGTCCAGAAAAAGAGCTTGCCAAGCTTCTCGTCATACATGTGGCCGGTCCACTTGGGCAGCCAGTAGAAGACCCCGGCGAACAACCCGAATACCGCGCCGGGCATCAGTACATAGTGGAAGTGCGCCACCACGAACATGCTGTCCTGGTACTGCATGTCGGCGGGTACCACCGCCAGCATCACCCCGCTGAGGCCGCCGAAGGTGAACATCAGGATGATCGCCACCGCGAACAGCATCGGCGTCTCGAAGGTCATGGAACCGCGCCACATAGTGGCGATGAAGTTGAAGATCATCAGCCCCACCGGGATCGAGATCAGGATGGTGCCGATCATGAAGTAGGTCACCGCGCCCAGGGACATGCCGATGGTGTACTGGTGATGGGCCCACACCACCATGCCGATGGTGGCCACCGCGATCATGGCGCCGACCATGGAGTTGTAGCCGAACAGGGGCTTGCGGGCGAAGGCCGGGATGACATGCGACAGCACGCCGATGGAGGGCAGCAGCAGGATGTAGACCTCCGGATGGCCGAAGAACCAGAACAGGTGCTGGAACAGCACCGGATCGCCGCCACCCGCGGCGTCGAAAAAGCTGGTGCCGAAGTGACGGTCGAACAGCAGCATGGTGACGCCGCCGGCCAGCACCGGCACCACCAGGATCAGCAGGAAGGCGGTGACCAGCCAGGTCCAGCAGAACATGGGCATCTTCAGCAGGGTCATGCCGGGGGCGCGCATGTTGAGCAGGGTGACGATGATGTTGATCGAGGCCAGTACCGAGGAGATACCCAGCAGGTGGATGGCGAAGATCAGGAAGTCCATCGACATGCCGACCTGGATCGACAGCGGCGGGTAGAGGGTCCAGCCGGTGTTGATCTGGGTGCCGCCGCCGGGGAAGAAGGGGACCACGAAGGAGAGGACCAGCATGGTCGCCGCCGCCGGCAGGATCCAGAAACTGAGGTTGTTCATGCGCGGCAGTGCCATGTCGGGGGCGCCGATCATCATCGGGATCATCCAGTTGGCCAGGCCGGCTGCCGCCGGCATCACCGCGCCGAAGATCATGATCAGGGCGTGGTTGGTGACCAGGTTGTTGTAGAGATCGGGATCGAGCAGCTGGATGCCGGGCTGGAACAGCTCCAGGCGGATCAGCATGGCGCTGGCCCCGCCGAGAAACAGCATGATCAGGGCGAAGGTGAGGTAGAGGGTGCCGATGTCCTTGTGATTGGTACTGAAGAGCCAGCGGCGCCAGCCCTTGGGGGTCTCGTGGTGATGAGCCTCGTCGTGTGTCATGGTCGTGGTGGTCATCTTCAACTCTCCTCTTATCGGGCCTTTTTGACGTCAGCAGGCTGCACGGCGTCGCCCATCTTGTTATCCCAGCTGTTGCGTTCGTAGGTCACGATCGCAGCAATTTCCAGATCGTTCAGCGCGTTCCAGGGCTGCATGGCGGTGCCCTGTTTGCCGTTGAGCACGATGTTCAGGTGGCCTTCGAGCGGTCCGGTGGCGATCTTCGAGCCGTTGAGGGCAGGGAAGGCCGGCGGCAGGCCCATGCCGGTGACCTGGTGGCAGGCGGCGCACTTGGTCTCGTAGAGGGTTTTGCCCTTGGCGTAGAGTTCGTCCAGGCTCCAGGTCTTGTCGGCGCTGGCCTCGGCCGCGGCAGCCAGTTTTACCTGTTTCTTGTCCTCCACCCAGGCGGCGAACTGTTGCGGCGAGACCGACTCGACCACGATCGGCATGCGCGAGTGCCAGGTGCCACAGAGTTCGGCGCACTGGCCGCGGAAGACGCCCTCGCGGTTCAGTTCCGCCCAGGTCTCGGTGACATAGCCGGGGATGGCGTCCTTTTTCACCGCCAGTTCCGGCACCCAGAAGGCATGCAGCACGTCGGCGGAGGTGTGCAGGAAGCGGATCTTGGTGCCGGTGGGCAGCACCAGACGGTTATCCACCTCGCGCAGGTAGAGGTCGCCGGACTCCTCCTTGGGCACGAATCGGCTCTCCACTTTGATGTCGTGGTCGAGATAGTCGAACTCCCACCACCACTGGTGACCGGTGACCTTGACGTCCATGATGTTCTCTTCCTTGGGCACCTCCCAGACCTCCTTCAACACCGCGTCGGCCTTGCCGGCGATGGTCAGGTCGACGCCGAGCACCAGCACCGGCACGATGACCCAGGACCAGTGACCGAACCAGGAGTTGTGAAAGTTCTGGTCCGCCTCGTAGCCCCGGCTCTTGCGGTGGAAGTAGAGTGAATAGAAGACGATGGCGAAGACGATGACCAGCAGTATGGTGGCGATGGTCATGGTCAGCATGTGGATGTCGTAGATCTCCTGCGCCACCCCCGCGGCGGGTTGCGGGAAGTTTATCCCGTACTCCGCCTTGGCCGGGGGCAGGGCGAAGAGCCCCATGATCGTCAGCAGGGTGACCAGCAGAATGTGGCGCCAGAGCGGACTCGATGCTGCTGCGGTTTGCGGTCGTTGTCGATAGGGTTGTTTGTTATAAGTGTGATACAGATGCATGCTTCTCAGGCGCCCTCGATCGCGCAGCGTAGTTGATGGGCGAGCGACTCACGCTCGTCTTCGATGAGGTTTTTACCGATTTCCACGAACTCCCCATGGGAGCCGATCAACAGACGGCTCGGATACCAGCCATTGCCGTCTCTGGTCTGCACAATGCTGGACCAGGCTTTGGGAAAGGTTTTCGTTGCCTCGGGTTTGCGCTGGTCGCGGATTTCGATCTGCGTGTGGTCGACACGTATGATCTCCCGGCGATGGGCGCAGCAGCTCTGGGCGTAGATGGCGCCGCCGATAATGAGGATCTCGAGACCGGTGAACGGCAATACCAGCCAGGCGCCGAGGCTGGCGAAGTAGAGCGCTACGAGCCCAACGCAGCCCGAGAGGATGAGAAACAGCCATTTCGACTGTTGCCAGCTCAGGTTTCTGTTGGGCTCTACGGTAAAGACAGTCTGGGTACTGCTACTGCCGATTTGCACATCCGACCGGACCATCAGGTACTCTCTAACGGGTGTGACAACCGGGTACTGCTGGTGTCGTTTAATTGATCTAGGTCAACTGTAAGCTAAATTGTGGGTGGGGCGCAATAACTAACTCCGTTAGTAGGGTATTCGTTAAGGCATTGAGGTTATTCTGAATATTACTAAGTACTTATTATCAATATGCCCTGTTGCCGACATCGGGATGGTGACACACTATGTTCGATCGCTACCCCTGTCTGAGTAGACTGGACGGGGTAGATCGGCTGTCGTGCTGATACCGCCATTACCGCGCACTTGGCGCTCAGCCCACAGGGATGGATTCTGAATAGGGACGTTGCATCACCTCTCCCTCTGAATCGGTTCTGTGGATTTCGCCTGTAGTCTGTTTGAAAGGGAGAGTGTTCAATGAAGGCACTGTTGATTATTGCCGTCTTGCTGGGGCTGGGTTACTACATTGTCAATTACCACTCACCGTTTCAGACGCAAGTAACCGACCCTTATTACTCCGAAATCAGAGTCAAGCTGCGCGAGCATGACGTGGAGATGGTCGGTATCGGAAAGATGAACTCCTTCGAGGACTGTCAGGCAAGATCGCTGATTGTCTGGGCCAACACTCTGGAGCATCTGGGAGAGGTCAGTTTCAACTCACAGTGCAAGAAAACATTGCCGAACCGGTTCCTGAAACTGTTCGACAACGAGCCGACATCCGCCAGCTATATCGTTCTTGACAAGGGGCGGGGAGAAGAGCGCGATGGACGCTTCCTCTTCTACGGTATTCCCGCGAGCCAGGTCTATGATGCCTGTGAAGAGATCACCAAGGAGATCAAGCAGAGTTACTCGGGAGAGGTCTACTGTATCAAGGGACGTGTCGGTTGAACTGAAATAGCCGCCGCAGTTCCAACACGGTTATCCGCACTGCATTGGGCCCGACGCCAGGCCACGGCAATTCACTCTCTGGTGGGCCTGTGGGTATGCGGACTACCTCCGCAAGACCTGATCCTGTTGTTCAGCCCGTTGTATTCCCGAGTGTCGGTTTTCCGATAGCAAATAACCTTTGGGTGGAGGCATCTCCTGCGACCTGCCGATCTTCCAGCTGGCTTGATGGGGCGATGCGTCGTTAAAAATTTTTCAGCACCAAGTCCAAACTGTTTTTCGCGCCAGGCATTCCTTGCCGATACTTTTTTGTTTTATCCGAATTCTTCAATAATCGATATGTGGATTGAGTGACTACTCGGTTTACTCCAGCCCGCCGGCCATCACGATTACCTCGAAAAGAGTATGTAATTTTCAGTCTCTACCTAATTGTTAATAGATTCAATATAAACAGCTGGTGATACCTGGAAATAAGAAATCTACGGCATATAATTCCCATTATTGGGGTGTTCAAACGACGAGTCATCGCCCGTCAATATAACAATACAAAACAAGATAAATGCACGCGCAAAAGCTTCATCTCATCGAGAACGATCCGCCTTGCAGCCGCTGTAAGGCTGAACCATTCTGTGTCCAGTCCGCATTCGATGGCGAACAGATGAGGGCGTTCAAGAAGGTGATCCGATCCAAAGGACCGATCCATCGCGGTGACAAGATCTATCGTGCGGGTGTTCCCTTCAACTCCCTCTATATCATTCAGAAGGGATCGGTCAAAACCGAAGTCTGTACGGTCAACGGTGTGCTCGAAGTCACCGCCTTTTACCTGCTCGGTGAACTCTTGGGTCTGGATGCGATCGGCTCGGAATGCTATCCGGCCGACGCCATCGCGATGGAGGATACCTGGTTGTGCGAACTCCCATTCAACCAGATCAGATCGATGTGCAGCAGCTGTGAGGATTTCCAGCAGGCTCTCATCATGCGTCTGGGACGCACCATCAATGCGGATGTCTATCAATGGACGCTGGCGCGTAATCTGAAAGCGAAACAGAAAGTGGCCTGGTTCATCTTCGATCTGTTCAAACGGGTGCGCTCCCGTCACGCTTCCGATCTGCGCACCATTCCCCTGCCTATGCGTAAGACCGATATCGCCAACTACCTCGGATTGGCGCCGGAATCCCTGAGCCGCGCACTGCACGCTCTGGAGGAGGAGGGCATGATCGTGAATCAATCGAAACGCATCTACCTCTCGGACATTCAGAAGGCTCAAGCATTGAGCATGATCTGAGTCTGCTATGACGGGATGCGTGCGCTCTGTGATCTGTCGGACGAGGATCTGCCTGATTTCAGTTTGAGCGGTACCGCGCTATCTGGCAGCGCCTTGGCACTACATCGACAGCGCATCCAGGTGCGAATGCAACTGATCCGGCCGGCAGGTTGGTGATGTACCGAAAGATTCGATGCCGTTTATACGGGTTCGGAAAAAAAGATGGCGCCGTTCGAGCGGCGCCATAAACCTGATTCCAAGAGTTTTTTTAAAGTGTCTAGCTGTATTCTTGGTTATCCCCCACAGATCGACGGGGGCCAGGTCGTTATTGTCGTTGTTATTATTCCCTTCCTCCCCCTGAATTCAGGTGATCATGTCTGCGCTGACGTCGCGAAAACCGCGGCAGGCAAACCACGCTTCGATTGTGTGCTCACATCGAAGCGTCCATCGGTAACAAGCCGCCCATATCCCCAATCTCGACGAGACTCTCCAACCCAGGCAGAGGGCGAAGGCCTCCGCAACCGACTGCAATCTCCATTCAGTCAGCACCTGGGAATCTCCCTTAAGCTCTGCTTGTCTGCCACGGCATCGCGCAAGGCGCAGAAAACGGGTGAGATCGAGCGTGCAGAGAACGACGCTCCGAGTTTGCGGCATGGCTGGGAAAAGGACGGACTGATACAACAACTCCTTCAACCCCTTGGTTATTGCTCGAGGGGACGGCATGGCTGGGTGACGACGGGACACAAAACCTTTTCTTGTTTATAGGGCGTTTGCCAGGAGTTATGTAAGAGAAAACGGGGCAGGGGATCCTTGATCTAAATCAAGATTGGAAAACTATACGGAGGATGTTTGAGTATGCCGGCTGAGCTGGCGACCTACTGACCGACGGCGCCGGTTCAGGGGTACCGCCGATTCAATTCGGAATGGAGTGGCGCTTGCCCGGATGAAATGGTGACGGAGGGTGGTGAACCAAGGCGGCACGAAAACCGAGTGCACGGTGCGGCAAGCCGCACACTACGGGTTCGTCATGGGTGGTGTGGGCCCCCATCCCAGACTGAGAATCCCAGGTAGGGTGGGGCACTGCCCCACCACATCCGGGTCAATGGATCAGAGGTTCACTAAGAACGCGGCATCGCAGTCAGACCGCAGATTCAGCCCGATAGAGACGGGCGTGGAAAAGCGTGCTGTCACGGAGCCGATGCAGGGATTTGGCCGCGGCAAGGATGGCCAGGTCCGCCACCGGCTCGACCAGGACGACCAGCATGTAGGCGGCGCCGAAAGTTGCGATCTGGCTCAGGTTCTCCGCGCCTAAGCCCTGACCGTAGGTCGCCCAGAAGGCAACCCATGCCACCACGCCAGCCTGAAAGACGGTCGACAGCTTGAAGACCTGCAGGTAGGTCACGTCCTTGTAGGCGGTGTTGGCGGGGATGATGCGACCTGCCACGGCATCGATCATGAACAGGGGCACCAGCAGGCTGGTGACATTCATGCCGTACTGGGGCAGGTCGGTGGGTGCGAAGAAGAGGCCCTGCGCCAACAGGCCCATGGCCAGTCCGATGGCGGCGGGGGCTGCGCCGAACATCAGAAAGAGGGTGGAGCCCAGAATGAAATGGACTTCGGAGACGCCGACCGGATAGTGCGGCAGCAGCTGAAAGAATCCAAACACGAGCATTGCCGTCATCAGTGTTCGGATGCCGAGTGCGGCAAGCCCATCCTTTTTGATGGTCTTCAGTGAGCGCTTTGCCGTATACAGGAGCGCGCCTGCCGCTGTTGCATAGCCCAGTGCCATTTTCGCGCCGAGTACGACGCCTGGTTCGATGTGCATGTCAGTTACCTCTCAGTTTCTCTTCTCTCGATAGATGTCGCCGAACAGAAATACGGCGACGTTTCAAAACGGGCT
>JBNKOL010000107.1:0-30453 GCA_050294655.1 Sedimenticolaceae bacterium
AAGCCCTTTAAAGGCCCTACCACCGTGACAACAGCCGAACCTATCGCCGGCTCCCGCTCCTGGCGCACCAACAACCCCGACCTGCAGCCAGCCAACCAGATCACCTAGCCCCTATGGCACTATCGGCCAAGCCCTGGGGGTGGCGGTCTTCAAGGACCCCGATGCCGTCCGCCGGGCCCTGCGCGGCTTCCTGCTCACCCGCTACACCCCGCCGCCCCCGGGAGGCGGCCCGCGCAGACGGGCAACACAAAGCATGCCGGGCGCGCCAAATCCCTCACTCCCTGACAACACATGAGTTCTCCGGTCCAGGCGCGGCGAGGGTGGTTTTCGTTGGCCGTCCTTCCCTATACTTCAACCCATGTCCCAACGTCTGATCATGCACATCGACCTGGACGCCTTCTTCGCGTCCATTGAGCAGCGAGACCATCCCGAGTATCAGGGGCGCCCGCTGGTGGTTGGCGCGGAACCGGGCAAGCGCGGCGTCGTAGCCACCTGTTCCTATGAAGCCCGCCGCTATGGGGTACGCTCCGCCATGCCGATCGGCGAGGCCGCCCGTCGGCTGCCGCCCGAGACGGTCTACCTGCGCCCCAGCATGGCCCGTTATGGTGAAGTATCACGCCAAATCATGGCCGCCCTGGAAGGCGTCTCCCCGCTGGTGGAGCAGGTCTCCGTCGATGAAGCCTTCCTGGACGTCTCCGGCATGCAACGTCTGATCGGTTCGCCGGAGGCCATCGGCCGCCGGGCCAAAACGGTCATTCAGGAGGCCGTGGGACTGACCGCGTCGGTCGGCATCGGGCCCAACCGCCTGATCGCCAAACTGGCCTCCGACTATCAAAAGCCCGATGGACTCACCATCGTGCTACCCGATCAGGTACAGGCTTTCCTCGATCCCCAGCCCCTGACAGTCCTGCGTGGGCTTGGTGTGAAAAGCGCGCCGATCCTGCAACGGCTCGGCCTGCGAACCGTGGCCGATGTGCGCCGGCTCTCCCTGCTGGAACTGCGCCGCCACCTGGGCGAACTAGCGGGTACGAAAATCCACGAACAGTCTCACGGCATCGCCTCGGATAGCATCCATCTTCACACCGAGCGCAAATCGATCTCCAAGGAGACCACTTTCAATGAGGACATCACTGACCCGGATCTACTGCGCAATACCCTGCACTGGGCGGCACAGGAGGTAGGCTATGTTGCCCGTCAGGAGGAACGCAAAGGAAGCACAGTCACTCTCAAGATTCGTTTCCGCGGCTTCGAGACACACACCCGCAGCCGGACACTGCCCACACCCACCTCGGCGGACCAGGAGATCTTCCGGCAAGCCTGGGAACTCTTCCAGGCAGAGCAGTGGTCGGGCCGGCCCGTACGACTGATCGGCCTGGGCATCACCGGCTGGGAGACTGAAGCCAACCTGACTGCGCAGCAAGGCGACCTATTCAGTGAATTGACGCCCGAGACAGATCCCAAGCAGGATCTCCTCTACGAAACACTGGACGAAGTCACCGAAAAGTTTGGCAGAAAGTCGGTGCGGCTGGGAGTTCGACAGCGAAAGGAATGAGTGTTTTTTGTGTGCCGCGATGCCGCCATAGAAAGTGGCCGGCATCTGTTCCCAGCATTCGGGGTCAGGGCAGAATGGCACGTTCTTGAACCGGGAGAGACAACCGACCGAAGTTTTGTGGTGGGGCATGGCCCCACCATCAAACCGCTTAACCAAGTAGCATTCAGTTCAGTCTCACTTCTCAGCGACCGAGTGAAATGCTCAGGCTAGAATCATGACAAGATCACTTGACTTCGTTTTGAAGAACACCCAATGGATTGTCAAGATATTTACCCTGCTCATCCACAGGTAACTCCTGGCTATAGCCTGCTTCCAGGGCCTTTTCAATAGAATGATATTGACATTGCCCTGCACGTTGGAAAAGAACGTTTGCAAAGCTATACTTGCTGCCCAACCTACCATCTTCAAGCCACTGCTCCATATGACCGGCTCCCATATTGGAGCGATCATTAGTGACGATCTCCCATTCCATCGCGCTATGGCCGACGTCCCGTGTTCGATCGCTTTCAAAGTCACCATACATGAAGATCTGATCTCCCTCCTGAACGGCGCGACCATTCCAATCGGGATAACTGGGCGAAGCCCAGGTATATTGCTGATGGGTGCCACTGGCGCCATTATTGAAAAAGCAAACGACAAATCTACTCAGGACGGCATGATTCGGAGCTTTATCAACATAGGCAGTAACCTTCCACTCATTGCCGCCGTTTACAAGATTGGGGAGATGCGGCGGCACAGCCTGTACCGACGCATAGGGGGCCAATAATAGCGCTGAAACCGTTAAATACAGCTTTGACTTGAATTCCATTTTTCACTCTCCTTTTGAAATACGTGTGATATCCGATACTTGCGGATGTGAGCTGTCGTCCATCTTTCCGTTCGCAGCTCATCCGTAGCTTCGCCGACCCATTGTCAGCACTACAATACTAGGGCCGTGATACAGGCGTGAGCCGTGAATATTGACTAGATTGAGTGCCAATATTTCATATGCTTATTCGGCAGTTGCTGATAGTCTGTTTCTTGTCTTTTTTCAAAATAAACGGCAAGAACGTCCCAGGGCCTGTTAACAATATTGACCAAGGAAGGTTGGATGGGATGAGTTCAATATACCCGGATACTGTAAGACCGCTAAGAAGAGGACCTCGCTGTCCTTGAATCCCCATTCCCCTTTCGCTATACCTTCAAAACAGAAGCGAGTTCATGTCGAATGCTTGCCGATGCAAGAAGACTCCCGGCGCTCAAGCCGAGGTCTATTGAGGGAGGAGAGAAACAATGAGGAAGTTGCTAGCCATCTTGGTGGTCACATGTGCGTTCATGTGCCAAATGTCACTTGCAGGAGCAGTATGTCTCGATGACTTCTGTGGGAGGTGGGTCGGTCAGACCACTGTCGCCAACAACGACGATCCGACAATACCTTTTGTCATGGTGGGCATGGTCATCGAGATCACCGCCATAGAGGAAGTCAATCCGAATGGTCGGCTGTTTGTCGGTAGCGTACAGTTTCTCGGCGCGTCCGGGCCACCTACCCCCTTTGATTTGACAGGGATTTTCTTCGGACATTTGATGAAAGCGAGCACGGCGGGAACAGTGATGTCGGCTTTTTCAAACCGGGACGGGACCGTGCTGAGCGGTTTCTATCTGGACACCCTGTTGATTCCGGGCACACGGGCCCATCCGCAAACCGGAAAGTTCGCGCTGATGAAAGAGACAGACTAGGGCCTATTGAAACATCGGGGTCAAAACACAATTGTTATTATTATTAGCAAAATCCGTGTTCTGACCCCGCTAATATAACCCCGTTATTATAGTGACTCCATTTTTCATACTGATCTTCAACGCCAAGTTCACTTCCTTCCGAGCTCCCATGGCACGCTTTCTGAAAGCAAATAATTCCAATCACTGTCGATAAGCGCAACCTGCCCTCTGCATGTCGTCCCGAGGATTTCATATACCACACTTTACTGATGGGCAATTGTTCATGGATTAACTGGATGAATTGCCATTTTCGATATATCACTAACATCAGTGTTCATGGATCGACAACGCAGAAAATAGAATCAAGCCGACTTCATCACGGCACATATAAATGCACAGCTTGCTAAGCGTACCAGCAATACGATTAGTGATATTTTGGGGAAATACTCATGAACATCACGCTTTCGCAGAGCACTCAGCTGTATTTTATGGAAATTGTCCGCAGATATCGGATTGGCGACATCTGTCTGAATGACCTTGTCATGCGTTTTAAACACAAGATCCAGCAACTGGCTAATGTTCTTTTATCCTGGCCTGACTTTTTGTCGGCATTTGGATCAGCGCGTCACTATATACCTTCCCATAATCGCCCCATATACGCCTCGACACTCTCACAAAACCATGCTTACCGGATCACGCTGCTTGGGATCCCGGAACATTCGAGAATTCCTCTTCACGACCACCCGGACATGGTCAGCATCCTATTATTCCTTTCGGGCCGGATATACTCGCCACGCTACCAGTTGGTTTCAGAAAGAGAAGATAAACAGCTCGTAGAATTGATCCACTGCTCAGAAAAGACCTACTCCGTATCAGAGATTGTTGTCCTTACACCGGATTCCTGTAATTTGCACAGTCTGGAGGCTTTAACCGCGCATGCGGTCTGCTTGAGTATGCAGATAGGCATTCAATCTCGCTTGAATGAGCAGTCATACTATTTTCCGTTCATGCATGATCCTTCAATTAGACCGCGTGGTCTCTGGTACCGCGCTTCTTCGCGGGAGCACCATCATGACGTATAAACACTTCGGCAGATTGAGCACAAGCATTGTACTTTCATTCCTGGCCAGCAGCCTTACATCCGAGGAACTGACTGATGGCATCAAAGCCTACAACGCAGGAAGTTTCGGCAAAGCTTTCGCAATATTTTCAAGCCATGCCGGATTACCCCATCCGATGGCGATGTATTACCTCTGTACGCTCTATCTTTCAGGAAAGGGGATTGAACAAAATGAGTACGTGGCATTCGACTATTGCAAGAGAGCCGCAGAGGAAGGAGTAGTCGATGCCCAGTTTCAGCTCGGACTGATGTATCTCAATGCTATCGGCATAGTGCAGGAAGATGATGACAAGGCATTGGAGTGGTTACGGAAAGCCGCCAATAGCGGACACTCCGAGGCGAAGGAGATGTTCGATTTCCTCTTAAACAGGGACTTCACTTACGGCTGTTGAGATCGTGAGCCAACACGCGCTGTCGGCTAATGCCGCCGGCGCAGAAGGTATCACTTGAATGTAATCGGAAAATCCGACAGATTGAGGTTGTTGCGAGGCACAAATACTTCATACGCATGAAAACCAGAAGTAGCATTCGGGTCAGAACACAATTTTTAATTACTATTAGCAAAGCCGCCTTATGACCCCGTTACTCTTTATTGTGGCCACTGCAGAACGCTAAAGTAGCAAACAAGGGTGAGCCGCCTGACTGACTACTGCTACAGCTTTACAGGCAAAAGCTGGCAATAGCTTCGAGCGAAGCTATCACCCTTGAGCTCACTCAGTTTCGGCGACCGGCTTCAATCCGGGCTTCAGACCATTTGCGATCTTCGGCAGCACAATCCCCTTTCGATGCACCTCTTCGGCTCTACCGAGTGGGATACGGTTCCATACACGTTCGTGCAGATAGTAGAGCGCCATTTTTGTAGCCACTTCAGTCAAGCCAATAGCCGCCGCGATGGTCAGGTCTCCGGTAAAAAACCAGGAGAGCAGCATGGTGTCGATCGAACCGGTAACACGCCAGGAGAAGGCTTTGGCCAGACTGCGAATGGGTCGATCCGATAAAGCGGTCGATGAGGACCGTTTCGTCGCGTTCTTGTCAGCGAAGGAGATGAACATGTTGCGTTACCTGCTCAGGCTTCGAGTACGACCGGCTCATAGCCGGCCTGCAGTGCGCCGATCTGATGCAGATGCGCCAATAGCTGGTTGACCGCCTCAGCCACCGAGACCTCGCCGGCGCGGATATGCACTTCCGGCTTTTCCGGAACCTCGTAGGGACTGTCGATTCCGGTGAACTGTTTGATTTCACCTCGCGCCGCCTTGGCATATAGCCCCTTGGGATCGCGATCCTGGCAGACCGTCAGTGAGGCATCCACGAAGACCTCGACGAACTGTCCCTCGGGCATGATTTCACGCACGATGCGGCGGTCTGCGCGAAAGGGGGAGATAAAGGCGGCCAGAGTTATCAGACCGGCGTCGGCCATCAGCTTGGCCACTTCTCCGACCCGACGGATGTTCTCCTGCCGATCGCCATCGCTGAAACCCAGGTCACGGCACAGACCGTGGCGTACGTTGTCCCCATCGAGCAGATAGGTATGATAGTCCTGTCGGGTGAGTATCTGCTCCAGAGCGCCCGCGATGGTCGACTTTCCCGATGCACTCAGGCCGGTGAACCAGATCACCAGTGGTCGTTGGGACTTCTGCTCCGCCCTGCTCTCCTGGTCCACCGGATGGGAATGCCAGATGATATTCTCGTTGCTCATTATCGTTCGCTCCTTGGTCAGTTTTCTGCCAATGTTCTGTATCAGTGTTAGATCGGTATAACGCAGCGATCGCAAAGGATGCGCCGTGGGTGCAAAGATGTTTGGTGTGAGCGCGCAGCGCTTTCACATCCGACTCAACCTCTGGTTGCGTCGCTACAAAACGCTGTCAATTCCCTTGCGTGCTTAACGCTTCATTGCGCCCTTTGCGCTTCAATAAACTATTCATGAATTCCGCACTCCCGCTTCAAACCGAAGAAACGGGTCTCCTCCTCACGCATCCCCAGTTCCAGCGGGCGGCTGGTGTGAACATCACCAACGGAGACATAGCCCTTATCCCACAGCGGGTGGTAGGGCAGCCCATGCTGCTGCAGGTAGCGGTGTACATCCCGGTTATGCCAGTCGATCACCGGGTGGATTTTGAAGCGGCCATCCTGCACCCGCACCACCGGCAGGGAGGATCGGCTGTCCGACTGCTGTCGGCGCAATCCGGCGAACCAACTGCCCGCATCGAGTGACTTCAATGCACGCTGCAGCGGCTCCACCTTGTTGATGCGGTTGTAGTGCTCTATGCCGGAGAGACCCTGCTCCCACAACCGACCGTAACGGCTCTCCTGCCAGGCCGGTGACTGCTCGGGGTGGTAGACATGCAGGTTGAGCTGCAGACGTTCGACCAGCTGATCGATGAAGCGGTAGGTCTCGGGAAAGAGGTAGCCGGTATCCACCAACACCACCGGGATACCCGGCGCGATGCGACTGACCAGATGCAGCATCAGCGCGCCCTGGATGCCGAAACTGGAGGTCATGATATGGTTGCCGGGCAGGCTGTAGAGCGCCCACTCGATCCGCTGCTCGGCGCTCAGCCCTTCCAGCTTTTGATTCAGGCGCTCGAGTTGCCCCTCATCATCCAAGACCGACGGGGCAAGGGACTCAATTGCTTTCATGGTAGTCCTCCGCGGGATTGATCACCGGCTTCAGCAGTTCGCTGCGAATCACATAGTCGCCGAAGCGTTCGTCTTGCTGACGATCGACGGCATAGCGCTTGAAGAGTTGATCGAGGGTCTCCAGCAGTTCGCGCTCGTTCAGATTTTTCCGGTAGAGACGGTTCAGCCGCTGCCCGATACCGTCGCCACCCAGCTGCAGGTTGTAGCGACCCGGCCCCTTGCCGATCAGGCCGATCTCCGCCACATAGGGTCGGGCGCAACCGTTGGGGCAGCCGGTCATGCGCATGACGATAGCTTGCCGATCGATAGCGTGACGGGTCGCCAACGCCTCAATCCGTTCCATCAGTTCGGGAAAGTAGCGTTCGGCCTCAGCCATCGCCTGAGGACAGGTGGGCATCGCGACACAGGCAATGCTGGCCAGCCGGATCGGGCTGCGCTCCTCCGGAAGCAGGCCGTGGCTACGGGCGAGCTCCTCGATCGCCCCCTTCTGAGCCGCCGGCACATCGGCGACGACCAGATTCTGGTTGGGGGTAATGCGAAAATCGCCCTGGTGGATCTCTGCGATCTTACGCAGACCGCTCATCAGACTGGAGCCATGGATATCGGCCACCCGGCCGCTTTCGATATAGAGTGTCAGGTGCCAGTGACCCTTACCGTCCTCGACCCAGCCATAGCGGTCGCCCTGGCTGGTGAAGCGGACGGGACGGACCGGTTCGAAAATCACGCCGGAGCGTAGCTCAACCTCGGCGATGAAGGCGTCCAGACCCATGCGTTCGATGGTGTACTTGAGCCGGGCATGACGCCGGCTGACCCGATCGCCGTGATCCCGCTGCACGCTGACCACTGCCTCCGCCACGGCCAGGGTCTGCTCCGGGCGGATAAAGCCCAGCTCGTCGGCCAGTCGCGGGAAGGTGGTGGTGTCGTCGTGAGTCGCGCCCATGCCGCCACCGGCGAGGACGTTAAAGCCCGTAAGCCGGTCGCCGTCGGCGATGGCCACGAATCCAAGGTCGTTGGTGTAGACGTCCACATCGTTATGGGGCGGTACCGCCACCGCGGTCTTGAACTTGCGAGGCAGGTAGGTCTCGCCATACAAAGGTTCCGATTCGCCACCCGCCACCGGCTCCCCATCGAGCCAGATCTCGTGATAGGCACGGGTCTTCGGCAGCAGATGCTCGCTGATGCGCCGAGCCCACTGAAAGACCTCCACATGCAGGGCGGAGTGTTCCGGATTGGGATTGCACAGCACATTGCGATTGACGTCGCCACAGCCGCCGATGGAGTCGATCATGACCTGATTGATGCCCTGTATCAGGGGCTTCAGATGCTTCTTGAGAATGCCGTGGTATTGAAAGGTCTGTCGCGTGGTGAGGCGGATGGTGCCGTTGCCCAGTTCCCGTCCCACCGCATCGATCGCCAGCCACTGCTGCGGCGTGCAGACGCCACCGGGCAGGCGGGCGCGTAGCATGAAACTGTAGTAGGGCTCCATGAACTGGGCTTGCCGTTCAACTCGCTGGTCGCGGTCGTCCTGTTCGTAAAAACCGTGGAATTTGCTGATCTGTGCATCGTCCGGGGAGAGGGCGCCGGTAACAGGATCGGCGACGCTCTCTCTCAGGGTGCCACGCAGAAACCGACTGTTGGCCTTGATCAGTTCGTTGGGGTTGGGGTTGAGCTTAATGTCCATCAGTAGACGTCTCTCTGGTAACGTCCCTGCTCGCGCAGCGACTCGATGTACTCGGCGGCGGCCTCTTCATTCAAGCCACCCTGGACCTGCGCGATTCCCAGCAACGACTCGCGCACCGCCTTCTCCATCTCGATACCGCCACAGACATAGAGATGGGCTCCCTCCTGCAGCCAGCGATAGAGCTCGGCTCCCTCTTCATAGAGGCGCGCCTGCACATAGGTGCGATTTCCATCATCGCGTGAGAAGGCAAGACTGACCCGGTTCAGCAGACCCTGCTTGCGATAGTTGAGCCAGTCGGTCTGGTAGAGAAAATCCCGATGAAAATGGCGATTGCCGAAGACCAGCCAGTTGACACCGCTCGCGCCCAGTACCTCTCGCTCCTGCAGAAAGGCGCGATAGGGGGCGATGCCGGTGCCCGCACCGACCATGACGATGGGCGTATCGCCATTCTCGGGTAAGCGGAAGGCCGGGTTCTCCGCCACATAGACATTCAGGCTGTCGCCCTCGCCGATGCGTTGGGTGAGATAGCCGGAGGCGCCACCCAGATAGTCGCGGCCATGGGCCTGATACTTCAGGGCGGAGACGGTTAGATGGATCTCATCCTCGTAGGCCGCCTGGCTGGAGGCGATGGAGTAGAGCCGGGGCTGCTGGGGATGGAGCAGCTTCACCAGATCCTGCGCATCAACTTCGGCGGGATAGGTCCGCAGCAGATCGATGAGTTGACGCTGCTGAACAAACTGTCGCAGCGTCTCGCTGTTCTCACTCAGCGCGGTCAACTCCGGGTTGCCCCCATGGACGGCCCAGCTGGCGGCAACAGTGGGATGAAGCTGGGTCAGCTCCAGACGTTCGCCAAGGGCCTGAGCGAGGGTCAATGAGGTTTCACCGAGGCTGACTGGCGCCTCGCCCGGCAATCCCGTCAGGGAGAGAATCTCATCGATCAGGGCCGGGTCGTTACGAAAGAAGAGACCCAGGGCGTCGCCGGGCTGATAACGGATCGTCTCGGCATCGATCTCCAGGGAGAGATGGTGCACGGCTGCGATCGAATCCGCGGCGGTGATGCGGCGGCGCTCCAGCAGTTCGGCCTGAAACGGGTGATTGCGGTCGTACCTGACAGCAGCCGGTACCGTTTGAAGGGGGATAATCCTGGCCTGATCCGAGGGCAGCGTCTTCTCCACCTGTTTCAGAATCTGCTGCTTCCACGCCTCGGTGTGTTGTTGGAAATCCACATCCGCATCGATGCGCTCCAGCAGCTTCTGCGCTCCACGCGCCTTCAGCAGGGCGTCGAGATCCTTTGCCGCCTGGCAGAAAAATGCGTAGCTGGAGTCGCCCAGTCCGAAAATGGCGTAGTGCAGCTCGTCCAGCTGCGGCGGCTTTTTACCCTTGAGATACTTGAACAGCTCCTGGGCGCTCTCCGGGGGCTCCCCCTCACCCTGGGTACTGATCACCACCACCAGCAGCCGTTCCTTGGCGAGATCCCGGGGACGGTACTGCTCGGCCGAGACCAGCCGGGGAGCGAAACCCCGTCCCGTGGCGTTCTCGGCCAGCGCCTCCGCCACACTGCGGGCATTGCCGCTCTGGGTGGCGTAAAGAATGGTCATTGCCGGGGCCTTGCTGGTCGCCTTCCCGGAGGCGGGCTGCACCGCCCCCAGTCCGGCCAGATAACCACTGGCCCAGGCCAGTTGCTCGCTGTTCAACCCCTCAACTACCTGTTGCAGGCGTGAGAGCTGCAAACCCTCCAGCGGATGTGCTGAAAATCCGACTGCTGTCCTAGCTGTATTCTCCATGGCGACACTACCCCGATTTATCTTTTGGTGAATGATTGGGTAGTAATATTGATTCCCAGCGTATATCTTGTGAAATGATATTTTTTAATTAGCTATCAATCTACGCGATATGGAACTCAGACAACTGACCTCACTGGTGGCCCTGGCCGAATCGGGCTTTAACGTGACGCTGGCGGCGGAGCAACTGCATCTGGTGCAGTCGGCCGTCTCTCAGCATCTGGCCCGCCTGGAGAAGGAATTGGGCACCCAGGTCTTCGTGCGCAAGGGTAAGCGGTTGATCGCCCTGACCGCCGCGGGGGAAGAGGTGCTCAACTACGCACGACAGGCGTTGGCTATCCGCGAGAACATCCTTGCCGTTGGCCGTGATCACGTGGAAGAGGGCAGCGGCGTGATGCGCATCGGCACCACCCACACCCAGGCGCGTTATGTACTGCCTGCGGTGATTCGCACCTTCCGCCAGATATTCCCATCGGTAAACCTGCAGATTCACCAGGGCACGCCTCGACAACTGGTGGAGATGGCGCTCACCGACCGGGTCGACTTCTCCATCTGTACCGAAGAGCTGGGGGAACACTCCTCCCTGACCGCCGTCCCCTGCTATCGCTGGAACCGAGGTCTCATCGCCCCCAAGGGACATCCGGTACTGGCAAGCAAACCCCTCTCCCTGGAGAGCATCTGCGACTACCCCCTGATCACCTACACCTTCGGCTTCACCGGCGCCAACCATATGCAGACCACCTTTGCCCGCGCCGGCTTGCGGCCTGACGTGGTATTGACCGCGGCCGACACCGACGTCATCAAAACCTATGTACGGGAAGGGATGGGTATCGGCCTGATCGCAAGCATGGCCTACTCGATCAAACAGGACCGGGATCTGGAGATGCGCGACCTTAGCCATATGCTGCCTTGGGAGACTACCTGGGTGGCCTACCACAAGGACAAGTACCTACGCCGCTATCAGCAGAAGTTCATCGATTTGATGGACGAGATGATCCTCGAGAACGGCGTGACCAAGCCACTCTAAACCGCCCCCCTGTTCCGTTCCTTCGCTAGAATTGCCTGTAGGAGGAGACTGAGTTGGCACCGACTCTCAACCGTCAGATCGCCATGAAACTGCAGGAGATGAGCGACCTGCTGGAACAGCAGGGGGCGAACCCTTTTCGTGTCCGCGCCTATCGCCAGGCGGCGGCTGAGTTGGATCAGCAGCCGCAGCCGGTGGACGAGATTCTGGCACAAGAGGGGGTGGCCGGACTCGAACGACTGCCGGCCATCGGCAAGGGTATCGCCGCCTCGATCCGCGAGATGGTGACCTCCGGCAACTGGTCCCAATTGCAGAGGCTGCGCCATGGCGCCGAGGGCGTGGTATTGCTGCAGAGCGTGCCCGGCCTGGGCCCGGAACTGGCCCAGCGCATCCACGATGAACTCCATGTTGACACCCTGGAGGGGCTGGAGAACGCCGCCTATGACGGCAGCCTGGAACGGGTCAAGGGAGTCGGCGCACGTCGGCTCAGCGCCCTGCGCGCCAGCCTGGCGAAAATGCTCGGGCGTCCCCGCAGGAGCCTGCCGATATCACCGGACAAGACACCGACGGTGGCGCAACTGCTGGAGGTGGACCGCCTCTACCGGGAGGGTGCCGATGCCGGTGAACTGCCACGCATCGCACCCAAACGCTTCAACCCCAACAATGAGGCCTGGCTTCCGGTGCTGCACACCGACCGTGCGGGTTGGCACTTCACCGCGCTCTTCTCCAACACCGCCCGCGCCCATCAGCTGGGCATGAACTGGGACTGGGTAGTGATCTACTTCTACGACGATCACCAACAGGAGGGGCAGCACACCGTGGTTACCGAGAGCCACGGTCCGCTGGTCGGCCGGCGTGTGGTCAGAGGTCTGGAGAGGGCCTGCCGGCGCTACTATGGGCTGCCCTGAATTATCCTTAAAAACCCTAAAGATCGATATTCGCACTCAGCCACTCAACCGGTGTTGGTGGGGCAGGGCCCCACCCTACCGATAGATAACATTGCATGGGCTGTGGGGTATGACCCGCCCCACCAATACTGTGCAGGCATGACAAGCGCCGAATAAAATCGGATGATCTCTCATCCGAAATCGCAATCCCTGGAGATAACCATGCACATCCCCATGTTCCAACCCCTGGTCGCACTCATCGCCGGCATCCTGATCCTGGTCAAGCCAAAGCTGCTCAACTACATCGTGGCCTTCTATCTGATCTTGATCGGCTTGACGGGATTGGTACGCTTTTAGGGCCGCTGCGGGAATAACCGGCATCACGCCAAGTGACGGGTCAACGGCACGAAGGCCACACCCAATACCGCCTGCTCATGGATAGCGCCGGTGTCGGTCTTCTCCACCACCATCAGCTCCTGGTAGCTGAAGGGTTGGCCCACAGGGATCACCAGGCGCGCGCCCGGTTTCAGCTGCTCGATCAAAGGCTGGGGAATCGCCGCTGCCGCGGCGGTCACCAGGATGCCGTCGTAGGGGGCATGCTCCGGCCAGCCGTGATAGCCATCGTCGCAACGGCATTCAACATTGTTGTAGCCGAGGCTTTGCAAAGATTTCTGCGCGCGCAGTGAAAGCGTCTCGATGATCTCCACGCTATAGACCTGTTTCACCACTTGCGAGAGCACGGCCGCCTGATAACCGGAACCGGTGCCGATCTCCAGCACCACGCTCTGCTCATCGGCATCGAGCAGGTCGGTCATCAGCGCCACGATGTAGGGCTGGGAGATGGTCTGGCCACAACCGATCGGCAGTGGGCCGTTGTTGAAGGCGAAACGCTGTTCCTCTTTCGGCACAAAGGCGTCCCGCGGCACCTGGCGCATTGCCTCCATCACCCGCTCGTCGAACCGATCGCGTCCGATCATCTTCCGGGTCAGCAGCAACTCCCGTTCGATGTCACGCAACATCTGTTGCCGGCCGCTCATAGCGCAACCACCTGTTTAAAATCCGGCAGGCTCACATCGGCGTGCAGTTCATCCGTAATCCGTTGCCGCAGCACCTCGCTCGCCTTCGGCTCACCATGCACCAACAACAGTGGGGGCCGATGGCGGAAGGCGGCATACCAGTCGACCAGACCCTGCTGATCGGCATGGGCGGAGAGACCACCCACGGTATGCACCCTGGCCCTCACCTGCAGCTCGCGGCCGGCCAGGCGAATCTGCTCCGCCCCATCCACCAGCGCCCGCCCGGGAGTGCCGGCGGCCTGGAAGCCGACAATCATCACATGGGCGTCCCGATGCTCCAGGTTGTGACGCAGATGGTGACGGATACGCCCGCCGGTGCACATACCGCTGCCGGCGATGATAATGGCGCCGGCATGGATCCGGTTGAGCGCCATGGACTCCTCGGTCTCGCGGGTGAAGTGGAGGTTGGGTAGATCATAGAGAGAACCGTCGGCCCGATGAGCAGCCCGCGCCTGCCGGTCGTAGACCTGGGCATGCCCTGAATAGACCTCGGTGGCCTCGATCGCCATCGGACTGTCGAGAAAGATATCCCAGGCGGCCAGGCCCCAGGCTTCGAAGTGCCGGCTGAAACTGTAGAGCAACTCCTGCGCCCGCCCCACGGCGAAAGAGGGGATCAGGATATTGCCCCGGCCCTGACGCGCGCCGGAGATAATCTCGCCCATCTCCCGCCAGGTCTCCTCCCAGGACCGGTGGAGACGATCGCCGTAGGTACTCTCCATCACCACCAGATCCGCCTCATGGAGGCGTGCGGGGTCGCGCAGGATCGGCGCCCCCCGATGACCGAGATCGCCGCTGAATACCAATCGCCGGCGCACCCCACGCTCCTGCAGATCGAGGCCGACGATGGCGGAACCGAGTATGTGTCCCGCGTCGTACAGAGTCAGGGTGACACCCGGCAGGATCTCCTGCGACTGCTCGTAACCGAGAGGCGTGAAGAGCTGCATTACCGCTTCCGCATCCTGGCGGGTGTAGAGCGGCTCGATCAACGGCTCTCCCGACTTGCGCAGTTTACGGTTGGCCCACTCGGCCTCCCGTTCGTTGAGGAAGCCCGCATCCTTGAGCATGATGCGGGCCAGATCGACGCTGGCCCGATGGCTGTAGACCGGTCCCTGATAACCGCGCTTGACCAGCAACGGCAACCGACCCGCGTGATCCAGATGGGCATGGGTGAGAACCACCGCGTCGATCGCTCGGGGATCGAAGGCAAAGGGCGCCGAATTGACCGCTTCCTGCTCGCGGCTTCCCTGCACCAGACCGCACTCCACCAACAGACGCCTCCCTCCGATCGTCAGCAGATAACAGGACCCCGTGACTTCAGCAACCGCACCGAAAAACTGCAGCTTCATGGCTCACCCCACAATCCTTTCAGAACAAGGCCTATCTTTTGCGGAACCTATGTACTAAGTATGGATGATCCCAAAGGCTTTGCCGCCGCGACAGTTCCAGCGTAATGGCAATAAAGTTCACAATTGATACTGGACCCGTCAGCCGCCCTGCGCGACCATGACTCCAATCTATTGCGTTGCGCCTCCACTGCTGACAAGGACCTCGGGTATGAGCCGGATCCCGATCATCTCCGCTTTTCTGCACTTCGCCGATGGCCTGAGATTCCGCCAGCTGTTTCTGCTGATGGCCGGACTCTTCATCGTCGACCTGCTGGTGCCCGACTTCATACCCCTGGTCGATGAGCTGCTGCTGGGACTGTTGACACTGCTGCTGGGGGCCTGGAAGAGACAGCGTCGCGGCGAGTGCGCGCTTGAACAACGGGACGGAGAGACCAGATGAAAAAAGACCCGGCCCATTACATCCTGCGTACTCTATTGATGCTGATGCTGATCCTGCTGCTCGGCGCCTGTGCCTCGATGATGCCGAAGCGCGATCGCATACACGTCACTATCGTCGATATCAAACCGCTGCAGTCGACCCTGATGGAGCAGCGTTACCTGATCAAGCTGCGACTGCAAAATCGCTCGCGCGAGGCTCTCGTCATCGACGGCATGAGCTTCGATCTGGACCTCAACGGCAAGGCCTTCGCCTCCGGCGTCAGCAATGCGGCGGTCACCGCGCCTGGCTTCGGCGAGGCGCTGATCGCGGTCAAGGTCAGCAGCACCCTGTTCGGTGTAATCCGCCAGATTCAGACCCTGCAGGGCAAGCAGCCGCAACCCTTCCACTATCACATCAGCGGCAGCCTGAGCAGTCCGGACAGCCTCTTCGGCCTCGGCTTCAGCGAGAGCGGGGAGATCGACTTGGGGCTGCCGGCGAATCCCTAGTGTAGTGTCCTATACTAGTGTACCCCGTGATAAACAACGCGCCCTGGATACAAACGACACGGGTGGAGCTTGCCCCACCAAGCATCGACCCGACACACCTTGCCGATCTGACCTCTCACCTCTACAGCTATACTTAACTAACCCTAACCCTGACGATCTGGTATTTCACCTTGCCGGTGCGATATGCTCCTGGCATGAAACTCACCACAAGGACAGGAGTTGTCATGTCCGAAACCGCACCCATAGACCAGCGCGAAATCACCCTGGCCGGCGAGGCGTTGACCAAGGTCTACCACTCCGGCGCGGTGGATGTACACGCCCTGCGCGGGGTCGATCTGCAACTGTTCGAAAAAGAACTGGTGGTGCTGCTCGGTCCCTCGGGTAGCGGCAAATCGACCCTGCTCAACATCCTCGGCGGACTCGACATCCCGACCAGCGGCCGGGTGCACTTCCGTGATCTGGAGATCACCGCCGGCGACGAATCGACCCTCACCCGCTACCGGCGCGATCACGTGGGTTTCGTGTTCCAGTTCTACAACCTGATCCCCAGCCTCACCGCCCGCGAGAACGTGGCCCTGGTGACCGAGATCGCTCCCCGGCCGATGGAACCGGCGGAGGCCCTCACCCTGGTCGGACTGGGGGAGCGGCTTGACCACTTCCCGGCCCAGCTCTCCGGCGGCGAACAGCAGCGGGTGGCCATCGCGCGGGCCATCGCCAAACGCCCCGACGTGCTGCTCTGCGACGAACCCACCGGCGCGCTCGACAGCCAAACAGGTATCCTGGTGCTGGAGGCGATCGAGCGGGTCAACCGGGAGCTGGGCACCACCACCGCGGTGATCACCCACAACACGGTGATCGGCCAGATGGCCGACCGGGTACTTCACTTCGGCGACGGCCATGTGGTGGGCAGTGAGATCAATGAGGCGCGGCTACCGGCCAGTGGACTGAGTTGGTGAACGCCCATGCGCGCCCTGAATAAAAAGCTGCTGCGCAATCTGTGGAAGTTGCGCGGCCAGGTGTTGGCCATCGCGGTGGTGATCGCCTCAGGCGTGGCGGTGCTGGTGATGTCACTGTCCGCCCAGCAGGCACTCTCGGAAACCGCTGACGTCTACTACGAACGCCAGCGCTTCGGCGAGATCTTCGCCAGCGTCAAGCGTGCCCCGCAGCGGCTGTTGGAACAGATCCGCGCCATCCCCGGGGTGCGTTCGGTGGACGACCGTATCAAATATCTGGCCACCCTCTCCATCGACGGCTTCGAAGAGCCGGTGATCGGCGAACTGGTCTCGATCCCCGAACAGGGGCTGCCACGGCTCAACCGGCTGGTATTGCGCAGCGGCCGCTCCGTGAGTCCGGATCATCCCGACGAGGTGGTTCTGAACGAGCCTTTCGCCGAGGCCCACGGCTTCCAGCCCGGGGATCGCTTCAAGGCGCTGATGAACGGTCACCAACGCACTCTCACCGTTGTCGGCATCGCACTCTCGCCGGAGTACATCTACACCATCGGCCCCGGCGCCCTGATGCCCGATGACCTGCGCTACGGGGTGTTGTGGGTCGGCCGCGAGGCACTGGCGGCGGCCTACGATCTGGACGGCGCCTTCAACGACCTGAGTCTCGGCCTGCTCCACGGCACCAATCCGCAGAACGTGATCGAGCGGCTCGACCAACTGCTGGAACGCTATGGCGGCCGTGGCGCCATCGCCCGCGCGGATCAGATCTCCAACTGGTTCCTGATGAATGAGATCCGCATGCTGAAGACCATGTCGAGCATCCTGCCTACCATTTTTCTGTCGGTGGCAGCCTTCCTCAGCAACATGGTGTTGAGTCGATTGATCGCTACCGATCGCAGCGAGATCGGCCTCATGAAGGCCTTCGGCTACAGTAACCTGCAGGTGGGCTGGCACTACGCCAAAATGGTGATGGCGATGGCCTTTGTGGGCATCCTCCTGGGCTGGGCGGCGGGCTCCTGGCTGGGACGGGTCAATACCGAACTCTATGCCGAGTTCTACCGTTTTCCGCTGCTGATCTTCCGCCCCGACCCCGGCGTCTTCGCCATCGGCGCCCTGGTCAGCCTGATCGCCGCCCTGACCGGTAGCCTGGGCGCGGTGCGCGGTGCCGCCCGCCTGCCGCCGGCGGAGGCGATGCTGCCGCCGGCGCCGCCCCTCTACCGCAAGACCCGTATCTCCGGTAGCCGCCTGGTGCTCTGGCTCGACCAACCCACCCGCATCATCCTGCGCCAGATCGTGCGCGCCCCGCTCAGGGCACTATTCACCAGCATCGGCATCGCCCTCTCGGTGGCCGTGCTGGCCATGGCGCTGCAGTGGCTCGACTCCATCGACAAGATCGTCGAAGTCTATTTCCACGATGCCCAGCGCCAGGACATGATGGTGGGCCTGGTGGAGACCCAGTCCGACACCAGCCTGCAGGAGTTCCGGCGCATGCCCGGTGTGCTGGCGGCCGAACCGATGCGCATCAGCGGCGTCGAGTTCACCGCAGGCACACATCACCACCGGGGTTCCATCGAGGGGGTGCTCGCCGATCCGCAGCTACAGCGGGTCTATGACGCGGGCGGGCGCGTGGTGCCGGTGCCGCCGGACGGCCTGCTCCTCTCCACCGTACTGGCGCGGAAGCTCGGCGTGGGGATCGGTGACATGGTCCATGTGGAGGTATTGGAGGGGCGCCGACCCACGCGCGTGATTCCGGTGCAGGATCTGTTCGAGACCTACATCGGCATGCCCGCCTACATGGACATCCAGGCCTTCAACCGTATGATGGGCGAGCGCGGCAGTCTGGAGTACGTCAACCTGCTGGTGGATGACAATCGGGTTTCCGATCTCTACCGGGAGCTCAAGTCGCTGCCCAAGGTCTCCTCGGTCATGCTCAAGGAGGCGGCGGTGCGGGAGTTCGACGAAACCATGGCGGAGACCCTTCTGATCTACGTCTCATTCTTCGCCGCCTTCGCCTGCGCGCTCGGCTTTGGCGTGGTCTATAACAGCACCCGCATCGCCCTCTCGGAGCGCGGCCGCGAACTGGCCACTCTGCGCGTGCTCGGTTTCCATCGCGGCGAGATCTCCTACATTCTGCTTGGCGAGGCGGGGCTGTTGATTCTGGTCGGCCTGCCCCTGGGCTGCCTGATCGGCGCCGGCCTCGGCTGGTTCATGACCAGCGCCATGGACTCGGAGCTCTACCGCATACCCTTGGTGGTCAAGGGTTCCACCAACGGCCTTGCCGTGCTGGTCACCCTGTCCGCCACCCTTCTGTCGGCGGCCGCGGTGCGCCGCAGGCTCGACCACCTCGACCTGATTGCCGTTCTCAAGACCCGTGAGTGATTGACATGAATGCACACTGGAAACGCATCCTGCTCTGGAGCCTGTTAGGGCTGATCCTGCTGGCCAGCCTGATCTGGGCCTTCATCCCCAAACCGATCCCGCTAGATCTGATGACCCTGCAACCCGGCGAAATGACGGTCACGGTGGATGAAGAGGGCGAGACCCGGGTGCGCGATGTTTTCGTACTCTCGGCCCCGATCAGCGGCCGTGCCTTGCGCATCCAGGCGGAGGTAGGCGATGAAGTAACGGCCAACAAGACCCTGGTGGCGGAGATCGAACCCACCGACTCGGCCTTGCTGGACCCCCGCAGCGAGGCCCAGGCACGCGCCGATATCCGCACGGCCGAAGCCAACCTGGTGCTGGCCGAGGCCTCTGTGAAGGAGGCCAAGGTGGAACTCGAGTTCGCCCGCAGTGAACTCAAGCGCTCCGAAAGCCTGCGCAAGGATGCGGTGATCTCCGAACGCGAGCTTGAAGCCGCCGAGCGCACTCAGAAGACCCGTCAGGCCGCGCTGGAGACAGCCATTGCCAATCGACAGGCACGACAGGCCGAGTTGGAGCGGGCCCGCGCTCAGCTGATCTCACCGGTCGATGAAAGAACCCAACACGCGGATTGCCAGTGCGTCTCGATCCGCGCGCCGGTGGACGGGGTCATCCTCAAGATCCTGCATAAGAGCGAAGGGGTTGTGAATGCAGGTGAAGCCCTGGTGGAAATCGGTGACCCGGCCGACCTGGAGATAGTCACCGACCTGCTATCGTCAGATGCGGTAAAGGTGGAAGCGGGACAACGGGTGATCATCGACAACTGGGGCGGCAATCATACCCTGGAGGGCGTGGTGGAAAGAGTGGAGCCTTTCGGCTTCACCAAGGTCTCCGCTCTCGGCATCGAAGAACAACGGGTCAACGTCATTATCGATTTTACCAGCCCGCGCGAAGAGTGGTCGCGTATCGCCCATGGCTTTCAGGTCGACACACGCATCGTTCTGTGGGAAGGCAAAGAGATACTGAAATTACCACTGACAGCACTGTTCAGGGATAACAGCGATTGGGCTGTATTCGTTGATAATGGCGGCACAGCCAAGAAGCGCAAGGTAAAACTCGGCCACCGTACCGGCCTGGAGGCAGAGATACTCGAAGGCCTGAAACCCGGCGATCGGATCGTGGTCCATCCAAGCGATAAGATCAGCGAAGGCGTGGCTATTGAATCGCTTCAGATCGAATGACCAGGCCAGGAGATATCAATCGAGTAGGCATGAACCCATGCGTCCATCATTGACTTGGTCTGGCCTGAATCCAATAACTCAAGCCGGGGAGATCAGGACATGACTCCGAAACCCCACAAACGGTGCCAGCGAATAACAGCAGCACCAAATTCACCCTTTCAGCAAAGGAGGCAGTGGTCTTTGTTGTAATATTTGCAGCATTTTCTGCCGGCGAGTTTTTCAACACAATCACACTCTGACCCGGGGGAGGGGGGGTTGGTAATTATGCTTTTGATGGGAATCTTTTGCGGCCTGATGTGTTTATACATCCTATTCATTTATTATGATGGTTCCCATTCTGAAGCTTGACGCTGAACGGATACACGTGCGCGAATTGGGGTCACGTATCCATGGTCATGCATTTATCCCATGGAGCATGATCTTTGGAATTGAGTCACAAAACATAGCCTTACCAGGGCCTGTTAACACGAATCCAATACACCCTGCTGGGGCTGTTTTTACCTCCAGCAAGGCAGAATGCGCATGGTGCAGCCCGGCTAAAAGCGTGTAAAGAAGTTTCATATCAGCATGCTAAATGTGGAGCCAGAAGTGAATGGCACGTACTTAAGCGAAATATCGTCATTGGGATATTGAAACAGTACATCGAAAGAACCTCAGGTCACGGCGCGGCAAGCCGCACCCTACGCCTCGAATACCGGATATACACCATGCACGTGCGATTGCAATCTTTGCACAAGTCATGGCGCTTGATACGCCTCGGATAGCAATGGCACACTCACCATAAAATAAAAAAACGAATATGACTTAAGTAAATATTGGTAAGGCAGTCGAATTGCTGATTTTCTAATCAGCAAAACATGCGGCGTCATGACTGGAGTGTGCCAGCAAGAAAACGGCGACATTTATGGATCGATAAATGTCAGGTCCGCTAATCCGCATGACGCCTTCGGCAGGTCAAATCGCATACCTTGAACAATTAAGTGATGAAGAGCGGATTAAACGCTGGAAAAAATATTGGTTTACAAAAGTACTGATAAATACCAACCTGCATGGCTTTCTACCGTGCCGGCAATGTCTAAAATATGTTAGTTAGGGCCTGTACCCGCCCTCCCACTGCATTGGTGACAGCATCTAAAAACAATGGAACAAATACTCATCTATTCAGACAGCCTAACATGGGGAATCATTCCTAACACAAGAAATCGCCTGGCGTTTGACAAACGCTGGCCAGGCGTTTTTGAAAATGCACTCAACAAATCCGGCCGAAATGTCAGGATCATCGAAAACTGTCTTAATGGCCGCCGAACCGCATGGAGCGACCCTTTCAAAGATGGCCGGGATGGCTCGCAAGGCCTGGCACAAGTCATTGAAATGCACTCGCCACTAAAGCTGGTGATACTATTGCTGGGATCAAACGATTTCCAATGCACACACAATAACAATGCATGGCTTTCCGCTCAAGGCACAGCCAAACTAATCCAGATCATTCGCCAAGCACCTGTGGAGCCCGGCATGCCTATACCTGAAATAATGATTGTCGCTCCACCACCAATCATCGAACCCAAAGGGGTTATTGCAGAAAAATTCAAGAATTCAGAAAGTCGATGTAAAGGCTTGGCTGAAGAGTTAAGCAAGATAGCTAAAGAACACTCAGCTTTGTACTTTAACGCGGGCGACATCACAGATGCCAGCGTTGTAGATGGAATTCACTTGGATGAAAACCAACACGCCTTGTTAGGTGAAGCGATTGCCATGACGCTAATTGAAAACAAAATCATCTAACAGTTAAGAATACACGATCAAAAAAACTCCGCCACTTACATTACCCCAGGTTACCCGGCATCTATAAACCCTACATACCCATTACCCACAATTGTTCGATCATGTAATTTTTACAATGGTTTTGATTTTTGCCTCTATCGAGTTGCGTTCTATTGTTTCATGCAGAGCGGAGTGGCACTTACTTAAGCCGGCAGAGCCAGCCGATCAAGGTTCAAGGTGGGGCAGGGCCCAGCCCCCCCTATCCAATGGCTCAGCTTGCAGGGCGAGCCCCTGCCCCATCAATCCAGGAAAAATATATTCCATCCTTCAATGGCTGCCGTTAAGTTGATGCTGCTCTAAGCTGTGTATATTTTTTTGCCTTTTCAAGCCTAACTCGCTAAATCAAATATATATTTGGCTTTATCCATCACCTGAATGCGCAGTAAGAACTCACTGAGACACGCAACATGTGATGCATTTCCGTCTCTGCCGCCAAGCGATACGATATGATGCCGTGGTTTCGCTGCAATCATACACTTACAGCTTGCTGCTGTACGAATACAGCCTGTAAAGTATAAGCCTCCAAAAACCACCGCATCCAAAATCAACCCGCACGCCAGTAACGACCGAAAGCAACAATCCAAAGAAGGCCAGCCGAATGGAAATTTTACCGAAGCGGATTTATGAGATACTGAAAGACAAAGGCATTTCTTCTATCTATTCCGCAAACAGTGTCATCACTTCGTGTAGTTTTCTCAGAAATCGCTGCTTGATGTCCCATGCATCATTAGCGAAGGCCGGTCTATTTCATAATTCACAGATATCCGGAAAGCTAGGTCACAAATACGGCATTTGGAACGATATATTTACAGAATCACTGGATATCCATAACCACTCGGGAAGCATCAACCATCTTGGACCGGTTCTATTCGAGCTTGACATAGAAATAGTAAAAAACTCGTATTCAGGCAAGGTCTGGGTTACAAAGAGCAACCCTTGCAAATGGGAGACAAATATAAATCATGAAAGGCGGTGGTTTGTCTCTGCCAGCGATCTTGACAATTACTTTTCGGAGGGAAACACGGATTTTATGATCGTTTTCCGCCATTGCGGTGGAAAATTACCGATACAAGGCCACCTGAATAAAATTGTAATAGACGATCCAAAGCTCGAAACAGATGAATATCAGATTGACTACTTCAGCATGGCATATGGCGCTATCAAACTTGCCATGACAGAAGGCAACATCGAGGCTCCCATTGAAAAGAGAGGCTGCCGCTCTGACTGTGGCTGTTTAGGCGATTATAAGAGCAAAATCACGGATCCTGAAAAGATGTACAGTCCCTGCCTTTGAATCTCCATCACTGTCAGCGCCGATAGCGTTCACTTATGCCCGCAGCGATTCATGAAATGATCAGAGGCTCCTTAACAACCTCCTACCGATAGTCTGAGCACAGACATGCCCCCACAAATCATTTGTCATCGCTTCCGCGTATCTACGTACGATAGTGAAAATTCAGCCAAGAAACCCTAGTGTTTCATCTATCTCCTCTAGCGCTCCCAACCGACTCGCTCTTGACCTGACTCCTTCGCAAAGTTGATATTCAGCTCGCCCTGGTATGCATGCTTTACCGCTTCGCCAACGCCTTTGGGCAGATGATATTCGGTGAAGCCAAGCTCAATGCCGCCATCCGGCAACGGCGTTGCATCGATGATCCGCTGCAATGGGTGCTTCAGGCGCTGGCGCTCCACGTGGTTTTGCACCAGGTGCATGATCTCTTCCTGATGAGTCTGGAAGAACTCGCCGCTCAAGGTCAGAAAACCGGCAGGTACACGGTCATGGATACGTTTACAAGCAGGACAGCGTGTCTCGCCTGACTGCTCGGGCGCGGCATTAGCCCACTGCCAGCGGCCACCCATAAAGACCGCGCCGCAGTCTTTGCACAAGGCAGGCTCGTGTATTTTGCGATCGGTGCGATAGGCGTCCGCATGGAGTTGTTTGATTAACCTGTCTCTACGGGTTGGCGAGCCGGGGGTATGAGTCGACATCATGGATAACCTCCTAACGGAGTGGATGATGCATATCCGGCATCAATTCATCTCTCCGGAGCGAAAGCTGATTGATCGTCCTTCCTGGCGATGTGGTGTGTGGATATGGTGTCCAGTGAACTCTACTTGCCAGGCATTCGGATCCCGGCATTTGACGGCATATCATCCATGGCAAAAAACGAATAATTCCTGATTTTTCTTATAGTCCCAACAACGAGTTTTCGGGGTTACCGGGCCACATCGTATATATTCCGGAAGCCACTCTTCCACACCGACAACAAAGCCTTTCATCCACTACGCCAAGCCCTGGAGGATCACTACCGGCAAAACCGGTAAAAGACGCTTAGGCAGACTGGACGCAACGCCCCTTCTATCTCTTTCGGTGGGTTACGCCGTTTTCCACAATCACTCGCGATACTTCGAGCATCTTGGTCTGAATATTCAGCTGAACCTTTCTCGCCTGGTCCAGGTTGACCCCCATGGTCACCCGACCATCCACATCAAACCGAATCACACCACCATCGCTGAGAAAGTCTGCCGCTTCGCCAACTGTCAGCACAGGCCTGTCTCTTAATGCACTAAGTGCTGCACGACGTCGCCCGGCTTCTTTAAAGGAAATATAAATGATCTGGCAGGGGGGCAGGTCCTTAAGCCTGCCCGCACGATAGACGACAAATGGCAACCCCTGTTCGGTACGCCCCTCAAGCGTGGTGTCCAACACAGCGCCAAAAGGATCCGGCCCCAGAATACCGATATGCCAGACCGAGCTGTTTTCTGAAAATGCCGAGGATGGCCAGCTCACATAGTGGGCAAAATTGCGCAGGTAAGCGGCTTGCACTTTGTAGGGATTCGTCGTCACCAACCCCTGAGAGAAGACAATGGCCGGCGTGAGCAACATTAATATTAGAAATGCAAGCTCATGCCATGGGAACAGGCCACCTGCTCCACTCCGCGGTCTCCGATGCTCATTTTCATGCGATGTTGAAGTAGCGCGGCCAGGGTTCGGGAGGTAAGAGTCCATATACCGACCTGACTACACGAAAATTCCGAGCCTGGCAGTGCTCGCCACGGATGGCGCCTCCACCGAGCGGTCCGAGCCACGAAAACAGCCGCGCCCCTTGCTGAACGCTCCGTTGAACCAGCCCAGGATGATGTAGGCATCGGATCTGACTGTCAGCATTTTCGTCAGCCGATACTCCAGGCCGGCATGAAACTTCAATTTACGGAACCCCTGACCAATCCGCGAATCGGCGCACAGTGGCTGAAAGGCTCCGGCTCTGCGTTGAAAAGCTTCACAATAGCCGGCTATTGCGCGCACTTTTCGCCTTGATCCGAAGCCTTTCATCTCACGACACACTCGATCCACAGTTAATCAGAGGTTCCCTAAGCTTAACACCAATGCCGTGCCGGTTCGGCACCTCAAAGCTCACCGGGTCGTCCGAGATCACATCCGGCATGGCGCCGGAGGTGATGACGCGAATCTAACTCAACCGCTCAAGATCCATACAACCGAAATTATCAGGCTCTTCCAACATACTCTGGAAGGTTTATCGGAGATATCCGATGGCGCGGACAGCCCTTTCGTAAAACCACCGAGCCGTGCTACCAGGGCGATCGCAGCCCCCCCGGTGTGTGCAGATAGATAACAAATGATTACTGATCGCATCCAGCGCCGAAGCTACCGAGCTGTTTGTCTTTGTTGACCGATTGAGACACGAATCCGACAGCGCTGAATGTATCCATGGCGACGCCCACACTTGTAAAAAAAACCGCATATTGAGGAGTTACGCTGAGATATCACTGCGGGCCTGATTGTTATCGAGATAAATCAGCCTGGCCATGGCTCGAGACCAATTCCGATATCTTCTTTATACTGCTAAATCAAAAAATCACGGAAACGCACAGCATAATTTCAATAATATTGTGCAAAAATCACAAACAGATGTTCGTGGGAAGCGCTCTATTGCGCAAACAATGGGGGTTGGCCACAGATTCGGATCATTGCCGCCCGACTGACCGGCAACGGAATGACTTTCAGGCGATGACAGCCGTTTTCAACGCATAAACCCCTCTCCCCTTCCCTCTCAGGGGAGGGGGTCTATCCGCCTCAGCGCTCCCAGCAGACCCGCGCCTGGCCAGACTCGTCGGCAAAGTTAATCTGCAACTCACCCTGGTAGGCGTTCTTCACCGCCTCGCCCAGCCCTTTCGGCAAGTGATATTCCGTGAAGCTGATTTCGATGCCGCCGTTTTCCAATGGGGTGGTCTCGATGATCCGCTGCATGGGGTGTTGCAGGCGCTGCCGCTCCGCATGCTTATGGACCAGTCGCATGATCTCTTCGCGGTGGGTTTCGAAGAACTCGCCGCTCAGGGTGAGAAAGCCCGCCGGCATATGGTCATGGACCCGCTGGCAGGCTGGGCAGCGAGTCTCGTCCGCCACCTCGGGCAGCGTCTCCACCCATTGCCAACGACCACCTGTAAAAACAGCACCGCAAACCTTACACAGGGTCGGTTCATGTAGCTTGCGATCGCTGCGATAGGCGTCAGGATGGGTCTGCTTGAGCAGTCTGTCTCGACGGGGTGGGGAGTGGGGTGTTTGAGTCGACATCTGGCAACCTCCTGATGGGATGGATGATGATTGCCGGACAATGATCCCGCCTCCGGAAAGCGCCTGCCTCGCTGCAGAAAGCGTCTTGAAGACACTCCCTGGCCGGCTCCTTTCTGCCGAGTTTCTGAATTCCGGCCTGCGCTGGAGTGAAGGATATAAAGCCGGTCTCTCTAATTTCATTGTAGACCCGCCATCGTATAGCGTATGGGTGAGCCAGATCAGTCGAATTCCGTCTGAGCGGTCTACAATTTTCGTAGGAGTTCCAAATTCGCGCCGTCAGTAGCGCTGCCCCGTGGTAGCACCGCCGGCCGACGTGTCCAAAGGAATCAAACCCATGAGCATCACACCACTGACACCGGACGCCCTGCTGCGGCACTGTGATCCGACACAATTCGCGTTTGACACCACCGAATCACTGCCGGAGCTTGAGGGCTTTATCGGTCAGCGACGCGCCATTGACGCCCTGCGCTTCGGCCTGGGGGTACGGCACAAAGGGTACAACCTCTACGCCCTGGGCCCCTCGGGCAGCGGCAAGTACTCCCTGGTACGACGCTATCTCGAAGGTCAGGCGGCGGAGCGCCCGCTCCCCGACGACTGGTGCTACGTCAATAACTTCGATGATGCCCGCAAACCCAGGGCGATCAAACTGCCGGCCGGTCGCGGCCTGGCCCTGAAGCAGGCGATGGAGCAACTGATCAATGATCTGCACGAGGCGATCCCCCTGGTCTTCGACAGCGACGAATACAACACCCGCCGCCAGTCTCTGGAACAGCACTTCCAAGAGCGCCAGGAGAGCGCCATGGCGACCATGCAACAGAAGGCGGAGGAGAAGCACATCGCCCTGATCAACACCCCCACCGGCTTCACCCTGGGCCCGATGCGCGACGACAAGATCCTCGGCCCCGAGCAGTACCACAAGCTGCCCGAGCAGGAGCGCGAGGCGATCGAGAAAGACGTCAAAGAGCTACAGGAGGAACTGCGCAAGACCCTCCACACCATCCCCCAATGGCAGCAGGAGACCCGCGAGGAGATCGGTAAGCTCAACCGGGAGATGGCCGCCTCGGCGGTGCACCACCTGCTGGATGCCCTGCGGGAGAACTTCAAGGAGATCGAGGCCGTCACCGCCTATCTCGATCGGGTGGAACAGGATGTAATCGAAAATTTCCAGCACTTCCTGCCCCACGAAGAGCATAAACCGAGCCTTTTCGGCATGCCCCTGTTGCTGCAGGACGAGGGCCCGCCGTGGCACTTCCGCTACCGGGTCAACCTGTTGCTCTCTCACGAACCCAACGGCGGCGCTCCGATCGTCTACGAAGACCTGCCCGGATACAACAACCTGGTCGGCCGCATCGAGCATCGCGCTCACCTGGGCGCCCTGGAAACCGACTTCACCATGATCCGCCCCGGTGCCCTGCACCGGGCCAACGGTGGCTATCTGATCCTCGACGCCCTCAAGCTGCTGATGCAGCCGTTCGCCTGGGAGACCCTGAAGCGGGTATTACAGTCGGCGGAGATCCGGATCGAGTCTCTGGCCCAGATCACCAGCCTCATCAGCACCCAGTCGCTGGAGCCGGAGCCGATCCCGCTCGAGGTGAAGGTGGTGCTGCTTGGCGACCGCCATATCTACTACCTCCTGGAAGCGCTCGATCCGGAGTTTGCGGAGCTGTTTAAAGTCGCGGTCGATTTCGACGACAGGCTGGTGCGGGACAGTAACAACGAGCAACGCTACGCCCAACTCATCGCCACCCTGGCACGGCAGCAGTCACTACGTCATCTCGACCGGGATGCGGTGGCGCGGGTCATCGATCAGCGTCTGCGCTCGGCCGACGACAATGAACGTCTGAGCAGTCACATGCGCTCTCTGGCCGATCTGCTGCAAGAGGCCGACTACTGGGCTGGCGAGAACCAACATGAGATCACAAGCCGCGCAGATGTACAGCAGGCCATCGATGCCCAGGTCCACCGCGCCGACCGTATCCGCGAGCGGCTGCAGGAGGAGGTCCAGCGCGATACCCTGCTGATCGCCACCGACGGCGAGCAGGTGGGACAGATCAATGGCCTTTCGGTGATGATGCTGGGTGGCTTCAGCTTTGGCCACCCCACCCGCATCACTGCCCGCGCGCGCCTCGGCAAGGGGCAGGTGGTGGACATCGAAAGGGAGGTGGAGCTCGGCGGACCGATCCACTCCAAGGGGGTCTTCATTCTCTCCGGCTTTCTCGCCGGTCGCTATGTGCCGGATTACCCGCTCAGCCTCTCCGCCAGCCTGGTATTCGAACAGTCCTATGGCACGGTGGAGGGGGACAGCGCCTCCTCGGCCGAACTCTACGCCCTGCTCTCGGCTCTGGCCGGGGTGCCGATCAAGCAATCCCTGGCGGTGACCGGATCGGTCAACCAGCTCGGTGAGGTTCAGGCCATCGGCGGTGTCAACGAGAAGATCGAGGGCTTCTTCGATACCTGCCGCGCGCGCGGCCTGAACGGACAACAAGGGGTGCTGATCCCCGCCGCCAACGTCAAGCATCTGATGCTGCGCGAGGATGTGGTCGAAGCCGTACGGGACGGCCAGTTCGCCGTCTACCCGGTGGCGACTATCGACCAAGGCATCGAGCTGCTCTCCGGCCTGCCGGCTGGCGAGCGCGACGAAAATGGTGAATTTCCCGAAGGGAGCCTCAACCGGCAGGTCGAGCAGACACTGATCCACTTCTCCCAGCGCCTACGGGAGCTGGAATCGAACACTTCGGATGAACAGAAAGAAGAATCATCGCAGGCAGACAGGAAATGAATGCCCACCCCCCCCGCCGCATCACCGTGGTGCTACACGACAAACCCCAGAGTCAGTGGCTGCTGGAACTGGGTGCGCGCATCGCCAGCGAACTGCAAGCCGAACTCGAAGCGGTCTTCGTCGAGGACGCGGCCCTCTTTCGGCTCACGGGACTGCCCTTTCTGCGCGAACTCAAGCGCGACAGCTTCACCGAGGAGCAGCTCGACGCCACCCGCCTGCAGAAGGAGTGGCGCGCCATGGCCAAGCTGGCCCGGGAGGCCCTTGAGAGCTCCGCCACCCAGGCCGGACTCAGCTGGAGTTTCCGTGTCTGGCGCGGTGAGTTCGACAGCGATATACAGGATCTCGCCCTGGAATCACCCATGCTCCTGCTGGGCCGGCTCAGCGCGCCCATCCCCAGCCGATATCCCTCTTCACACAGGGTCGGCCGTCCTACTCCAACCAGCCCGCTCAAACTCGGCGTCATCCTGGACGACGGCGAAACCACCGAACACCTGCTGCAGGCGGTCGGTGAACTGAGCCGCAAACCCGAGATTCAACTGATCCTGTTTCTCCTGCCCGACGGCTTGCCAGCAGACGGTTCCGCTATCGAGCAACGGCTGGCTGAGATCGATCCACAGCATCACAACATCCTGCTGCGGCTCTCCGACAAAGACCAGGAAAATCTGACCGTTCGCCTAAAAGCGGCCGCCTGCGACCTGCTGATGATCAGCGAGTCGAGCGAACTGCTCCGAGGACAAGGCATGAAACAGCGACTCAAAGGACTGCCCTTCCCGGTGGTGGTGGTGCGCTAGCTGGTCGGTTCCCGCTGAAACGCCATTTGACCAAGGACATGCTCTACCCGCGAGCGACACAACACAACGCTGGCCGAAGCACGCAATAGAGACGCCATCCAACCCCCGCTTACATCCGTTCCTGATCTATGCATCCCCTCTCACCTAGCGGGAGAGGACCAGGGAGAGGGGGATATCAAACCCGTGAGCGCAGCGGAAT
>JBNKOL010000108.1:0-68703 GCA_050294655.1 Sedimenticolaceae bacterium
AATCCTGCGTTGCAGTTCTTGACAAGGGCTTGCCATTGCCTGCGAACTGCGCCTTGTACCCCAAGGGCACTTCCTTCGGGGCGTCTTGGGAAATTTGGGGGCTTCTGATTTCCTGCTGCAGTATAGGACACTACACTAGATGTGCTCATGCTTTTGAAATCATACTGTTAGTAAATCCAAAGAGCTGGAAAACTCTCACATCTCTCACCACAGGGAGCAAAAAAAAGACGCTGAATCGCGTCTTTTTAATTGGACTCCAGCTAGCTGGTCAGTTGTAGTTATTCAGGAGACACTCTCGCACACGCCTTCAGGCCACTGCCTTGGAGGCATAATTCCTTTGTTGACGCTGGGAAAGATAGGCACGCTCCGAGACTGTCGCATAACCATAGAGTAGCTTCCTCAACATCTGTCTGACATCAGAATCGATCTCACTGAACATCAACCCGACACTCCCGGCCTGCTGATGAACAACAAAGGCTTTCGCCTTGCAAGAGCGTGAATTTTCGCCACATCGCACTGGAAATGAGATATCGATAATGGTATTCAGTCTTATTGGAGTCTCGCCAACATCAACCAGCATGCCGCTGAGGCTGACATTGCGAGCCCTACCCCTGATTTCTCCGTTAGTACGATCGTTTAGTACGATTTCTATAGCAGATAATTTGCGATGGTCACATCTGTGTTCCATGCTTTCTTCCCCCCATTGACGGTAGGTTCAACTGGGACTGAGAATTATTTCACTACAGGAACAAATTGAAAATTCGGATGATTGCTCTACCCTATTAGGGTTTTTACCCACTCGGGGAGTGCCACCATCTGCTATGACATTTTTTATCACTCCGACATGAAATTATTACCTTACATGAATGACTCATCTCCCACTGCCGATTTTCCGGCACAAGTCCCCGGTCTGCTCAGGCGCCTGGGGGCAATTTTCTACGATCTGTTGCTACTGGTTGCCCTCCTGGCTGTCGCCACCACATTGATCACCCTCCCCTTCGGCATGCCCAAGGGTGGCTCACTGCTGGCTTTCCAGTGGTTCTTGTTCGAAATCATCCCACTGCTCTTTTTTACCGGCTTCTGGTGTCTTGGCGGACAGACCCTGGGTATGCGTGCCTGGCACATAAAGGTGGTCAGAATGGACGGTACGCCCATCAGCTGGGGTGATGCCTTGAAACGTCACTTGGCAGCCCTGCTCTCCTGCCTCTCTCTGGGCTTGGGATTTCTATGGGTCGTTGTCGACCGCGAGGGATTGGCCTGGCATGACCGTTTATCCGGGACCCGACTGACCCGAGTGAACTGAATCTATAGCTCTTCGAACAACATCCTAATTGCCCCCAGCATGGTCTCTGGAGGCGTTTCATGGGGGAAGGCAAAACGTAATTCGCCTTCCTGGTCAATAAGATAGATCACTGTCGAATGATTGACGGTGTAACCCATGGCGGAATCGCTGGTATCGGTATAGCTGTATTGAGCGCCATAGAGTCTAGCCGCCTCTGCCACCGCATCCGGTGTGCCGGTGACACCGATGAAACGGGGATGGAAATAACCCACGTACTCCGCCAGTCTCTCTACACTGTCCCGCTTGGGATCGACGCTGACAAAAATGCCAATAGTGCGATCCAGCTCCTGCGGGTCAAGTTCATTCAGCACCTGCGCCATGAGGGAAAACGAAGTGGGACAGACATCCGGACACTGGGTGTATCCGAAATAGAGCAGAATCACCTTGCCGCGTAACTCCACCGTTGAGACCGGCCCCCGACTCGATTCCAGGGTGAAGTCCCCCCCCACGGGTGCTGCGTTAAGTGGTGGGATATCGGTTTTTCCCGCAGCTGCCTCGTCCGCCAGTAATCGCGCGCAAAGCAGCGCGAGCAACAGCCCACCCACCACTCTTGTCGTCATCCCCATGGATTGCCTCCTACTGTTGCCGAATCAGAGCGAGCCAGGCAGAACGATACTACCGCACTGGATTCTGCTTCGACAATCGCCCAGATTATCTGGGATCTGCGAGGCTCGGCGATTGGGGACGCATGCGTTCTAGTGTAGTGTCCTACACTAGCCTCCCGGAAAGCAGGTTCGCAGCACGCTGAGTCAAATGCACGGTGTGAAGGCCATCTACCCTCCCGGAAGGGAGGGTATAGAGAAGAGGATCAGTCGTGGAAGGGATGGCGACGAATAATGGTCTCGCTACGGTCCGGCCCCGTGGAAATGATATCGATGGGGGTTTCGCAGAGCTCCTCGATCTTGGCCAGATACTCCTTGGCGGCCGCCGGCAGTTGCTCGAATTCGATCAAACCCACGGTGGATGTCTGCCAGCCTGGCATCTCGATGTAGATCGGACGACAGTGTTCAAAATGGTCGGCGCCCACTGGCGGCGTATCAACCTGCCGGCCGTCGAACTCGTAGCCGACGCAGATCTTTACCCGTTCCATTCCATCCATCACATCGAGCTTGGTGATGCAGATGCCGGTGACACTGTTGATCTCCAGCGAGCGCCGCAGGGCAACCACATCGAGCCAGCCGCAGCGGCGTTTGCGTCCGGTGGTAGCGCCGAACTCATGGCCTTTGACGCCAAGATGCTCGCCATCGTCATCGAACAGCTCGGTGGGAAAGGGTCCGGCTCCCACTCGTGTGGTATAGGCCTTGACGATACCCAGCACGTAGTCGATGTAGCAAGGCCCGACACCGGTTCCGGTAGCTGCCCCACCCGCTGTGGTATTGGAAGAGGTTACATAGGGATAAGTGCCGTGATCTATGTCCAACAGGGCACCTTGTGCGCCCTCGAACATGACATGCTTGTCCGCGCGACGCAGCTGATGCAGCTCGCCGGTGACATCGGTCACCATGGGTTGCAGACGCTCTGCCATAACCAGCAACTGATCCTGCACCTGCTGAACATCCACCTCCTCCTCCTTGAAGTAGTGTTTGAGTGCGAAGTTGTGGTACTCCATTACCTCACGCAGGCGCTCGCTGATGTGGGCCTGGTCGAAAATCTCACCCAGGCGGATACCCCGGCGGGAAATCTTGTTTTCATAGGCGGGACCGATACCACGACCGGTGGTACCGATCGCCTTTTTGCCGCGGGCCCTCTCACGTGCCGCATCGAGGGCAATGTGATAAGGCAGAATCAGCGGGCAGGACTCGGAGATGCCCATGCGGCTGGCCGCCGGCACCCCGCTCTGCTCCAGCATATCGATCTCATGCAGCAACGCCTCGGGAGAGAGCACCACGCCGTTGCCGATGAGGCAGCGCACACCCTCGCGCAGCACCCCAGAGGGGATCAGATGCAGCACAGTCTGCTGCCCATCTATTACCAGGGTATGACCGGCGTTGTGCCCACCCTGAAACCTGACCACAGCAGCGGCCTTGTCGGTAAGCAGGTCGACGACCTTACCCTTGCCCTCGTCGCCCCATTGGGTTCCGATAACTACAACATTCTTGCCCATGCTTCTCTCGATCTTCTGTGGACCGTTGGTTAAACCGGCCTCATTGCAACAAACTTACGGATTTTTACAGAATTCTCACCGCTTTCAAACTGAAATCAGCTGCCACTCACCATTTGAATGGATCAGCTGCTCTGCGCAGCCCATCTCCACCGCCCCACCCTGTTGCTCCGGCAGGCCGCAAACCACGCGACGGCCTTCGGCCCGCAGTTGGCTGATGAGTCCCTGCTGTGCGGGATCTTCCGACCAGGGGGCAAAAACCAGGGCACCTGTAGAGACGCTGGCTGTTGCAGCGGAACCGATGCGGATCAGTGTCTTGAGATCTGCGCTGAAACCGGTGGCAGGGCGGGCACGGCCAAAGACCCGACCGATATCGTCATAACGTCCACCGCGGGCTATCTCCTTGCCTTTTCCAGGGACGAAGGCGGCGAATACCACCCCAGTGTGGAAGTGGTAGCCGCGCAGCTCCGCCAAATCGAAATGGACCGGCACCTGCGGCAGCCAGACGCCGATCTGTTGCGCCATCTTACGCAGGTTGTCCAAGGCCTGCTGCACAGACGGCGAAGCAGCAGCGAGCACCTGCCCGGCCCGTTCCAAGGCATCGTCTCCGCTCAGCTCCGCGAGCTGCGCCAGCATCGCCGCCACCGGCGCGTCGATGGCAAAATCGGCCAACAGCCGTTCGATTTCCGGCATCGCCTTGCGCTGCAGGGCATCGAACAGCGCCGCCTCCTGTGTGGCGTCGAGTCCCGCCTGCTGCGCGAGTCCTTTGAAAATGCCCACATGGCCAAGATCGAGATAGACATCCTGCACCCCGGATAGTGCCAGGGTCTGCATCATCAGCCGCAGGATTTCGATATCGCTCTCCACCCCGCTGTGACCATAGAGTTCGGCCCCGATCTGTAACGGACTGCGGCTCCCGGCGAAGCCGTCAGAGCGAGTGTGTAACACAGTGCCAAGGTAGCAGAGTCGGGTAGGCGCATCGCAACCGATGTGGTGGGCATCGATGCGCGCAGCCTGGGGGGTGATATCGGCACGCACGCCCATCAGACGACCGCTGAGCTGATCGGTAAGCTTGAAGGTCTTAAGGTCGAGGTCGCTACCCGTGCCAGTAAGAAGCGCGTCGAGAAACTCGACAAAGGGGGGGATCACGAACTCATAGCCCCAACCGGCATAGAGATCGAGCAGTTCCCGGCGTTTTCTCTCGATGATGGCGGCCTCTTGCGGCAACACCTCATCGATGCCGTCGGGCAGAATCCAGCGTTCGTTTTCCATCGTTCTAGGGCCTATTGACGAAATAGAGCAGCACCACACCACTGATCATGCTGATCAGACCACTGATGCGTAAGGAGCGATTGTCCTGCTGCACGAGCAAGAGCAGTATCTGGCGCATAGAATCCGGACTCAAAAACGGCAAGATACCTTCTACTACCAGCAACAGGGCCATGGCCACCCAGAGATCATGCCACATGCGAGATCACCCCAAAAAAAAACCGGGGTGGATCCCGGTCCTGATCAGCCACACATTCTCCCAGAGCCGTCGACCCTTGTCCATGCATGGGGACGGCTCCGGGAGTAGCGCGCGAATCGATATTGTCAGTTATTTTCCCTTCTGATCCTTCAGGTAGCGGAAGAAATCCGAATCGGGCTGCAACACCATCACATCACTACTGTTGTTGAAGCTGTTCTTGTAGGCATTGAGGCTGCGATAGAAGGCGTAGAACTCACTGTCCTGGTTGTAGGCGTTGGCATAGATCTCCGCTGCCTTACCGTCGCCCTCACCGCGCAGTTGCTCGGCTTCGCGGTAGGCATCGGCAATGATCACCACCCGCTCGCGGTCGGCGTTGGCGCGTATCTTTTCGGCCGCCTCGGCACCCAGCGCCCGCAGATCTCTGGCCACCCTTTCACGTTCCGCGCGCATGCGCTGATAGACCGATTCGCTGACTTCCGGGGGCAGATCGATCTGCTTGACACGCACATCGAGGATCTCGACACCCAGCTCAGCCGCCTTGGCATCGGCATCCTTGGTCAACAACATCATGATCTCCGCCCGCTCACCGGAAATGACCTCTTGCACGGTACGCTTACCGAATTCGTCACGCAGACTGGTGTTGATGCGCTCCTGCAGCAGGCGCGCCGTTTTCATTTCGTCACCACCGGTGGAGCGGAAGAACTGGGCAACATCGGCAATACGCCACTTGGCGAAGTAGTCGACGATCACGTCCTTCTTCTCGGAGGTAAGAAAACGCTCGGGACGCGAGTCCATGGTCTGGATCCGGCCATCGAAGGTCTTCACATTGTTGACGATAGGTATCATCCAGTGCAGACCGGGCTCGTAATCGGTGTGGGCAATCTCACCCAGCTGAAGCTTCAACGCCACTTCCCACTGATTGACTACGAAAGTCGAAGCGTAGATCAACACCGCCACGATGGCTGCCAAGGGAATCAGAAGTTTGCTCATATTCATTAGCGGGTCCCTCGGGTACGCTCGACGTTCCGCAGATTGGCCTTGTTGGAGCGACTGCTCTCGCTGGAGATTGACGACGAGCCGGTATCCGTCTCTCTATTCAACATCGTGCGGTTCTGAATCAGTTGATCCAGAGGCAGATACATCATGCTGTTGCCACCCTGTGTGTCGAGCATCACCTTGCTGGTCTGCCCCAGCATGGTTTCAAGGGCGTCCAGATAGAGACGTTCGCGGGTAACCTCAGGAGCCCGTTTGTACTCCTTGAGAATCGCAATGAAACGACTCACGTCACCTTCCGCCTCGGCGATCACCCGGTCTTTATAGGCCCTGGCGTCAGCCAAGGCGCGTGCGGCTCCACCGCGTGCTTCGGGCACCACCTGATTGGCATAGGCTTCGGCCTGGTTTTCCAGCTTCTCCTTGTCCTCGCGGGCCTTGATGGCGTCGTCGAAGGCGCTCTTGACCTGCTCCGGCGGTTTCGCCGGCTGCATATTGACACTGGTGATCACCAGACCGGCCTTATAGGCGTCGATGAGTCCCTGGGCGCCTTGCTTTATGCGGTCAGCGATGGCGCTTCGGCCCTGGGTGAGGATGAAATCGAGATCGTTTTTGCCGATGGTTTCGCGCACCGCCGTCTCGGTGGCATCCTGCATCGTCTTCTTGGGATCCCGGTCCTGAAACAGAAAGTCGGCCGCATCCTGGATGCGTGATTGAACAGTCAGTTCCACATCGACGATGTTCTCGTCGCGTGTCAGCATCTGCGCCTTGTGGCGGAACGACGAGATCGCATCCACATCGACAAGCTTCACCGTTTCGATGGGGAAGGGGATATGCCAGTGGGGACCCGGTTCGGTGGTCTCCGAATAGGCACCAAATCGCAGCACCACACCCCGCTCGGCGGGTTGTACGAGATAGATGCCGGTAGCAAGCCATCCCAGCAGCGCGATGGCAATCACTATACTGACGGTTTTGGAACCCGGCCCCGAGCCGTCGGATCCGAAAGAAGGACCGTCCTTGGAGGACCTGCCTCCGCCAAACAGCCCACTGAATTTATCCTGAAGCTTTTTGACCACTTCATCCAGATCTGGCGGACCCTGGTCACCACCTTTGCCGCTCCAAGGATCCTTACCCCCACCCGGTTCATTCCAGGCCATTGGACACTCCAAATATTATTGACTGGTTAATTCGTCGGTCACCACAACGCGTGCCGAACTCTACTATGTGGGACCGATTGAAACGGTTTCAACAATCCCCCCTTGAACTTAGAGGTGATCGTAATCCCTCGTTATTGCCTCTGGCGGCATTCTATCAGTCCACCCGACTCTGGCAAATGTGGCGCCTGTACCTCATCTGAGGAAAACGGTCACATTACTTCATTGCAGGGCGTATCGAGGCAGCATCGATACAGAGCAGGCTCTTCCTTCAACAACCGCTGGAACTCCCGTTCCGACATATCGATCTCCATCAGCCAGCCACCGTCATCGGTGCCCAGCTCGGAAAGCACCGAGCCGCGCTCATATAACAGGGCATGCAGACGACCCTCCTGCGCAGGTAACATAAGCTTTTTGCGCACATGGTTGCGTCGAAAGTACTCCGCCAAGGCCTGTAACAGTAGCTCGACCCCCTGCCCCGTCTTGGCCGAGAGCCAGATACGGATGATACGTCCCGATTCGTCCCTATCGATGGCCGGTTCACGCTCAGGCAGCAGATCTATCTTGTTAAACACCTCGATCTGATGGACCCGCTGGGCGCCGATTTGTTGCAATACATCGTTGACTTCAGCGATACAGGTCGCCCGTTGGTGGCTGGGCGCATCCACCACATGCAGTAAAAGATCGGCCTCGGTGGTCTCCTGCAGAGTCGATTTGAAGGCTGCTACCAGATCATGGGGCAGATGACTGATGAAGCCAACGGTATCGGCAATGACAAGCGGACCCTCGCCCTTCAGATCAAGTCGCCTGAGGGTGGGATCGAGGGTAGCAAAGAGCTGGTCCGCCGCATAGACCCCGGAACCGACCAAGGTGTTGAAGAGGGTTGATTTACCCGCATTGGTATAACCGACCAGGGAGACGGTCGGAATATCGGCCTTGTCGCGCCCTCGACGCCCCTGCTCCCGCTGCGAGTCAACCCGCATCAGGCGACGCTTGATCTGATCGATCCGCTGATTCAGCAGACGCCGGTCGGTCTCAAGCTGGGTCTCGCCCGGACCGCGCAGACCGATACCCCCCTTCTGCCGCTCAAGATGGGTCCACCCGCGGACCAATCGGGTGGAAAGATGTTGCAACTGGGCCAACTCTACCTGCAATTTGCCCTCGAAAGAGCGGGCCCGTTGCGCAAAGATATCGAGAATCAGACCGGTTCGATCGACCACCCGGCAATTGAATTCATGCTCCAGGTTTCGCTCCTGGCTGGGTGAGAGCGTGTGGTCGAAAATGACCAGCTCCGCCTTTTCCCCCTGCACCGCTTGCTTGATCTCATCAGCCTTGCCGCGACCGACGAAGAAGCGCGGATCAGGCTGCTGGCGACTTCCGCCGATGTAGGCCACGGTCTCGGCACCGGCTGAAGCCGCAAGGTCTCTGAACTCCTGGAGCTCATCAGAATCGGTCGGGCAGCCGAGATCAATGTGCACAAGCACAGCACGCTCACCCGACTTGGGACGTTCGAACATAAAGCAGATCAGTGATAGGAAAGTTGTGTCAGGTCACGCTGGACACATCCGGCGCTCGGATGCATCCAGCCGCTGTTCCGGAGGGAAGAGCTCAGAAATTGCCGACGCCGGGGGGCTGGGCCGACTCATCCGGCATTCCGTTGGCATGCTGAATGCGGACATTTCTCGCCGGTACCACCGTTGAAATAGCGTGCTTGTAGACCATCTGACTGACACTATTCTTCAACAGCACCACAAACTGGTCAAAAGATTCGATTTGCCCTTGCAGTTTGATTCCATTGACGAGGAAAATGGAGACGGGCACACGTTCCTTCCGTAGTGCGTTTAAAAAAGGGTCTTGTAAACTTTGCCCCTTGGACATGGAGATTCTCCTTATTGTGTTTGTTTAATAAAGCTTAAAAAAAAAGCACTAAAAGCAAGGCAGTCAATATTCCGCGCCGCAGCATGAATTCTAGCACAAAGTATTTTTTACCATGTATTCAATATTTCAATAGCATTGAAAGAGGATTGCTATCATTAATCGACTTTGTGCGACCTACTGCTCGGCATTCCCAGGCACTCATCAATCAGCCCCACTGCCTGTTGCAGCAGATCCCCCGTCTCATCCAGCCAGTGGCAACCGACATCGGCCCGCAACCAGGTGAACTGCCGCTTGGCCAGTTGTCGGGTCGCTATGAGCGCGCGCTCGACCATATCTTCCCTTGAGTATCTACCCAGTAAATAGTTCAACATCTGGCGATACCCGACACTGCGCATGGCCGGGAGGTCAGGACTGAGGTCACCCCGTTGCAGCAGAGCCCGTACCTCCGCTTCAAAGCCCAAATCGAGCATCTGCCGGAAACGCATCTCGATGCGGTGGTGCAGCTCGGTACGATCCCGGGGCGCTCTCACCAGCTTGAGAATCCGGTAGGGCAGCGGTTCCCCCGCATCTTCCGCCTGGAGTACCGAAAGAGGACGCCCGGTGATCTCGATCACTTCAAGGGCACGCAGCGTACGCTGGGGATCATTGGCGTGGATACGTGCGGCCGCCACCGGATCGAGTTTGGCCAAACGCTGGTGCAACCGGGCCAGACCCAGGGTTGTCATTTCGTTGTCGAGACGAGCGCGGATGGCGGGATCGGCCTTGGGCAGGTCAGATAGACCCCGTTCCAGGGCGCGAAAATAGAGCATGGTGCCACCAACAAGCAGGGGAATGCGTCCCTGGCGGGTGATCTCAGCCATTTCGCGCAGCGCATCCTCGCGAAATTCAGCGGCAGAGTAGCTCTGCGCAGGATCCCGGATATCGATCAGCCGGTGGGGCGCTTCGCGCAGCAACGCCGCGTCCGGCTTGGCGGTACCGATATCCAGTCCCCGATAGACCAGGGCGGAATCGACGCTGATGATCTCCAGCGGCAACCGCTTGACCAGATCGACCGCCAGCGCTGTCTTTCCAGACGCCGTCGGCCCCATGAGAAACACGGCGGGGGGTTGGGATTGATCCTGCATCAGCGTCCCCGCAAAAAGAGTCGATCGAGCTCCACCATCGATAGCCGCACCCAGGTGGGACGGCCGTGATTGCATTGGTCCGCCCGCTCGGTGCGCTCCATCTCGCGCAGTAAGCCATTCATCTCATCCAATGTCAGCTTGCGGTTGGCCCGCACCGATCCGTGGCAGGCCATGGTCGCCAGCACCGTGTCGATCTCCTGCTCAAGCCGACTGCTCTCGCCATGTTCGGCCAGATCGGCAAGCAGATCGCGCAGCAGCTTTTCCACATCAGCGCCCTGCAACAGCGCCGGGATACCCCTGACAGCCAGCGACTCCCTGCTCATGCGGCTGATCTCGATACCGAGCTGTGCCAACGGATCACTCAGACTTTCAGCCAGATCGGCCTCGCGCAGACTGACCGGGACCGTGACTGGCACCAGTAGCGGTTGCCGCACAACACCACCCTGGCGATAAGTCTGCTTGAAACGCTCATAAGTAATGCGTTCGTGGGCCGCATGCATATCGACGAGCACCAAACCCTCCAGGTTCTGCGCCAGAATGTAGACCCCATGCAGCTGAGCCAACGCATAGCCGAGGGGTGGCGTTGACTCAGCCTGGTTCTCCGTTTGCACACAAAGCGGCTCTATCGAGACTGCCGGACCGGGGCGCTGCATCTCCATACCGGCTTGGTAACGGGCCGGATTCTCAGCCGTCCGCCAAGGTATCTCCCGCTGCTGGCGAGGAAAACCCCGCCGACTTGCATTCACCGGTTCTTGTGTGGGTGTGCTGTGGACACGATTTATCTCCGGCAAGGGCTCACTCTGCGGTCGGGTCCCGGCCAGGGCACGGTGCACCCCCCGGAACAGGAAGTCGTGGATCGAGCGGGAGTCGCGGAAACGCACTTCGTGTTTGCTGGGGTGTACATTTACGTCCACCTTGCGGGGATCGAGGGCGAGGAAAAGCAGATAGGCCGGATGACGTCCGTGATAGAGCACATCCCGGTAGGCTTGGCGGATAGCATGGGTGACCAGCTTGTCCCGCACCATGCGCTGATTGACATAGAAGTACTGCATGTCGGCCTGCGAGCGGGAGAAGGTGGGTTTGGCAATCCAGCCGCCCAGGACCAGATCACCGGCCTGCTCCTCGTGGTAGAGGGCGTTCTCCAGAAAGGCTCGTCCCAACAGTTCGGCAATGCGCGCTTCCCGTGCCTGACGGTCGCTGCAGGGCGGTAGCGAGAACACGGGCTTGCGGTTGTGCTGCAGCATGAAGCCCACATCGAAACGGACCAGCGCCAAGCGCTGGACCAGGGCCTGGATATGTCCGAACTCCGTCTTTTCGGTACGCAGAAATTTGCGCCGTGCCGGTGTGTTGTAAAAGAGATCGCGCACCTCGACGCTGGTACCCTGGGGATGCGCCGCCGGCTTGGCTTCGGCGATGCGCTCGCTGCCGTCCCCTTCCACCTCCCAGGCCTGATCGCTCTCTTGGCTGTGTGATACCAGTCGCAGGCGTGACACGGAACCGATACTCGGCAGCGCCTCTCCACGAAACCCCATGCTGCTGATCGCCTCGAGATCCTCAAAGCTGGCCACTTTGCTGGTGGCATGGCGGGAGAGGGCGAGCGCGAGTTCATCACGCGGAATCCCGGCCCCATCATCACGCACCCGAATCAATTTGCGACCACCCTGCTCGATCTCGATCTCAATGCGTTGGGCGCCCGCATCGAGGCTGTTTTCCACCAGTTCCTTGACCACCGAGGCAGGCCGCTCGACCACCTCGCCGGCGGCGATCTGGTTAACCAATTGTGAGGGCAGTCTGCGAATCGGCATGGGGCTGACAGGTAAAAAAATCCCCATGCATGGAGACATGGGGATGGGTTGATCAGATGTGTAGTGCCTCATTGTGCCACTCTGAGAGCGGCAGGGCTACGGCGGCTATCAGCTGCCGGGTATCTGCAATACCTGGCCGATACGGATGGTGTCGCTCTTCAGCTCGTTGGCATTGCGCAGACGGCGGACGCTGACCTGGTACTGCTTGGAGATGGCGCTGAGGGTATCACCGGGTGAGATCACGTGGCTGCGCGGACGCCTGTGCGATTGGTTGGCCGCCAGCCAGGTACCCGGAGGCGGTTGAAATTTGAAGTAATTGGCAATGCCTTTACTCAGAGCATCGGCGACACGACGCTGATGTGCCGGATCACTAAGACGACGCTCCTCTTCCGGATTGGAGATGAAAGCCGTCTCCACCAGCATGGAGGGGATATCGGGGGATTTCAGCACCACAAAACCGGCTTGCTGGACTTTGCGTTTATGGGTCTTGCCCAAGGTCTTCAGCTCACCGAACACCCGCTCGGCTGCCTCTGAGCTCGCCTGCAGGGTGCCGATCTGGGATAGGTCGAGCAGCACCGAAGCCAACATGTCATCCTTATCCTCCAACGAGACCCCACCGACCAGGTCGGCACTGTTCTCACGCTCGGCCAGCCAACGGGCGGCCTCGCTCGACGCTCCCCGGCGGGATAAGGTGTAGACGGAGGAACCGCGAACCTTCGGATCCTGAAAGGCATCGGCGTGAATCGAAACAAACAGATCGGCCTGAGCCTCCCGCGCCTTGGCGATACGCTTGCGCAATCCCAGGTAGTAGTCCCCGTCTCGGATCAGGATGGCGTGCATGCCCTGCTGACTGTTGAGGTTGTTCACCAGTTTCTTGCCGATCGCCAGTACCACATCCTTTTCATCGGTTCCCCGGCGTCCACGGGCACCGGGATCCTCACCACCGTGACCGGGGTCGACAGCGATGATTACGTCACGCTCGCCGAAGGATTTATCGGTTTTCACCGGAGCGCTTCGGCGCTGTTGCTTTACCGTTTCGTGGTCATAGAGGTCAACTACCAACCGATGTCCGTACTCCCGATTCGGTTTCAACAGAAAACTTTTCGGTTTCACCGCCCCGGTCAGGTCGAACACCACCCTGACATCCTGCTTGTTGCGCGGGGAGCTCCGCATGCCCTTGATGATCTTGTTCTCCTTGGAAGGATCGGGCAGATGATCGGTCAACTTGGTACTTTTGAGATCGAGCACCAGGCGGTGGGGTTTTTTCAGGGTGAAGATTTTGTGCTCAATGGGTCGATCGGCGTCGAATACCAGACGTACATGGTCTGGTGCGGACCAGACACGCAGGCTGTTGATTTCCGACTGTTCCGCGGCAGTTGCCTGAGCCTGGAACAGAGTCAGAATGAAAAGTAATACAAGCGGCCTCATTTCCCATATAACCCAATATCGAAGGACGTCATGTTAGAAAATAGCATGTGAAAGCACTTTTTCCAAGGTTTTCTGGTAGATAGCAATAATTTCTATATTAATATTTAATCTTTATCCCAAAGTGATTGTAAGTTATTGATAATTTGAAGCCCTTTTTCGCTACTGGCCTGAAAGACCAGCTTCCGGCGCCTATCCTGGTGGGTAATATTTATGCTCAGGTCCGGTTCAGGCAAAACACCCCTGCCTCGCTCCGGCCACTCCACCAGCAGTAGAGCATCCGGCTGCAGCAGATCTTCAATACCGAGAAACATCAGCTCTCCCGGGTCCGCCAGCCGGTAGAGATCAAAATGATAGCAGTTGATTGCCGGCAGCTCATAGGGCTCGATCAGTGTATAGGTCGGACTTTTTACCCGGCCATGATGACCCAGTCCACGCAACACACCCCGTGCCAGGGTGGTCTTCCCCGCCCCCAGTTCACCCTCCAGGTAGATGATCAGGGGCGGCGCTATCAATCCGGCCAGGGCATGTCCCAGGGCCTCCTGACGCACCTCCCCTTCGATCAGGATCTCAACCATCCAGCGTGTCCCGGTTGAGCAATCTCCGCAGCTCGGGGAGCAGATCCCCTGCCAACATCCCGATCTCGCCATCCTGTGCGGCGCGGTCTCCGGCCGCCGCGTGCAGACAGACACCCAGTTCGGCGGCCTGACGCAGATCCTGCCCCTGCGCAATCAGAGCGCTGATGATCCCGGTCAGCAGGTCCCCCGTACCGCCGGTGGCCATGCCCGGATTGCCGTCGCTGCAAAGCGCCGGCGCATGGGCCGAACCGTCCGCGACCAGGCTGCCGGCGCCCTTGAGTACCACCACACCGCCATAGCGTTGCTGCAAGGCCTCGATCGCGCTGAAACGATCACGCTGGATCTCGCCGCTGGTAACCCCCAGCAGACGCCCGGCCTCCCCCGGGTGTGGTGTGATAATCCGGTTGTCACGCCGGCTGGGATGTCGGCTCAACCAAAAAAGCCCATCGGCGTCGAGCACCATGGGCAGACCACTCCCCGTGGCCGCGACAAAGATCCGCTCGGCCCACTCGCCGCGGCCAAGTCCCGGCCCCAGGGCGATGACAGAGGCACGTTGAATCAGGGGCACCAGATCATCCATCCCCTCCACCCCTCGACACATCAGCTCAGGCCGTCCCACACTCATAGTCGCCACATGTTGCGGATGGGTCGCCACAGTCACCAGACCCGCTCCGCTACGGGCTCCGGCCTCCGCCGCCAGCCGGATCGCACCCGGATAGCCTGGCCCGCCGCCGATCACCAGCAGATGACCGAAATCCCCTTTGTGGGCAGTGCGCCAGCGACGCCCCATCAGCTCAGCCAGTTTGCCCCAATCGATACGTCGCGCCGCAAGTAGCTGCCTGGCATAGACCCGGGCCGGTACATCCAGGGCATCGAAGGTGATCTCGCCACAACAGTCAGGACCTTCGCCGGTAAACATCCCCTGCTTCAATCCGATGAAACTGAGAGTCGCTTCGGCCCGGATTGCGCTGCCCATGATGCACCCACTGTCCGAATTCAGGCCGGAGGGGATGTCGAGGGAGAAGACCGGTGCCTGATGCCGATTGATCTCATCGATGGCGGCGGCCCAGCGGCCAGCCACATCGCGCTCCAGTCCGGTACCGAGAATGGCGTCGACAATCAGACCGGGCTTTCCCGGTAATCCCTGATAGGGCTCGATCTCGCCTCCTTGCGCACGCCAGGCATCCGCCATGGCCAGGGCATCGCCGCGCAACTTCTCCGCATCCCCCAACTGCAGCACCCGTACCCGCAAACCACCCTGTAAGGCATGGCGGGCCAGCACAAAGCCATCGCCCCCATTGTTGCCGATGCCGCAAATCACCAGGATTTCACTCACACCGGGCCAGCGCTGCTGCAAGCGATGAAAGGCCCGGGCGCCGGCCCGTTCCATAAGATCTCCGCCGGAGAGGCCGTACTCCTCGATCGCGATACGATCGAACTCCCGCACCTGAGCGGCGGTATAGAGCGCATAGGGGAGCTGCTCGGTCGATGGCATGGCCCGCATCGGAAAACTCCTGCTGATAGGGATGCGGCAAAGATACCTTGAAGCCCCCGGGCATACCAGGGAGTGTCGGCAAAGGATCCAAGTCGGCTATAGTCTGCCGATGAGTTCATTTCCTTCCGACACCGATTGGCAGGCGCTGACAAACCGAATCAAGCAGTGGGGCATCGATCTGGGGCTGGACGCGGTCGGCATCGCCAGCTGCGACCTGGATTTGGCCGAGAAGCGCCTTGAAGCCTGGCTTGCGGCGGGTCAGCACGGTGATATGGACTACATGGCCAGCCATGGCCGCAAGCGTACCCGCCCCGAGCTGCTGCTACCAGGCACCCTGCGGGTGATCTCGGTGCGGCTCGACTATCTGCCCGAACCCCAGCAACGGGCCGAGACCCTACTGCTGGACCCAGCGACCGCCTTCATTTCACGCTACGCACTGGGTCGCGACTACCACAAGGTGTTGCGCAAACGGCTGCAGAAACTGGCCAACAGAGTCCGCGATGCCATTGGCGGCGGCGACTACCGGGTTTTCGTTGACTCGGCACCGGTCATGGAGAAGCCCCTGGCGGAGAAGGCGGGGCTTGGCTGGATCGGCAAACACACCAACCTGATCGCCCGCGAGGCGGGCTCCTGGTTCTTCCTCGGAGAGATCTATACCGACCTGCCGCTGATCCCCGACACCTCTGCGCCCTCTCACTGCGGCCGCTGTCAAGCCTGCATCGATATCTGTCCGACCCAGGCCATCACCAATCCCTATCAGCTCGATGCAAGGCGCTGCATCTCCTATCTCACCATCGAACTCAAGGGCTCGATCCCGGTGCCGTTCAGAGCGGCCATCGGCAACCGCATCTACGGTTGTGACGACTGCCAACAGGTCTGCCCCTGGAACCGCTTTGCCCGACTCACCCGGGAACAGGACTTTTTACCCCGACATGGGCTCGACAGCACCGGCTTGATGGCGCTCTTCGATTGGAGCGAGGCTGTGTTTCTCGAGCGTACCGCCGGTTCCGCCATACGCCGTCTCGGGCATGAACGGTGGCTACGCAACCTGGCGGTTGCCTTGGGCAACTTGCCCCCCTCGCCGGCCGTGGTGAAGGCGTTACGCAGTCGTCAGGAGCATCCCTCGCCGCTGGTGCGGGAGCATGTGGCCTGGGCGCTGGAGCAGCAGGAGAAGCCGCCATCGGACAGTGTTTGATCCGCTGAATCTCAGGATCGGCGGGTGGAGAATCGATAGACCAACCAGACAATCGGCGCGCTCAGCCCGAGACCGATGGCAATCCCCAGGCTGTCGACCACCAAGTCACTCAGCCTGGGTGTACGTAACGGCACAAAGAACTGCAGGGTCTCAGTCGTCACTGCCAGTAACAGCAGCATTGCGACACGTCTACCCAGGCCGACGCTCCGATCAACGACGAGCAAGGCGGCCAGCAGGGCAAAACCGAACAGATGGGAGAGCTTGGAAAGATCCCATTGTGCCGGCCAGAGAGCCCAGCAGCTCTGCGTAAACAATGTCTCTGCGGGTGCGATCCTCAAGCCGCTTACTGCCAAAACACGGACTATCCCCTCCTCCAGCTGCTGGCGCAGTTCGTGGGGCAACAGCACGCCGACCAGTATCAGCAAACCCACCAACAGCAGCCAACGGCCCGGCGCATGGTGACGATAGTGACGGTAGAGGGGACGAACCAACCAGATGGCCATCACGGCCCACCCCGCAAGCAACAGCCATCGCCCAATCCGGTGAGGCGTCGACTCGACGCCCTGAGTCAAGGAGAGATGCCTCGCCTGAAACCGTCCTGGCGCGGTATAGAGCGAAATCTCGAGGCAGACCCGCTGCGCCACGGCCGGCAGCCGAAACAGGGCCTTCGCGGCCTGCCAGGGCCGATCACCCTCCAGGCTGAGCAGCCGCGTGCGCACCTGATACTGCCCCCGATCATGGACGTCATAACCCACCAGGTCGATACGCGCCTGATGCCAGGGTTTGCTACCGTGCACCACCCCGTCACTCCGCCCCTCGGCCGAGAGCAACAGCGGTTGCGGAAGTGTTTCAGCCGGCCAGCACTGTGCCAGCGTGGTGGAGGCAGCCACCGGATGGTCAATGGTTAGAACACCCGATTGAAGAGAGAGCCTGCTGGATTCTCCCTGCACACTCCAACCGGCAAAATCTTCGCTGAAATCACCATTCGTCAGCAGTTCATTGCCCAGCGAACGGTAGGGCTGCGATGTGAGGAAAAAGAGCAGATTGATGAGACAGTAGAACAGCACCACCCCGAAATAGCCCGCAATTGTGGCTCCGTATCTCATCACAAGGGGACTGAGATGGCTCTTGCGCTCCTCTCAGGGCAGACGCAGGAAGTGGTCCCGATAAAATTTGAGTTCCGCGATGGATTCCCGGATATCTTCCAGCGCCAGGTGCTTTCCGGCCTTTCTGAAGCCCTCCGCCAGCGAAGGCGCCCAGCGGTTGGCCAGCTCCTTCAGGGTGCTGACATCCAGATTGCGATAGTGAAAGTAGGCCTCCAGCTTGGGCATGGTGCGGGCCATAAAGCGCCGGTCCTGGCAGATGCTGTTGCCGCACATGGGCGAGGCGCCGGCAGGCACATATTGACGTAGAAACTCTAGCGTCTCCGCCTCGGCCTTGGCCTCGTTATAGGCGCTGACGCGTACCCGGTCGATCAGGCCTGAATCGCCATGATGACACTGATTCCATTCGTCCATGCCGTCGAGGATCTGTTGTGGCTGATGAATCGCAAGCACCGGCCCCTCCGCCAGCGAATTGAGATTGGAGTCGGTGACGATAGTGGCAATCTCGATAATCTGATCGTTCTGGGTATCCAGTCCGGTCATCTCCAGATCGATCCAGATCAGGTTGGAGGCATCAACGGGCATGTAATAATTCCTTGCTGGCTTTCAGGTTGGCTAAGCGGGCAGATTCTAGCAGGAAGCCATCACAGACTGTATTCTTGTCGAATCGAAATCAACAGAACCAATAAAATGCCCCTGTTCACCCAAATCTTTCTGCTGCTGCTGGCGCTCGGCACTTTGCTACAGCTCTGGCTGCTACAGCGTCACCTCACCCATGTGGCCGGTCATCGCCATGCCGTGCCCAAAGCGTTCGCCGACAAGGTCGAGCTCGACCAACATCAGCGTGCCGCCGACTATACCCAGGCCAAAGGATCGCTGGCGCGGATCGAAATCCTGCTCGGCACCGCCCTGCTGCTGCTCTGGACCCTGGGGGGCGGTATCGATCTGCTCGACAGCTACTGGCGTGGCTTTGGTCACAGCGAGATTCTCACCGGCCTGGCCCTCTTCTTCTCCTTCTTTTTCATCAACAGCCTGCTTGCACTGCCACTGAGCCTGGTGAGCACCTTCCGCATCGAGGCAGCGTTCGGTTTCAACCACACGACCCCACTGCAATTCCTCAAGGACCGCCTGCTGGGGGCTGGGCTGGGGCTACTGCTGGGGGCACCGCTACTCTGGATTATCCTGTGGTTGATGCAGCGGGCGGGCGACACCTGGTGGCTGGCCGCCTGGGCGGTCTGGATCGCCTTCACCCTGACGCTGACCTGGGCCTACCCACGCCTGATCGCCCCCCTCTTCAATCGCTTCGAGCCCTTGGAGGAGGGAGAGATGCGCAGCCGCATACAGCAACTGTTACAACGTTGCGGTTTCACCAGTGACGGCATCTTCGTCATGGACGGCTCCAAACGCTCGAGTCACGGCAATGCCTACTTCACCGGTTTCGGCAAACAGAAGCGCATCGTCTTTTTCGATACCCTGCTGGAGCGCTTGACGACGGATGAGATGGAAGCGGTACTGGCGCATGAGCTGGGCCACTTCCGCCATCGACACATTCTCAAGCAGATGGCATTGATGGCGCTACTTTCACTGGCGGGACTGGCACTGCTCGGCTGGCTTTCCCAGCAAGCCTGGTTCTACACCGGCCTGGGTATCACGCACCCCTCCGATGCGGCGGCCCTGCTGCTCTTTATGCTGGCCCTGCCGGTCTTCACCCTGTTTTTCAGTCCGCTGGGCAGCTACCTCTCCCGTCGCTACGAGTTCGAAGCAGACGACTACGCGGTAGGCCAGACCGGTGGGGAGTTTCTGATGCGCGCGCTGGTCAAACTCTATCGGGACAATGCGAGTACCCTGACGCCGGACCCGCTCTACTCCCTGTTTCACGACAGTCACCCACCGGCACCTGTTCGAATCGCCCATATCAATCAACGAGCTAGCGGCTAAATGAGCCGGCAGCCAGAGGAGCAACGCCATGAACCGAATCACCCTCTCATTTTGTCTGATCCCCCTGCTGAGCGTTACCGCGGCTGAGGCCGCCGACTTGCAGCGGGGACACGAACTGGTTGAAACCCACTGTCAGCGTTGCCATGGTAGTGAGGTCTATACACGGTCCGATCGGCGGGTCACCAGCCTGTCCGGCCTCAACAAACAGGTACGGCGTTGTGAACAGATGCTCGGCCTGACCTGGTTTGACGACGATATCGAGAATACGGCAACCTATCTCAATCAGGAGTTCTACAAATTCAAATAAATCCCACCAAGGCCTGTAAATTGGACGCTTTATGGCCAAACGCCGCCTAACCCAACAACAAAAAACCCGCATCCAGGCGATTCAGCATAAACGTCGCGAACGGCTGGAAAAGCAAGCAAAGGACTCGCTTGAAACCGCAGAGGGCAGACCGCCGGCTGAAGGCCGGGTAGTCATTCGACACGGCGCCACGCTGGGTGTCGAGGATGAGAAGGGGTGCATCATACAGTGCCGGACCCGTCAAAACATCGGCCACCCGGTTTGCGGTGATCGGGTAGTATGGCAGCCGACGGACGCACACACCGGCGTGGTGACCGCCCTGCTGCCACGTACCAGTGTGCTCAGCCGGCCCGACTTCAGTGGCCGCGACAAGCCCCTTGCCGCTAACCTGACCCAGCTGGTGATCGTACTGGCACCAAAACCCGAACCCAGTGGCTATCTACTCGACCAATATCTGGTGACCGCGGAGCTGATCCGGATAAAGCCCCTGATAGCAATCAACAAGATCGACCTGCTGCAAGGGATCGAGCGGGAGAACTTCTTTACCCAGTTCGCTCACTATCCGGGCATGGGCTATCCCCTGGTGCAGGTGAGTGCAAAGCGTGAACACGGACTCGACGCCCTGATCGAACGTCTCAATCGAGAGACCAGCATCCTGGTCGGCCAATCGGGTGTCGGCAAGTCATCACTGATCAACGCCCTGCTGCCTGAACACGATATCGAGACCGGCCGTCTCTCCGAGGCCACGGGCCTCGGCCGCCATACAACCTCCACCGCCACCCTCTACAAGCTGCCTCAAGGTGGGGAGCTGATCGACTCCCCTGGAGTCCGCAGTTTCCGCCTTACCGATCTGACACGGGAAGAGCTGGAGCAGGGTTTCCCTGAGTTCCGTCCCTATCTCGGCCAGTGCCGGTTCCATAACTGTACCCATGAGCACGAACCCGACTGCGCCATCCAGGCAGCAGTGGCAGCCAACAGGATCACAAGCCAACGCCTGAGCAATTTCCTGCGCCTCAATCAGACCATGCGGGAGAGGTCCGAGTAGTGGTGATCGAGCTGAAACTGCTGGCCCTGCTGGTGATAGCGAACGGCGCGCCGATCATCGCCCGGCACCTGCTTGGGGATTGCTGTGCCTGGCCCCTGGACGGCGGTCTCACGGCACCAAATGGCACACCGATTCTGGGCAACTCAAAAACCTTGCGCGGCCTGGTGGCGGCCGTGATCCTGACCGCATCCATTGCTCCCCTGCTGGCCATTCCCTGGTACTGGGGCGCCGCCATCGGCGGCCTTGCCATGCTGGGCGATCTGCTCGCCAGTTTCACCAAGCGACGTCTCGGCTATCCTCCAAGCAGCCAGGCCATCGGTCTCGATCAGATACCGGAATCCCTGCTGCCCCTGTTGGTGATCGCTCCCAGCTTCCAGCTGCATGCTTGGTCCCTATTCATGGTGGTGCTGGCCTTCACCCTGGTGGTGCCGCTGCTGTCGCGGGTGTTCTATCTGCTGGGAATTCGCAGGCGGCCTTATTAGGGTGGAAAAGGGGTCGGGAGATAAGGCGGATTTGGCGTGGCCGGGCCCCACCCTACCGATACAATCACGGCTGGGAGGGGCCATGTGGTGGATTGAGGAGTGCGTTGCGCTACGGGCTTGCAAACACCTCAACTGCCCCGGCGCAGGGTGTGCAGCGTAATCTCCGGCGGGCAGTTGATGCGAACCTCGACGATGGAGGTGCCAGCTCCGGAAGAGGTATAGCCCTGCATTCCCGCATGTTGCCAGGCACCCGAACCAAGCCGCCTTGGACAGCGTGAATCCAGTGTCAGGGGGAATCCACCCGGCAGACAGATCTGACCCCCGTGGGTGTGGCCGCAAAAGAACAGGTCGAAGCCGGCATGGGCGGCCTGTCGATAGATCTCGGGCGTGTGGGAGAGCAGGATCGCAACCGACGGGAGGGGAATCCCCTCGGCTGCCTTCTCAATATTATCGACTTTGTAGTAGTGGGCATCGTCGATGCCGGCCAAGTGAATGGCCTCCCCCTCGCGCCGGATCGTCACCGACTCGTTAAGCAGCATCTGAATGCCCATCGCCTCCAGTTCCGGGACCATACGGATGGTATCGTGGTTGCCCAGCACCCCGTAGACCGGACCCTCGAGCCGATCGCTCAGGTGACGCATTCCCTCCATCGACGACTCAATCTCACCGAAGGTCCAGGCGCGATAGTCACCTGTCAGCACCACGGCGTCGTAGGTCAGACCGCGAATCCGTTTGGCAAGCGCCACGATCGCCGGCGGGTACATGTCCGCATGCAGGTCGCTCAGATGCAACAGGGTATAGCCATCGAATGCCGCCGGCAGGTTGCGCAGCTGAATGGTGTTATGGGTGACACGGAAATTGAGCGTATTGCCACGCCCCCGCCAGTAGACGCCGCTCACCTTGAGTAACTTGCGCAATAGGGAATGGCTGGAGAACCAGTTTTCCGGATGGAAGAAGTTGATCCCGTGCCCAAACACCTGCGGTATCGACTCCTCCTCGATACCGATGCGCAGACGCGCATGAACCGCGCCCAGACGCTTCTCCAAGTGCATGAGAACATCCGAATCCATCACTACATTATAAGCCCAATTTTCGATTAGTTTGCGACACCCCGAAGGGTGGGGAGATTCAGGATCATCAACACCCCGCCCAGATCATCTGCGCGTTCGATCTCCAGACTTCCACCGTAGGCCTTGAGGATGTCCATCACCACGGCGAGTCCGATACCCTGCCCCGGCTGCTGCTGATCCGCTCGATGCCCGCGCTTCAATACATCCCGTGCCTGAGCGGGTGGGATGCCGGGCCCATCATCGGCCACCCACACAGTGGTGGTGCCGTCGCCCATCTCAGCCGTGACCCGTACCCGGCCGTGTCCATATTTACAGGCGTTCTCCATCAGATTGCCGAGCATCTCCATCAGGTCCCCCTCGTCACCCTGAAAACTGGCGCTATCGGCAATCTCGATCTGCCACGCCACCTCCTTCGCGGCATAGACCTTGCTCAATGAGTTGGCCAGTCGCTCGACCACTGGCCGCAGGGGTAGATTGCGCATCAATGAGCTGCGTCCCGATGCCGATGCTCGCTGCAGCTGGTGGCCAACGATCTGATTCATGCGTCTGACCTGCTCGCTCAGCAGCCGTTGCTTCTCTGCTGCCAGCGGCTCTGACTGGTCCGCCATGCCCTGCAGGATGGCCAAGGGGGTCTTCAGACTGTGGGCCAGATCCCCCATGCTGTCACGGTAGCGCTGCTGGCGTGCCCGGGCATGCTGAATCAGCGAGTTGATGTTGGAGGTCAGTGGGCTCAGCTCCCGGGGATAGCACCCCTGCAGCTGCTCGCAGCGGCCCGATTCGATGTCGGTCAGTGCCTCGGCCACCTGCCGCAACGGAGTCAGCCCCCAGCGCAGTACCAGGCCCTGGGCCAGCAGCAGCAGTACCGCCGCACCACCGAGCCAAAGCAGGAGGCTGTTGCGGAAGGCGGCAATCTGTTCCAGCTGGGGTTTGAGATCCTCGGCCACCGCCAGAGTGTACGCCAGCTCGTGCCCCTGGAAGTCCTCCCACACCACGCCGAAGCTGAGGCTCAGCACCGCCTCGCCACCCGGCAGCTCTACCCGCTCGATTTTCGACGCGCCTGGTGTCACTTGGCGCGCAAAGTCGAGTCCCCGCCCCAGTCCGGAGCCTGACTGCCAGCGATAACCGGTCTGCTGGCCGTCCACGCGGGCGTAGAGCCCGGAATCGGGCCGGTTGAAGCGGGGATCGGTCAACACAGGCGGCATGATCAGGACACCGTCCTCCCCCTCCTCTGCCGCGGCAAGCAGAGCGTAGACGCTGCTGTAGAGCCTGGCCTGCAGCGCCTCCTCGGCAGCTGAGCGGAACGCTTTGTCGAGGGCCAGGCCGGTCAAGCCGAGGAAAGCGGTTAATACCAAGCTGGCAGCCAGCAGGAGACGTTGGTGGATGGAGAGCCGGCGGATCAGACCCATGAATTCGCTATCCGCCGATCAGCGCTTGCAGTCGAGGGCAAAACGGTAACCCCGACCGCGCAGGGTCTCGATCGGCTTATAGCTACTCTCGGGATCGAGCTTCTTGCGCAGACGGCGCACGAACACCTCCAGGGTGTTGCTGTCCTTGTCCCAATCCTGCTCGTAGATGTGTTCGGTAAGATCGGTTTTGGAGACCACTTCGCCGGCATGCAGCATCAGATACTCCAGTACCTTGTATTCATAGGCGGTCAGATCCACTGGCGTACCCTCCAGGGTGACGCGCTGGGAACTGGTATCCAACACCACCGGTCCACCGCTGATGACCGGTTGCGACCAGCCGGCGGAACGGCGAACCAGAGCATTCAACCGCGCCAGCAACTCCTCCACATGGAAGGGTTTGACAAGGTAGTCGTCGGCGCCTGCCTCCAGCCCCTCCACCTTGTCCTGCCAGTTGCCGCGGGCGGTGAGAATGAGAATCGGAAAACTCTTGTCCAGTTTGCGCAGTTCGCGGATCACCTCGATACCGGAGAGTTCCGGTAGACCGATATCGATGATGCCCAGGTCCATGCCGTATTCACGGCCAAGGAAAAGTCCCTCTCGCCCATCGGCGGCGGCATCCACCGTATAGCCCTGCTTGCGCAGCCGCTCGGCCAGCGGTTCGCGAATTTCAGCCTCGTCCTCGACCAGCAAGACGCGCATGCCGCCCCCTCACTCAGTGCCGTTTGCCGGAACGACGATCACCGCCGGCGTCGTAGCGCAATCGCCGCACTTTGCCATCGTTGGTCAGGATGCGGATATTGTGAATCACCTGGCCGTTCTTCTCACGGGTCTCCGCGGAGATCACCCGGCCACCGGTTCTCTCCAGGGCCTGCTGCACCGCCTGATCGAGACTGAGATCGTCACGGGCGAACAGAGGCGGCGCCACCAATAAGGCCGCAAGCAGCAGGCTGACAAGGATTTGGGCGTGTTTGATCATACAGACTCAGTTGGTTGTGGTTTATGTGCGCGGGGAAATACCCCGCGTACCCTCAGCGCCTCTCCTCCCTATCTGCCACCCCAGGTATCCGGCACGTGTCTTAACGGTACCGCTCTGGCCTGACATCCACCATTACGGGAATGCGCTTGCCGGGATGTTCCTGGGTGCGGGTGGTGAAGAGCCGCCCCTTATAGCGATATGTTACATCATAGCCGACCAACTCTTCCTCATAGGTGGTCCGCTCATTCACCTCGCAGCGGCGTTCGGTTGAGGTGGTGTAGTAACCGCCGTTGTTTTTGTGGCTGATGTCATGTCCGATAGAACTGCCCAGCAGAGCGCCGGCCACCGTAGCCACATCCCTGCCCCGTCCATGGCCGCGGCTCACTTTATTGGCCACCACGCCGCCAATGATGCCACCCAGCACGGTGCCTGTGTAGGAGTGTTGGTTCGGTTGATAGTGCTGGACATCCTCGTCCCAGCAATGGCGCTCGGGGGTGGTGATCTCCACCGTGCGGTAGATCGGCTCCACGCTGACCACCTTGGCCATATCCTGAAAGTGGCCTTGATGACCGGCCTGGGCAGCTACCGAGGTCGCCAGTAAGATCGCACCTAGTGTGATAAGTTGTTTTTTCATGCTCTGTCTCCAGTCGACGGCAGATCAATCCGCCTAAATTCTAAAGGTTTTCTTACTCTCTGGTGACAGCATAGGATGGCTAAACTGAACAATAGCTGAACCTCTTCGGCACCGGTGCAATAGACAAGAATCTGAGACCCAAATGGCCATGACACTGCTGCACAATCTGCTCGATCTCTACCTGGAGGCAGCCCCCTGGCTGCTGCTCGGGCTGATCATGGCGGGTCTGCTCAAAGCCTGGCTGCCCGAGGGGATGCTGCAGCGGAAGCTGGGACAGGGACGCTTCCTGCCGATTCTCAAGGCAACCCTGATCGGCGCCCCACTCCCGCTCTGCTCCTGTGGTGTGTTACCCGCCGCCATGGGCCTGCGTCGCAGCGGTGCATCCAAGAGCGCTACGGTCTCCTTCATGATCTCGACCCCCGAGACCGGCCCCGACTCCATCGCCATCACCTATGCCCTGCTCGGCCCCTTCATGGCCCTGGCGCGCCCCATCGCCGCCATCATCAGCGCGCTTGTTACCGGGCTGCTCAACGGCCTGTTCGTGCGGCAGGAGGAAGCGGTAAAACCCAGTACCAACCTACCGCCAGTCGATACGGACGCATGCGGTTGTGACAAGGGAGCTTGCGAATCAACACCCGCCAAGGAGCGCATGGGAATCTGGCAACGTAGCCGCCTCGGCCTGCGCTACGCCTTCAGGGATATTCTCGACGACATCTGGCTGTGGCTGTTTGCCGGTCTCCTACTGGCGGCGCTGGTGATGAGTTTTGTCCCACCCGAAAGTCTTGCCAGCTGGGGGGACGGACTCCACGCCATGCTACTGATGCTGCTCATCGGCATCCCAATGTACATCTGCGCCACCGCATCCACCCCCCTCGCCGCGGCGATGATCCTGGCCGGCATCTCGCCCGGCACCGTGCTGGTTTTTCTGCTCGCCGGACCGGCCACCAACCTGGCCACCATGGGTGTCATAAATCGGGAGATGGGCCGGCGGACCCTGGTGCTCTACCTTCTCGGCATTTCAATCTCCAGCATCCTGCTTGGACTACTGACCAATCAACTGGTCGATGCCTGGGATATCTCAATTGCGGTCGGTGATGTCTCAAACAGGAATCAAGCCGGTGAATGGGTTGCCATGGCTTCTGGTGTGGTGCTGTTCTATTTTAGTTTTATGAGCCTGAAGAGAAGCTGGGGCGCCAAGTTTTCGTCGAAGTTTGCCGGCTAGATGTTAAAAGAGCCACTGATCAATTCAGTCTGTTGCAAGCGCATGTATTCCTGTGTGAAACATGATCTCAACAGGGTAATATGTTACGACGTGGTTAATGAGTCGTTCCGATTTCAACTATGAAGAAACTACTTTATTTGCTGTTGGCAGTATTTGGCGCATATAAGCTGTGGGGGCATTTTACGGAGACTGAACCCATTCAGCGAATAGCTGCCTCTCACAATGAAGTCATCATGTACTCGCTGACGACCTGTGGGTACTGCAAACAAAAGGCCAGAGAGCTTGATGAAGCAGACATCCCGTATCGGGAGTACTTCATCGACAAGGACAGTAATCGCAGAGATGAACTCACCAGCAAATTGCAACAAGCCGGATTTGCGCCGCGCAGTTAGGGTACGCCGATCCTGGATGTTAAAGGAATGATATTGCCGAACAATCCTTCGCTGGAAAAGATCAGAGAGTATTTGTAGGGCGACAATGAAACGGTTTCGGCTTCAACTCGCTATATTTGCTGAACGTGCCGATGGCGCCTGACAACTGACGATTGCTGGAGCTTGATGTATCAGCGCGTCGTTGCTTAATGCCGCAACCATAAATAGAGCGAAATCGATACGACGCGTCAGATTGCTCTCCAGTATCGGGTCTCCGATGTGCTCGCTCCAAACCGGCAACCCCTGACTCTCACCCTCCTCAAGATCACTGCCTCGAACAACCGTCCATTTTCTATCACTGGCAAAAACCCTTCGGCAAGCTTCGACCTGATCAGTAAGGTCAGCAAAACGGGTTATTCGCGCCAGCCAACCAAAGATTTTCAGGAAAACCCGAAATTTCCGTGAATAAACATCCTTGCCATCCTTGGAAATATGCCAGCCGCAGGAAAAAACCAAACGCGCATCTGGCGGAGCGAAATCAAGAACCGCTTGCGCAGTTCCAGTAGAATAATTCTTTACCCCCCAAGGAACCAGGACTGTCAGGACCCCATCACATCCATCAACAGCTTTCTCAATCACCCGCCGATCATCTGTTGGCCCGGGAACAATTGTGATACGCCCTTTAAATTCATCCAGTTTACCCATACTACTTTCGCGACAGACACCAACAACCTCATAGCCTCTATCTAGAGCGTGACGCACCATATACTTACCAAGCTTTCCTGATGCACCCACAATACAGACCTTATTGATATTCATTGCAACCCATCTATCCAATCTTCCGCTTTAAAATATATCGCCTTATATATTAGCTAATGAAACCGAGGCAGACTAGAATTCAATCGGGCCCGAATGGCTCTGACTTAAACAGCAACTATTTGTATTTGACGCCAGAGACGGTCTTAAAGAAGATCTGGATCTACCTGTTGGCTTATAGCCCGATACGATCGCTTGCGGCACAAGCCGCAAAAAACGAAAGGCTTAATACCTAGGGAACCTCTGATTAAGGAAAGCACATTCTATTCAGACTCCTTTTCACAATCCGAGATGCCCTGAATTTTTTATAAAGGGTGAAGTTGCTGTTTCTGGCATATAATACCGTTGCCCATCAAGAAGGATCGAGAGTCATTAATAACCACACATCAGGGAATGACTGTGTCTTGTTTTCGATGCTTAATACGATTGAGTTTGATCGCTCAATTTATTCTCTTTTCGTTACCCTCCCAGAGTGCACCCATTGATGCGGGGGTGATACATCAAGAGCGGAGCCGGCAGGCGCAAAGCAAATCCATTTTGCCCCGTGAAGAGACCAGCAAAGGGGATGTGCTGCATCAGCTAGAGAGGGCTTCCGGCGCTGTCGAGGCCGATACCCGTGTCTGGGTGGCGGGATATGAGATTCACGGCAATACGCGACTCACGCCTGAGCAGACAAGGCAGGTCTTGGCGCCCTTCACCGATGCGCAACTGACTCTCGGTGAGATTCACCGTGCAGCGGCCGTTCTCCAGGAACGCTATATCGAGAGCGGATATTTTGCCGCTGAAGTGGTTATACCTCCCCAGGCATTGACCAGTCATATTGTTGTTCTCCACGTCTATGAAGGTGTGTTGGCCGAACAGGGTGTCTATTTGGTCAATAACGCGAAGCGGGTCAGTAATAAGACGGTGGAAAGGATCTTACAGACTCAGCTCACGGCAGGCGTGCCGATGCAGGCCAGGGATTTCGAACGCGCCATACTTTTGAGCGGCGATCTGCCGGGTATCAGTGCGCACGCCTCCCTCCTGCCTGGAGAGGAAGTTGGGCAGGCCGTTTTCCAGATGGAAACCTTCGATACTCCCCTGTTGCAGGGTGATATCCGCCTGGATAACTTCGGCGGATATTTCACCGGAGAGGCGAGACTGGGTGCGACTCTGATCGTTGATAGCCCGAGCAGGCGTGGTGACAGGCTAATGCTGAATGCTGTCACCAGCGGCTCGCGTTCGAACTATCTTTTCATGCAATACGATTTGCCGGTCGCTGGTGATGGGGTGCGTCTGGGCGCCAGCGTGGACTATTTGTCTTACGAACTGGGTAAGGAGTATAAGGCTCTGAACGCAAAGGGTGATGGCTCGGAGTTGCGATTTTTCGGCAGTTACCCGCTTCAACGCGCGCGCCACGCCAACCTTTACGGGAATATCACTTTCTCGCACCTCGATCTGCATGATGAGAGTGACCTGGATGGATTGACCGATCGTCAGGTCGACGCCCTGATTGTGGGTCTTATAGGCGATAGGGAGTCCGATATTGTTCGGGATGGCGAGTTTTACTACGCCGCGGCACTGACCGTCGGACGGCTTGATATATCAGGCAGCGATGCGTTTACGGATTTCGACCGCCAGTTCGTTCACTCGGAAGGTTCATTTGCCAAACTGGAGTATGAGATCGCCCGCCTGCAACATCTGTCCGGTCCGCTCTCAGCCTATGCCTCTTTCAACGGTCAGCTTGCCAATCAGAACCTGGATACATCGCAGAAATTCTTTATTGGCGGCCCTTTCGACGTTGCCGGATATCCGGTGGGTGAGCTCAGTGGTGATGAGGGTGCGCTGTTGCATCTGGATCTGCGTTATGACTTTCACGATGTTCTGGGTCACAGTGAGACGCAAATTTCCCTGTTCTATGCTCATGGATGGACCAGGCTCTACAACACTACTTGGCCGGGCTGGGAGGGCGGTAACGACCAGATCGTAAACCGAATAACGCTCAAGACAGTGGGTCTTTCCAGTTACAGTACCTGGCAGGGCCGTTACCTGCTGCATCTGATTGTGGGGCGACAGATCGGAGACAATCCGGGCAGTGATCCGCTTACGGGCGAAGACAACGATCATTCGGACAGCGACTATCGCGCCTGGATTCAAGGCGCCTATCTTTTTTGAGGTCATTCGAATGAAGACTTTATTCATGGGCCTTTGCCTTTCATTCCTATTTGCCCCGTCGGTTATGGCTTTGCCCAACTGTCACCACTCCAACTCCTGGCAATGTCAGCAGCAAGGGGCGGACAACAATCTGCAGAATACAATTCAGGCGGCGGGAGAGACACCGTCGACCACGGGATCCACTCCAGTACTGGGTGCGCATAATTCTCCGAAGAAGGGCGTGAAACTACATCCGGTAGAAACACAGTCAGAAAAGAAGTATGAGAAGAAGAAAATGAAAGGGGGCGGGCATGCACCGGGGCAATTGTTGTCTCCTCACAAGAAAAGCAAATTGCCCCAATCAACCCCTGTCCTGCATCCCTATCAAGTGCCGACGCTAGCCCCTCAAGCAATCCCGGTTTTGGTTCCTATCGCAGAGCCGTTCAGGGTGCCGCCCGTCGTTCCCGTAAAACAGCCGGTAGTGGTTCCCTCCCAGGTGCCGCCGGAGCCGCCGTTGGCGGTTCCGCCCCTGGCGCCGCCGAAGCAACCCTCATTGGTACCATCCCAGGTGCCGCCGGAGCCGCCGTTGGCGGTTCCGCCCCAAGTGCCGCCGAAGCAGCCCTCATTGGTCCAACCCCAAGTGCCTCCGGAGCCGTCGGTAGCGGTTCCACCCCAAGCGCTTCCGCAGCAGCCAGTGGTGGCACCGCAAACAGTGACTTCGGTGCCACCCGTTATCTACGTAGGCACGCAGAATCAGATCACCAAGCCGGGTGATGCTGGAATTTCCGCGGCGTCTCATCTGCTGCTGAATTCTGGAATCACTGAGCCTCCCCAAAAGGCACACTACCTTGACATGGAGCGCGCACTCAGCGCCAATCGCGAGTCACATGACAAAACGGTTGATGGGTTCAGTTTCGAGGTGGTCGGTATTCGATTGCCGGAGCACCACTACAACTTTGTTCGGCGCCCCATCGCTCATCCAGAAACATTTGTTTTTTACTTCGACTTCGCCAGTTCGACAGTCCATGAAGATCAGTGGCCGGTATACGATCGCATTGTCGAGGAATACGGTAACCGTGGAACACCGATCACTGTGATCGGCGAAACCGACGGCTTCGGTAGTGAGCACTTCAATGCTCTCCTGGCTCAGCATCGCTCGGAGGCCATCATTCGCGAATTGATCAGGCGTGGCATACCCACAGAGGATATCGATGTGCAGTACGATATTCGCTGCTGCCGACAAGATCCTATCACGCCGGAAGCTATACAGAGATCACTGGATAAACGGATCACCTGGGTGCATTTCGATTAAGAATATCCAATCAACCGGGCAGCGAAGTGAGGATTCTTTCGATTAGTAGTTCCTGTTCGTTCCTTCGTTTTGAATTTGGGTCTTCCATTGATTCCACCGTTTCGATAGAGGCTATGTATGAGGCTGAAAATTCTAAATATCTAGCTCCTATAACAACCAGCTTCTTGTACCAATGATATGGCTTTAGGTTGTCCACAATATGCGATTGCTGCGCAAGATATGTGAAACACGTATATTTGTTTCCATCATGGACTAGCGAAATTTGAATATCCATGTATCCGCATCCTCTACCCTCAAACCTGTCTAACTCTTTTTTGTGTTCATGATTAATTTTATATACTGCACCGCATATATGGTCTGATTCGGATCCTGAACTGAATATATTGCATTTACTCGAGCCATCGTTGCTTCTTTTATGAAATGAAAGTCTATGCTTGGGAAGTGTGGTAACACCTATCAGCTCAGCCGATGGAACCCGCTCCATCAATCTCTTCGGATGTAGGTTTGAACCATAAGCGAAATAGTAAATTGACTTCATTCATTCACCACCCTGCTGAGGAACCGCTTCACCTACTGCTGCCAAACCAGGATGCGGTTGTTCGCCGGCATTTCGATATCCTCTTTTAAAGAGAGGCCCTGGGCTTCGGCCAGTCGGTTCAAATTCTCGTAGCCTCGAATGCCGCTCAACGGGTCCCGCGCTTTGAGCCAGGCATCGAAGCGGCGGTTGCTGTCGCTGGTATAGCAGCCCTTGTAATTAAAGGGGCCGTAGAGAGCGAAGAGCCCGCTTGGCGCCAGCACCCGGCCGATGCCATCGAACAGATGCTCTACTTCGGGCCAGCTCATGATGTGGACGCTATTGGCGCTGAAGATAGCGTCATAGATCTCCCCGGGCCACTCCCCTTTCACATCGAGCGCCAAGGGGGCGCGAAGATTGGGCAGCGCCGCTTCATCCAGCCAGGCCCGGATGCCAGCGTGGTTTGTCTCCACATCGCTGGTCTGCCAAATGAGATGGGGCATGGTGGCGGCGAAGTGGACGGCGTGCTGACCGGTGCCGCTGCCGATCTCCAGCACTGTATGGACATCGGCGAAAAGACGGAGCAGCACCTCCAGAATGGGTGCTTTGTTTTGATCGCAGGATTCGGCGTAGGGTTTCGGATCCATGCCTTGCTTACTCCAGCCAGTCCCTGGGTTTCAGGTAGTGTTCGTAGAGTCTCGCCTCTTCACTACCGGGCTGCGGTCGCCAGTTGTATTGCCAACGCACCAGTGGCGGCAGCGACATCAGAATCGATTCGGTGCGCCCGCCCGATTGCAGACCGAACAGAGTGCCCCGATCGTAGACCAGATTGAACTCCACATAACGTCCCCGACGGTAGAGCTGGAAGCTGCGCTCGCGCTCACCGTATTCGATCTCCCGCCGGTTTTGCACGATCGGCAGATAGGCTTGCAGATAGTGGTCACCCACGCTCTGCATGAAGGCGAAACATTTCTCGAAGCCCCACTGGTTGAGGTCGTCAAAAAAGAGTCCGCCGATACCGCGGGGTTCCTGACGGTGCTTGAGGTAGAAGTATTCATCGCACCAGGCCTTGTATTTGGCGTGGACATCCCCGCCGAAGGGTTCACAAGCCGCCTTGGCGATCTTGTGCCAATGGCGGCAATCCTCGTCGAAGCCGTAGTAGGGGGTGAGATCGAAACCGCCGCCGAACCACCAGACCGGTGCCTCTCCCGCTTTCTCGGCGATGAAGAAACGGACATTGGCATGCGAGGTCGGCACGTAGGGATTGCGGGGATGGATCACCAGCGAGAGACCCATCGCCTCGAAGGCGCGGCCGGCGAGTTCGGGCCGGTGGGCGGTGGCGGAGCCGGGTAGCTGCTGGCCGGTTACATGAGAGAAGTTGACGCCCGCCTGCTCGAACACGGCGCCCTGCTGCAGCACGGCGCTGACACCACCGCCGCCCAAATGGTCACCGGGCTCTCGCTGCCAGCTGTCCAGAAAGAACTTCTCACTGCCGTCCTCCTCTTCCAGCGCACAGTAGATCCGCTGTTGCAGGGTCTGTAGATAGGTTTTGACCTGCGCTTTGTCGGGTTCGCTCATGATGATCGTGCTCTTCGTCCGGTTTGGTTCTTGATTATTTATGATTGTCGGGATTGTCGGTTGCAGTTGTCTGCTTTGTCTACGGTTGGCTGATCGGTGGGGCAGAGCCCCACCCTCGCGTTGTATTCATGTGTAGGGTGGGGCCTTCCCAGCGGGATTTTTGATAGCCTGGTAGGGTGCGGCAAGCCGCACCCTACACTTCGATTAAGCGCAGAATTTGAGGTCGGGTTTTGGTCATGTCCGGCCGGATACCCTGCTAGTCCAATCGCTTGCGAAAGACCCGCATCTCCTTTACGGCTTGCACGTCCCCCTTCGCTTCGGCGATGGCAATGCCCTTGTCATAGGCAGTAATCGCCTCATCGGTACGTCCCAGTTCGGCCAGGGCCTTGGCATAGAGTTTCCAGCTGGCGGAGTGTTGCTCATCCATCTCGAGAGCCCGCTGCAGATGCTCCGCCGCCGCCTCGAACCGCTTCTCCTTGAGACAGATCGAACCCAGGGTATAACGCAACAGGGCGTTGTCCTGGCCCTGCACCAGCATCCTCTCGAGTACCGTCCTATCCAAGGTTATCCCTGCCGGTCCAGACCGCAGGCTTGGTTGCCGGGTACAGCCAGGTCGATCAATTTCGGTTTTTCCAGCTCCATGCTCTGCATCATTTGAATATACTCCTCCCGGCTTCGACCGCCACCCAAGCGGGGATTGAAGCGCTTCTCCTCGCCGATGGTGCTGCAGGTAAAACCATTGTAGTCGTGAGCCGGATAAACGAGGGTCTCATCCGGTAGGGTGAAGAGCCGGCCGGTGATGGAGTCGTAGGAGCGCGCCGCGTCGCCCGATTGAAAGTCTGTGCGTCCGCTGCCGTGGATCAGCAGGATATCGCCTGTAAAAACCACGCCATCGCCCAGATAGCACACATCCGTGTCAGTGTGGCCCGGGGTATAGATAACCTCCAGAGACTGATCCCCCAGCAACAGGCTGTGGTCATCGCTGAATTTGATGTCAGGGCAATCGCTGCCCACCCGGGCATGCACGCCGATCTTGCAGCCCAACGTCTCACGCAACAGACCGCTGGCGGTAATGTGGTCGGCATGCACATGGGTTTCCAGGGCGTATTTCAGGTTGAGCTCAAGTTCTTTGATAAGCTGAAGGTCCCGTTCGAACCGCTCCCGCACCGAGTCGATGATGGCCGCTTCACGAGTCGCCTGGTCCCAGACCAGATAGGTGTAGGTGCTGGAGTTGTTGTCGAAGAGTTGTCTGATTTTCATACTGCCTCCGATTTGGGGGGCTGTGTTTCTTGGTCTCATACTACCCCTATCTGGGAGCGCTCCGGAGCATTTCAACCCGTTTTTATGCGGGGAATTGGGGCTGGTTGGGTGATTTAGGCTAGGGGATATGGCGCGGCAAGCCGCACCGTGGCGGTGTTTGGGAAGCAGCGGGAGTGATTTGCGCATCGGCTGTTATTTGGCCAGGCTGATATATACGCATTTGGAGTCAAACCATGACCCTGGAACGGGCAAGAGAGATCATTCAACAACAGGTCAGTTTCGGCAGCGGCTATAACCGCAATGCGGTGCGCCTGCTGTTGGGCGAAGTACAACGTGAACACGGTCTGCCCGCCGGCGATCAGTTGATACGCGAACTCGATCTGGAGCAGGCCTTTGGCCTGCAACCGGGAACCGATTTCACCCGCGTGGGGCGGTGAATGCCAATCCCTCAGGATGCGTCTGGGCCAACCCGCTCCGCCACCAACATCGCCAGATCCCGTCTACCCCGGCTCGGATCGCCAAGGCGATTCTCCTCCCGGTAGACCCGTAATTTCAGCTCAGCGAACAGCGCCAGCAGCTCATTGTCCGCCAATCGATAGGCGGGATTCGACGGTCCCTCGTCACCAACGGCGATGCGGGTGAAGGTCTGATAGAAGAGCAGGCCGCCCGGCTTTAGAGCGGCGATGATATATGGCACAAGCGCCCGTTCAAGATAGTGACTGACCACGATCACGTCGAAGCACTGCGCCGGTGGGGGTGACTGTTCTATGTCGCGCACCTCCGCCAGCAGGTTGTGCAGCCCCCGCTGCGCGGCCGTATCTTGCAGTCGCTGAATGGCCACCGGGGAGAGGTCCCAGGCAGTAACCTCCAAGCCCTGTTCCGCCAATAGCAAGGCGTTGCCGCCAAGACCACAAGCAAGTTCCAGGGCGCTACCCCGTGCCGGCAACAGGTGCCGGTTTTGCGCCAACACCTCAGCCACTGCAGGCTGCTTCAGCGGGTCGCTGTGTCGGCTATCCCACTTCGCTTTCAGCGATGACTCCGTCACCCCCCTGCCCCTCAGAGGTTTTCCAGTCCGTAGGCGAGGTCGGCCTGGATGTCCTCCACGTTCTCGAGCCCCACAGCGATCCGTACCAGGCCGTGACCGATGCCTGCCTCGATGCGCTGCTCGGGTGTCAAGCGTCCGTGGGTGGTGGTGGCCGGATGGGTGATGGTGGTCTTGGTATCGCCCAGATTGGCGGTGATCGAGAGCATGCGGGTGGTGTCAATCAATGACCAGGCAGCGGGCTGGCCCCCTTTCAGATCAAAGGAGACGATGCTACCCGGAGCCGACTGCTGACGTTGGGCCAACTCATATTGTGGATGGGAGCAGAGACCGGGGAAATAGACTCGCGCCACCTGGGGTCGAGCTTCCAGCCAATCGGCCAGCTTCTGGGCATTACGTGAGTGAGCCTGCATCCGCAGCTCCAATGTCTCCAGCCCCTTCAGAAAGACCCAGGCGTTGAAGGGACTCATGGTTGGACCCGCCGTACGCAGCACCCCGTAGACCTCCTCACCCACCAGCTCCCGATTGCCGACCACGGCGCCACCGATGCAGCGTCCCTGTCCGTCAAGATACTTGGTCGCGGAGTGAACCACTACATCGGCGCCCAATGAGAGCGGCCGCTGCAAGGCCGGGGTGCAGAAGCAGTTATCCACCACCAGATAACAACCCTTGGCATGGGCCAGCTCGCTCAAGCGGGCAATATCGGCCACTTCGGTCAGGGGATTGGAAGGGGTCTCCAGGAACAACAGCCTGGTGTTGGCCGTGATCGCTTGTTCCCAGGCGTCGAAATCACTCAGCGGGACGAAGCTGGTCTCGATACCGAAACGACTGAGGTATTTGTTGAACAGCAGGGTGGTGCTGCCGAAGACACTCTGCGAAGAGACGATATGGTCGCCGCTTTGCAGCAGACCCATGCAGGTGGCCAGGATGGCGGCCATGCCCGAGGCAGTGGCCACACAACTCTCCCCCCCCTCCAGCACGGCCAGGCGTTGTTCAAAGTTACGCACGGTGGGATTGGTAAAACGGGAGTAGATGTTACCCGGCTCGTCACCGCTGAAGCGTGCCGCCGCCTCGGCCGCGCTAGCGAAGACAAAGCTGGAGGTGGGGAAAATCGGTTCCCCATGCTCCCCCTCGGCCGTGCGCTGGTGTCCGGTACGTATCGCCTGGGTGGCAAAGCCCCAGTGCTCCTCGTGGTCTTGTTCCATCATCGATCCTCAATATAAAAACTTACACCCGCCATGCCATCGATTTTTCTTATTGCCAATGGTGTCAGCGGAGTGAAGCTGTAAAACGGACTGCTCTGGCGGGTCGTGCTTAGCTGCCGCGGAAGTCATCAACCCGGCAACTAACTATGTCGCATTAATTATGAGTGCATTGTAAGCCGCATCAAAGCTGTTGTGCGAAGTATTCTGACAAAAACTCGTCAAAACCGATACGGTCAGCCGCCTCGATCTCCCGTTGCCGACGCCAGGAGTCAGCTGCTTCCTGTTCCAGCAAACACTGATCTTCAAGACCGTGGCCCTGCTGCATGAAATAGCGCTGGTGCTGCTTCGACTTGCGTTGCGCAAAGTCGAAGAAACTCTCGTCCCGATCGCGCATCTCCGCCAGCATGCGTGCAGACGGCGTCTTCTCCGCATCCATCAAGCAGCTGCGCTGCAGCGTCAGGCTGGCCTGATAGGGCTTTTCCGCCAGTTCCTCATCCAGGAGTTCGCAAATCGGCTGCAGGGCATCACAGAGCTCCAGACCCCAGTCGCGTAACGCCATCTCTCCCCCGTTCCGCTTCAGCTTCAGCTGCGGGTCCCTCCCCTCATGCGCGGTTGCCAGTTCGTTCCAGTCGATCGCCTTCTGCTCGGCCACAGTAATGGTCGGGCTCTCCTGCAACAGGCATAGCAGCATCAGGGCCTCGACGAAAAACACCTGCTCTTCGGCGATACCCAGGGGATGGAAGGGGTTGACGTCGAGCGAGCGCAGTTCCACATAGCGCACCCCGCGGCGCTTGAGTGCGTGGATCGGCTTTTCCATCATTTCGGGAATCTGCTTCGGTCGCACGGTACTGTAGTACTCGTTCTCGATCTGCAGGATGTTGGCGTTGAGCTGCTCGTACTGCCCATCCACCTTGACCCCGATCGCCTGGTAGATTGGACAGAGGGTCTCGATGGCGCGTGAGAGGGTCTCCACATAGGCATCCAGACAGTCATAACTGGCTTTGATACCGGTACCCTCCTCCTTGCTGTTTTGATAACCGATGTCGCCCATGCGCAGTGAGGTGGCATAGGGTTCATAGTAGGTGTGCTCATCGAATGCCTGCAGGCTGGTCGGTCGCCCACCAAGGAAGGACTTACAGACCGCCGGCGATGCGCCGAACAGGTAGGGAATCATCCAACCCACGCGCTGCAGGTTGCGCAACATGCCAAAGTAAGCCTCAGAGATGAACTCCTGTGACGGCCTCTCGTCCCCCTCCAGCAGCTGATAATGTGCCCAGAACTCGGTCGGCAGGGAGTAGTTGAAATGAACCCCGGCGATCACCTGCATGATACGCCCGTAGCGATGCCCCAAGCCCCGGCGGTAGACCGTCTTCATTTGACCGGCATTGGAGTTGCCGTACTCGGCGATGGGAATACCTGCTTCCCCTTCCACCACACAGGGCATGCTGGTGGCCCAGAGGATCTCATCGCCCAGCTGCCGATAGACGAAATGATGAGCATCAAAGAGAAAGCGCAGCGGTTCAGTGCGATCACTGGAGGGCGGCGTGATGATCTCTGTCAGCGCCTCGGAATAGTCGGTGGTGAGATAGCGGTTGGTCAACGGCGAACCCAGTCCCACCGGATGGGGTTGTTGCGAAATACAGCCTCGCGATGAGACCCGCAGTCCCTCCTTCTCAAGGCCGATCAAGCCACCTCGAAGGAGTCCGGTCTGACCTGCCTGCTGAAGGCGATTCAGACGCTTTTTAATAGTCTCGTACAAAACCCACGTATCCTGTTCAAAGAACGCAGATTATAGCCTGCCGCCACGCCAGGAACACGGACTATTTTGGAACCTCTGATTAATTCTGGATCGAGCGTGTGGCGAGATGAAATGGCCCGGATCAAGGCGAAAAGCGCACGTAATAGCGGGCTATTGCGAAGCTTTTCAACGCAGAGCCGGGGCATTTCAGCCGCCACACGCCGATTCATGAATTGATCAGAGGTTCCTTAAGTGCTTACGCTACGATTGGATTGCGGCTTCAGCGCATCACGGCCACAGGCGCCTGCAGGCGGATGGAGTCGACCAGAATCCGCGCCGCTTCGTTCAGCTCGATGCGATGCGTGGCTTCGCTTTCCTCGCTCTCCTCATCCTCACCTGTCACCTTGGCATCATGATCGAGTTTGATGATCTCCAGCCCTTGAGAAACACGGAAGCGATTCTTGTGCAACAAGCGCTCCTTCTCCCGCTTATCCCACTCGTCGCGGCGGGTGCTTTCCAGCAGACTGACTTCAGTGCGCTCATCCATATCTTCGAAACGCTTCTCCCGGTCGACCAGCATCTCAAAACCGGGGTCGTGCGAAATTCGATTGAGGTGAGATTCCATCAGTCGAGGTAGTGTCGCCTTGCCCCTGATTTGATAAGTAGCCGGTTCGATCTGCGCCCAAGGCAGGGCATTGTCGAGAGACCGTTCGCCGTAGTCATCGGAAAAACTGGCTGTCGGAAAAAGAATGTCGGGCACCACACCACGGTGTTGGGTACTGCCGCCATTGATGCGGAAGAACTGTGCCATGGTCAGACGCAGCCGGCCCAGATCCTTTTTGCGACCGGGTACGAAACGCCCCAGGTCGACCAGTGTCTGCACCGTACCCTTGCCGAAGGTGGGTTCGCCGATCACGATACCCCGCTTGTAGTCCTGAATCGCCCCGGCAAAGATCTCCGAAGCGGAAGCGCTGTTGCGATCCACCAACACAGCCAAAGGGCCGCTGTAGGCGATATCCGCATCCGGGTCGCGCTCAACCTCGACCTTACCGAAGGCGTCCTTGATCTGCACCACCGGGCCGGTTTCGATGAAGAGTCCGGTCAACTCAGTGGCCTCGGAGAGGGAGCCGCCCCCATTCTCCCGCAGGTCGATAACGATGCCGGCAACGTCCTGTTGCTTCAGGTCACGCAGCAGATTGCGCACATCCCGGGTCGTGCTGCGGAAATCCTCATCGCCTTGGGACTCGGCGGCGAAGTCACGATAGAAGGTCGGCACCTCAATGATTCCGATCTTGTACTTATCCATGCCCTCGAGGCCGTCGATGATATAACTTTTAGCTGCCTGCTCCTCAAGCTTGATCTTGTTGCGCACCAGGGTGATGGTCTCGGGATCGGCCTCGTTCTTACCCCCCTTGGGCAGTATCTCGAGCCGTACCACCGAACCCTTGGGGCCACGAATCTGCTCCACCACATCCTGCAAACGCCAGCCGACGATATCGATAATCTCGCCATCCAATCCCTGCCCGACACCGATGATCCGGTCGCCTGCCTGCAACAGGTTACTCAACTCGGCGGGACCGCCGATCACGGTCTTCTGCACCACCGTATAACCATCCTCATCCTTGAGCACCGCGCCGATGCCTTCCAGAGAGAGGCTCATACTGATATCGAAGTTCTCCGAGGTGCTGGGAGACATATAGCTGGTATGGGGCTCAAGACTCAATGTATAGGCGTTAATGAAGGTCTGAAACACGTCGTTGGCATCGAACTGCTGGACCCGGCTTTCCAGGCGCGCATAGCGGGCGCGCAAGGTCTTGCGGATCTCTGCGTCGGGCTTGTCGGTCAGTTTCAGATTGAGAAAATCGTTCTTCACCCGCTTGCGCCAGAGGTCATTCAGCTCTGTGCGCGTCTGTGGCCAAGGCTCGTCCTCGCGCTCGAATTGATAGCTCTCATCGATGGTGAAATCGAACTCCCCGTCCAGTAGTTTCTGGGTATAGGCGATCGCCTCGCCCACCCGCTGGCGGTAGGTACGGAAGATTTCGAAGGCGGGTTCGATACGGGCATTGCTCAGATAGTCGTCGAGCTTGTCCTGGTAGATGGAAAAACGGCGGATGTCATTGGCCAGGAAAAACGAACGATTGGGATCGAGGGCGTCGAAAAAACGCTTCAGGATATCTTTCGACATCGTATCGTCGAGCACCACGTCCTTATAGTGGTACTTGTCGATCACCTTGACGATGACATTGGCCGTCTGCTGCTGCTCCTCGGTGGGATGGAGCTCGGAGACCGGCACCAACCGCTTGGCCGCCCAGGCAGGCATGCTGACCAGCAACAGGATAATGCAGGTCGTAACTAATCGGGTATTTCTCATCAATCCACCTTGTTTGGCCGTGTCTAGAGGCAATTATTACCGCTATCAATCTGATTGGAATATGATTTCGACTGGATTACCAGCCCGAGGGTTCCATCCGAGGCAAAAAATGTGTACTTCCGCAATAATTTTACACCTTGCGGCTAGAACTTCTCGCGCAGACCTAAAGATAAAGCCAGGTAATCCGGCGTCTCGGGATTTAAAATCCCATGCCGAATGAAAAAATCGATCAAGACCAGATTGCAGTTGAGCTTGAACTCATCACTGTCACGCACCAGCGCCAGCACCTGCTCCACCGGCAATAGCATGAACTCGGCCACTTCGCCATCACTGTTGCTGGGCCGGAAGCCGGACGGCAGCTCAAGATCGTAACAGTAGAGGGTGTCGGGTTTTAGCCCTACCGGCGTCTCCGTACAGTAACTCAGCGCGCCTACGGGACGGGCGCTGGCGGCCAGGGTAGCCGGCACCGAGGCCTCTTCCATGCACTCCTTACGCAGATTCTCCGCCAGACTGAGCGCGTGAGGCAACCCGCCCGCCACCATGTTGTCGAGCTTGTTGGGGTAGACGCGCCGATCCACCGCGCGCCGGGCGATCCAAAGCTGCAATCCCTCGGCTGTGCGGACAAAGCCATTGAGATGCTGGCCATAGGCTCGCAGCCCGAAATAGGGGGCGGCCGTGCGGTCGATGGTGGCGATAGCAGTCTCGCGGCCACTGGAGGTGACCGGATATCGCTCACCGTGGGTATGGGAGATGACCCCCTGCTCCACCAAGGCCCCGGTGACCTCAGCCAGCGCCCGGCTTCTCGCCTCGAAGCTGTCGAGCCGGGCATCCAGCTCGACCCGGTCTTCGAAGATTTGAAAATGCGCGGGCCACTGCCTGAGGGCCTCGCATATCGCAGGCTTGAGATAGCCATAGCGCTGGCCACGGAAATAGAATCCGCTGAAGTTGCCGCGATCCCAGCTATTGAGAACCCTCAGGTGGCGCAGGAGCCCGGCATAACTCATTGCGCCATCTCCAACACGGAACAGACCACATGGCGATCGCCCCGCGGCCCGTCGAACTCACAAAAAAAGATGTTCTGCCAGCGCGACAGACCCAGTCTACCGTCGATCAACGGTATCGTCTCCGAGGGCCCCACCAGGCCGGCCTTGAGGTGGGCATCGCCATTGCCATCCTGGGCATCGTGCAGCCAGACCCCTTGGGGAATCATCTTGCGCAACAGGTTGACCACATCACTCTGTACGCTCTGGTCCCAATTCTCCTGAATCATGATGGCTGCCGTCGCCCCCTGGGCGTAAACATTGACCAGACCCTGGCGTACACCACTCTCCCGCACCACCTGTTCCACCCGCGGGGTGATATCGACCAGCGTCTCGCGTGTGTTGGTTTCCAGTTGAATTGTCTGTCGCATAACCCATGATTCCTTGAGGTATTTGATAAACTTCAATGTGCCTTGAGCGCAGCTTTGCTGCAATGCCGCCTTCTAGGGCCTGTGAACAGTCCCTATTCAACAGGAGGCACTATGTACGAATTTAACACTGAAATCGATCTCCCCTTCGAGCAGGCCGTGGCCAAGGTTCACGGAGCCCTGCTGGAGGAACATCTCGGCATTGTCAGCGATGTGGATGTGCAGGCCATATTCAAAAACAAAATGGAGAAAACGATCCCCGCCTACCACATCTACGGCGCCTGCAACCCGAAACTGGCGGATCGGGTGCTCAGCAGCGAACCCAATGCCGGCACCCTGCTACCCTGCACCTTCATCATGCGAGAAACCGAATCCGGCAAGACAGTGGTCAGCTTCATGGACCCCGAAACGGTACTGGGACTGTGTGATACCGAAGAGCCGAAGCGTGTCGCCGCCGAGGCCAAGGAGAAGCTGCTGCGGGTGGTGGAGAAACTCACCGCCTGACGGCTCATCCTCTCTACATCGCGTTTCCCCGGTGCGGCAAGCCATACCCTACAGCCCGACTCCCCGTAGGGTGCGGCTTGCCGCACCGTCATAGCGTTTCAGCGTTGTGATTGGTGGGCTCTTGCGCCACCGATTGTCGGTGCCCATTGAAACCGACTGACACCCGGACAAAACTCAAGACCGATTCCCAAACAGAGAACGGATCGCATCCCGGTTGGTCCAGGAGGTCGCCATTCGCTCGGCCCGAGCACGAGATACCCAGCGGTACTCGGTATGCTCTTCCGCATGCAGCCGTGGCTGTCTGCGATGGTCCAGGGGCAGCGCAAACCAGTGCTCCCGGTTGCACCGCGCAGCTGGGGCATAGCGGGCGCGCCAGGCGGAGATAATCGGAAAGGTGACGCTGTGGTGCAGATCGATCAGTCGGTTACCGGCCATTATGCCGGTCTCTTCATAAAGTTCCCGTCGAGCGGCGGAAATCGTCGATTCGCCCCAGCCCAGACTGCCGGTTACCGACTGCCAAAAATTATTCGGGCGGGTACGCCGCAGCATCAGTACCTCACCCTGGAGGGTATAGACCACCACCAGCACCGATTCCGGTCTTTTGTAGACGGGATTCGGCATGCGGATCCGGCCTAGCGATCCACTTAGGCCGCCCCCTCCTCAGTGACCGGCTTGCGCACCCGGATGGAGAGCTCGCGCAACTGATCGACACCCACTTCGGACGGCGCCGATGTGAGGGGGCAGGCGGCGGTCTGGGTCTTGGGAAAGGCCATCACTTCACGGATCGAAGCGGAGCCGGTCAACAGCATGACCAGACGATCGAGTCCGAAGGCCAGTCCGCCATGGGGCGGGCAGCCGTACTTGAGGGCGTTGAGCAGGAAGCCGAACTTCTCCTCGGCCTCCTCCTCACTGATCTCCAACAGTTTGAAGATCTGCTGCTGTACCGACTGCTGGTGAATACGGATGGAGCCACCGCCGAGTTCGACCCCGTTCATCACCATGTCGTAGGCCCTCGACTTGCAGTTGCCCGGATCGGACTCCAACAGCGCCAGCTGATCCAGCTTGGGCGAGGTAAAGGGGTGGTGCAGCGGAGTCCAGCGGTCATGCTGTTCATCCCACTCGAACATGGGAAAATCGACCACCCACAAGGGTTTCCACTCCCCTTCCATCAGTTCCAGATCCTGACCCAGTCGCACCCGCAGGGCACCCAGGGACTCGTTGACCACACTGGCCTTGTCGGCGCCGAAGAAGATCAGATCCCCGTCCGCCGCACCGGTACGCTCGAGAATGGCGTTCACCACCTCGTCGGGCAGGAACTTCAGGATCGGAGATTGCAGACCTTCGACACCTTTGGCCATCTCGTTGACTTTGATATAGGCCAGACCCTTGGCCCCATAGATGGCGACATACTTGGTGTATTCGTCGATCTGCTTGCGGCTGAGGCTGCCGCCACCGGGCACCCGCAGGGCCGCCACCCGTCCTTTGGGGTCCTTGGCCGGTCCGGAAAAGACCTTGAACTCCACCGTGGCCATCAGGTCGCGCAGATCGACCAGCTCCAGGGGGACACGCAGATCGGGACGATCGGATCCGTAGCGCTCCATCGCCTCGTCATAGCTCATACGAGGGAAAGGGTTGGGCAGCTCCACCCCGAGGATCGCCTTAAAAAGCTGGCGGATCATCTCCTCGTTGAGGTTCATGATCCCATCCTCGTCGAGGAAGGAGGTCTCGATATCGAGCTGGGTGAATTCCGGCTGGCGATCGGCGCGCAGATCCTCATCACGGAAACAGCGCACGATTTGGTAGTAGCGATCCATGCCGGCCATCATCAACAACTGCTTGAACAGCTGGGGCGATTGAGGCAGAGCGAAGAACTGGCCGGGATGGGTGCGGCTGGGCACCAGATAGTCACGGGCACCTTCCGGTGTCGCCTTGGTCAGCATGGGCGTCTCGATATCGAGAAAGTTGTTCTCATCCAGGAAGCGGCGCAGGATTTGGGTCACCTGAGCGCGAATGCGGATCTTCTGCAGCATCTCCGGGCGGCGCAGGTCGATATAGCGATAGCGCAGGCGGACCTCTTCCGAGGCCTTCTCATGCTCATCGAGCTGGAATGGGGGGGTGTCGGCCCGGTTGAGCACCTCCAGTTCGAGGCCCAGGATCTCGATCTCACCGGTGGGCAAATCCAGGTTGACGGTGCCCTCCGGACGCGGCCTTACACGACCCCGGATGCGCAGCACGAATTCGTTACGCACCTGCTCGGCCAGGGAGAAGACCTCCGGCAGGTCAGGATCATAGACCACCTGCACCAGACCCTCCCGGTCGCGCAGGTCGATGAAAATCACGCCACCATGGTCACGCCGACGGTGGACCCATCCACAGAGTTCAACCTCTTGGTCGATATGGCTACTGTTGATCTGTCCGCAATAGTGACTGCGCATGTGCGTTATCCTGTGAAAAGCTTGAATGTTCCCGGCGGCGGGCCGCCGTTAAAGGGCGGAAATCTTACGGCTTGCCCTCGGCCTCTGCAAGTCCGTCATCTACTGGAATTGGGGCCTGTTTAGCGGGATTGACCGCTCCCATGGAGAGCAGCAGCTTGAGGCCATCATCGACGCTGAGGTCGATATCACGTACATCCTCCCGCGGCACCAGTATAAAGTAGCCGCCTGTCGGATTGGGGGTGGTCGGTATATAGACGCTGATGACATCCCGACCGGTGGCCTCCTGCACCACCCCCTGCTCTTCGCTGGTGAGAAAGGCGAGAGTCCAGAGGTCGCGGCGTGGAAACTCCACCAGCACCACCTTGCGGAAGGAGTTGCCGTTGTCGCCGAACATGGTTTCGACCAGCTGTTTGACCGCCGAATAGACCGAGCGGACCAAGGGAATGCGGGCCAGCAGCTGCTCCCACAGCGCAACCAGTTTGCGGCCAAACAGGTTCGCCGCCACGAGACCGGTCAGAAGGAGGATCAGCAGGGACAGCACCACCCCGAGGCCGGGAATTTGGAACCCCAGCAGACTCTCGGGACGCAGGCGCTCCGGCAGCAGTAGCAGACTCTGGTCCATCCAGCGCACCAGCAGCCGGATGATGTAAAAGGTCGCCCCCAGGGGTAGCCAGACCAGCAGTCCGGCCACCAAGTAGCGGCGCAACAGATTCACCTTGTCCGCCTGTTAACTAAGAGCCACAGCCGCAGCCACCACCACTGCAGGTGGTCTGCTTGCCAGACTTCTCGCCACTCTCGTGGACGTTTTTCTTTTTGCCGCGCTTGAAATCGGTCTCGTACCAGCCGCTTCCCTTGAGCCGGAAACCGGCTGCCGAGAGCACCTTCTTGAGTGCTTGCTGCTTGCATTCCGGACAATCCGTGAGTACCGGGTCGCTCATCTTCTGCAGCGTTTCCAGTTCGTGACCGCAAGATTCACACAGATATTCGTAAATGGGCATGCTATTACCTCGATAATCATCATATAGGGGGGCGTGATCATCACGATCACCACTGTGGCGACAGATCCTACCACCAATCAGGTACAAGTAGGGATATTCCCCACCATATTCAAGATCTTCCACAGTCTATGTTCATTGACGAAATGGTGAAAAAGACGCCGCAATCCCGCATCAGGACTGCTGGTTCATCTTGCGCCGACTCAACAGACCGACTGACTATGCCCCCCCGATTGTCGACATGATTTACACATCCACTATCTATGCATAATTTCGTTATTATTCTTTTACTTACATAACATCCCCCAAAAAACCATTTGTATCAGAGGAAATGTGGAGGCATATACCTAATCTCGGATGTCGAAGAAGTTTACATCTGCTTTCAACAACGATCCCGCGCAAGCCATAAGACATTGTATTATTACGATTTTACATTATTGGCCCAATTTCTGCTTCATATGCGGCATGGCAGTGTCTGTCACTGTTTGATTTTTGACATCACGAACACTCAACACACTCTTCAGGGAGAGGAAAATGAAACGTTTCACACAAACCTTCACAGCAGCTGCACTCGTCATTGGAATGGCTGGTGCCGCGCAAGCGGCCGACATCGTCTTTATTGTGGACGAGTCAGGCTCCATGATTGGCGAGCACAACTGGCTCGGCAATATGGTCACCAGCCTGGAATCCGAACTGATTGCCGCCGGCGAGACAAGCAACAGCTACGGTTTGGTTGGCTTTGGCGGAACCGACTACGCTGGACAGCTGGCGCATGAGCATCTGGTTGGAGGCGCCAGCATGGGTAGCGCGTCCGATCTCTCCTCTGCGACTGGTGGTCTGGTCGCAAACGGCGGCTTTGAAGATGGTTATCAGGCGATTAATTTCGCTCTCAGCAACTACTCCTTCACCTCTTCAGCGATCAACTTCATTCTCGTCACCGACGAGGACCGTGATGTGAGCACGACGGCTCTGTCATATCCAGGCATGGAAGCCGCTCTGGCCGAAGCCGGCGTGGTTCTCAACGCTGTTGTGAACGCCAATGTCAACAGCGACGCTGGTACAGCAGTCGGCACCAATGGCACTGACGCCTACGTGGCTGACGGCTCGGGTGGTTACACCACTGCGGCCTTCACTACCTATGGCTACGCCTTCGGCACCACCATTGCTAACTACTCCAACCTGGCGATTGCAACCGGCGGCGCCTCCTGGGATCTGAATCAGCTGAGAGCCGGTGGCGTGACTGCGCAATCCTTCACCGATGCCTTTGTCGACATCAAGGTTGCGGAGATCATCACCCAGACCCCCGAGCCCGGCACCCTGGTCCTGATGACCCTGGGCCTGGTTGGTATCGGTGCTCGTCGCCTGCGTAAGTAAGCATTTGATCCGATCAAGTTGCTCAGCAGCGAAAAGGCGGCCTTCGGGCCGCCTTTTTTTGTGTCTGATCCACAGCCTCCTGCATGACTGCCTTTGGGAAAGAGGCCGAGTCAGGCCGAATCCTGTTGTTCCCTGCGCTGTCGCAGTAGCTCGCCCTGACGCCGCATGATATGCCGGATGAGCGCATCCTGGTCGACGCTACGGATGAGGGTGAAGTTGATGCGGACGTGATAGGGATAATTGTCATCCGGCCCGGTATTGGCATCGACTGCAACCACCTCGCCGTAGGCCAGAACCCCGGTGTAGGAGGGTAACAGCAACAGCTTGATCTCCACCCGATCGCCAGTCGCCAGTTGTTCGGCCACATCCATCGCCAGACCGCCGGCACTCAGGTTCACCGATTGGGAGGACTGCCCAAGCAACTCCTTCTCTTCCGCCAGAAAGCTCTGCCCCAACAGGTTGATCTTCTTGTCCAAGGCCTTGAGATAGTCGGCTACATCGGGGTCACGCTGCTCGATGCGGTGCAAGGATGCCGACAGATGCTGGCTAATCGCCTGCAATCGGGTCATCACGCTGAATCTGTCATTGCTGACCTGCTCGTCGATGTCCACGGGAACGGAGGCCGGATCGATAACGCTGTAGCTTACCCGTATGGTGTCGTCGATACGGAAAAACTCTCTGCGTTCGTCGGCCGTCTGGTCCTGCTCTTCTCTACTCATCAATCGCCCCCTCTTGCGTAGCGGCCGAGTCCACTTCGCTCGACTTCAACGCCTCGCCACTCTCCACATCTTCACCCCGTTGTATGATCAGTTCAACCCGGCGATTCAATGCCCGGTTCTCTCTTGTATCATTCGGAACCAGTGGTTGCGCATCGGCATATCCCTGAATCAGAAAACGCTCCTCATCCAATGCCGCATTGCTCAACATGGCATGCACAACGGTAACCGCGCGGGCCGATGAGAGCTCCCAATTGGAGCGGAAACGGCTGGTGGAAATCGGAATATTATCCGTATGGCCGGCGACGATGATTTTACCGGGGGTATTGGCAATCACGCTGGTGATCTTTGAGATAACTTCGAAAAATTCCGGATTGAGGGTAGCGCGGCCGGAGGGGAAGGAGCCCTTCTCCTGGATGCGGATGATGATCTTGGTTTTTTCCCGTTCGACATCGAGCAGATCTTCGCTGATCTCCTCATCGAGCATCTCTTTCAGCTTTTCAGCCTGTTTCTCCACCTCCTGCTCCATCTTTGCCTGCATCACAGCCTGGGCTGTGTCAATATCGAGCTCTTCCTGCCCTGCATTGTCGGGGAAATCCAGGCGCTCCTTCTGCTCATCGCTGGTCTGCTGGCGAATCTCATTGACCGGCGTCGGTTCCGGCGTGCCGGGGCTGAACTCCTGCATGATCACACTGGTACCTTTCACCACTTCGGTCACCGGAACCTCTCGCTGCACGCCGAAGGCATCCTTCATCGCCTCCGCCATTTTCTTGAAGCGAATGGCATCGATTTCTGAGAACGACAGCAGCAGCACGAAGAAACACATCAACAGCGACATCATGTCGGCAAAGGTCGCCATCCAGGGCGCCAGACCGGGTTTGCATTTGGGGCACTCCTCAGCCATTTTCACCGATATCCTGCGAGGGCCGCTTCCCACTGGGCAGGTAGGTGCTCAGCAGCTGTTCGAGCACGCGAGGATTCATGCCCTCCTGAATTCCGGCTATGGTCTCGATAATGAGGGATTTGTTGGTTTTCTCCATACTGCTGGCACGCGCCAGTTTGTCGGCCATCGGCTGCGCGAAGGCATTGGCGATAATCGCGCCATAGAGGGTGGTGAGCAACGCCACGGCCATGGCGGGGCCAATGCTCGCCGGATCGGACATGTTGGAGAGCATCTGCACCAGACCCACCAGGGTACCGATCATGCCCATGGCCGGCGCCACCATAGCCATGTTTTTAAACATGGTCTGCCCGACCTCATGACGCTGAATGGTCAGGTTGATATCCTTCGACAGCAGCTTATTGACCAATGCCGGATCATGCCCATCGACACAGAGCCCAATGCCCTGTTTGAGAAAGACATTGCCTATCTCCTGGCTCTCTAGAGCAAGCAGCCCGTTCTTACGCGCGATATCGGCTAGCTCAACCGCTTCTTCGATCAACTGCTTCGGATCGTCGGTCTTGTAGAAGAAGGCCTTCAGACCGATGCCGAAGGAGCCGAGGAAGTCCCCCAGGGAGACCTGCATCAGGGTTATCATGAAGGTGCCACCCACTACGATCAAGACCGACGGCAAATTGACAAACAGCATGACATCGCCACCCGACGCGATTGCCCCGATGATGATGCCGAATCCGCCCAGCAAACCGACCAGTGTTGCGATATCCACCTTTGAACTCCCACTCCCGTACGGTGTGAATCTTTTTTATATAAATGAATGGCTGGAATCAGAGCCCGCAGCCGCCGTATGAACCTGTCTCGTTGCAACAGCCCTGTCTGTTGGATTTAGCGGTCACAGCGGATGAATCTTTAATTTCCTGAAGGACTACTTATAACTTGGGAGGGAGTTCCGAAAGCGAGACATCCATCGTGAATTTAGCCTATCCTGCGCCTATGAAAAATAACAAAACCATACTCATTACAGGCTGTTCGAGCGGTATTGGCCGTTGTGTCGCCGAGGGCCTGAAATCCAGCGGATATCGGATTATCGCCACTGCCAGAAGTCCTCAGGACGTGGAAACCCTGGCAGCCCAGGGCTTCGATGCCCTGCCCCTCGACCTGGACAACAGCCAGTCCATCACACAAGCCGTGAATGAGACACTGAAAATCTGCAACGGCCGGCTATACGCCCTGTTCAATAACGGAGCCTATGGACAACCGGGGGCAGTGGAGGATCTCAGTCGCGAAACCCTGCGCCGCCAGTTCGAGACCAATCTTTTCGGCTGGCATGAGCTGACCTGTCAGGTGATTCCCGCCATGCGCCAGGCCGGAGAGGGACGCATTATCCAGAACAGCTCCATCCTGGGTTTCATGACCCTGCCCTACCGCGGCGCCTATGTCGCCAGCAAATTCGCCCTGGAGGGCCTTAGTGACACCCTGCGGCTGGAACTGGCCGGCAGCGGCATCCATGTGTCCCTGATCGAACCCGGCCCCATTCTGAGCCGTTTCCGCGACAATGCCCTGATCAAATGGCGGCAAAACATCGATGCGGAGCACTCCTACCACAGCGCCCACTATCAAGCGATGTTGGCGCGGTTGGAGAAAAAGGGGCCGGCAATGCCATTCACACTACCGCCGGAAGCCGTGCTAAAAAAGCTGATTCATGCCCTCGAAAGTCCCAATCCAAAGCCCCGTTACCACGTCACCTTCCCCACCCATCTGTTCGCGGTGCTGCGACGCCTCCTCAGCAGCCGAGCCATGGATAGGGTGCTGCTGCGGATATCCGGAAAAGGGCGCAGATGAGGAATATGGCCCGCAACTGGGATCTCCCAAGCCACCAGGTTGAAGCCGCCTACCCATCTATGACATCATCCTGCCCCTTGCCTTCATACACGGTTCAAGCATGAGTAATGAGACCCCGATTCCCGTTGAAATCAATCTGCATCGAAAGTCGCGCCTGCTCTCCTTGCGCTTTTCCGATGGAGCCAGTTTTGAGCTGCCCTGTGAGTACCTACGCGTCTTTTCCACCGCGGCTGAAGTCAAAAGCGGCAAGAACCTGGTCATGGGCAAGGAGTCGGTAAATATCGAGCGTATCGAGCCCCAGGGACAATATGCCATCCGGCTGGTCTTCGACGACGGACACGATACCGGCATCTACTCCTGGGAGACCCTCTATCGGTTGGGGCAGGCGCAAGAGAGCAACTGGCAGGATTACCTGGCCAAGCTCGAAGCTCAAGGTTATCAGCGACCCGGTGCAGAAGATGCGGAACGCAAAGTCAAGCTCTTCTACTTCTCCTGGCTGGCCAACAAGACGGGCAAGGAGAGCGAGGAGATCACCCTGCCTAAATCGGTGGCAACCATCGCGGATCTGCTCAAGCTGCTAAAGATGCGGCGTCCGCAACTGGCGCCGGTATTCGATGAAACCCTGCTGAGGCCGACCATCAACAAGCAGTTCGCGGAGTTTTTTACCCGTCTGGAGGATGGCGATGAGGTCGCTCTGGTGCCGAACCGTCCGACCCCGCCAGCAACACCTGATCTATAAGGAACCTCTGATCAATTCATGAATCGGTGTGTGACGGCTGAAACGCGCCGCTTCTGCACAAAACAATCATCTTAATAGCCAGAGCTATTACGTGCGCTTTTCACCTTGATCCGGCGCATTTCATCTCACCCCACACTCGATCCAGAATTAATCAGAGATTCCTAAGGGGGAGAAAGCGATCAGTTGAGACTGAAGTTCAGCGACTGAGGTTGACCGTTACGTACGATATCCACCTGGATCGTATTGGCGTCCTTCAGCATGTCTATCAGCTTCATCGCTTCCTTGTCGTTGGTCAGGGTCACCCCATTGACCGCTGTCACCAGATCTGACGGTCGGATACCCAACTTATTGTAGAGTTCCCGATTCTTCTGCGGCAGCACCCGGTAGCCCTTCAAACCCTCGCGGGATCTTACCGGCACAAAGCGCACATGCTCGAATATCTTCAGCGGCTGCTGCTGGAATACCTCCCGATAACCACTCAATGACGCGGCATTGACCGACGCTTCCTGGCGGGATGCCGATGACGTGGAGCTTGATCCACGATTGACACTTGAACTGACCGTGGGCACTTTCGGAAAACGTAAGACCTCGGACTGGCCATTGCGCAGCAGCACCACACGATCAGTGAAAACCCCTTGCAGAGTCACGCCACTCATCACCGAGGCGCCTACCTTGTAGTATTTCTGTGTCGACCCCGAGGTACCGATGATTGCCGCTCCCTGTTCCGGATTTTCCTCCACAAAAACGCCGTGCAGCGTCAGGTTCAGACGCGTTACCGGGGCATCCTGTTGGATCTGCTTCACCACTTTGACAGCGCCCGCGTCGCCGAACAGATGCAGGTTGGCTACCGTCTCCAGGCCACCCTGTTGATTCTTGGCGTCGGTAGTCACCACGGGAGTTCGCGTATGTTGTTGAGGCGTCTTAATCACAGACGCCGGCACGGGGATTAGCCGCCAGGTCAGATCGGCCGCCTGCGCAGCGACCAACACCACCAATAATACCAGCACCACCTTCGGCAGATGCTGCGAAGCCATGGATTCGATCCATTTCGGCGTAGCCTTTTCGGCAAAGAACTCATGCAAAAAGGACTGGGTTTGAGCGGCAATATTCATACTGTCACACTGCTTCCTGTAACTCCCCTACTCGGGATAACGCAATATCTTTGGGGTTATCTTAAATTTGCGCTTGATGCGCTCGGCCATCGACAAGGCTGTTTTATGATTGACTTCCGGTCCCACCCGCACCCGATAGTGACGTTTCCCGTCCACCTCGACCTTTTCAACCAGTGCGGGCAGGTCGGCTTTCTTTAGATCGGCCACCAGTTTTTCAGCATTCTCCTTCACAGTGAGGCTGGCGACTTGGATCATCCAGGCTGTGGGTGATGCTTTCTCCCCCTTATCGGGCTTTGCCTCAGCAGCCTGAACCCTGGCTGTTGGCGGCTTTGCGGTCGCCGGTTTTGTCGAAGGAATGGCAGGTGTCCTGGTTTCAACCGGAGGGGGCGGCAGGATGGTTGGCATCGGCTTTTCGATGACTTCCGGCTTGGGCGGAATCCGATGATCGGATACCACTCTGCTGTCAACCGGCTCATCAATCAGCATCGGCACGAAGATAACCACCAGGGCCACCAGTACCGCGCCACCCAATAACCGCTGTTTAAGTCTCTCCTCCAGTGCCATAAATCCTATCCGAGTTAGCCTGTTCGCGGGTCATCCGCCACGGTGCATGCAACCCCGCTGAATGGACAATGAATCAAGTATACCAGTTGCTTAGGGGTTGTCGGCTACTTGATACCCAAATAGTGCATCGCTTCACCCACCACCAGGAAAGAACCAAAGATCAAAATCAGGTCATCCTCATGCGCCGAGGAGCGTGCTGCCTGAAACGCTGAAGCGAAGTCCGGCCAGGCATGTATGGTGGCGCTGACCCCACCCGCTTTCAAGGCCCGCGCCAACGATGCCGAGCTGCGACCACGATCGCCCGGCAAATCCATGGTATGCCACTGCTCGACACGCTCTCGCAGCAGTTCGGCGACTGCGCCGACATCCTTATCCTTCAGCAAACCAAACACCGCCAATACCCTGGCTTGAGGCGCGATTTGATCGAGGCTGGCGACTAGGCCTTCGATGGACTGGCGATTGTGCGCCACGTCCAGCAACACCTTGGGAGCACCAGGCAACAGCTGGAGACGTCCGGATAATCTGACCTGCTCTAATCCTGCTGAGAGGCTGGTCGGGTCAATCTCGAGCAGCGGCTGCAAGCACTGGCAGGCCATCACCACGGTAGCGGCATTCTGCATCTGTCCCGCCCCTTTTAATCCCGGCAGCGGCAGGTCAAACGCTTTCCCGGCGGGTCCCGACCAGTGCCAACCCAGGGGTGTCTCGGAGAAGCAATAATCCCTGCCCGCTGCCAACACCTCGGCCCCGATACGCGCTGCTTCCTCAAACACGGCTTCCGGCATCGCCGGATCCCCCAACACGGCGGGTTTGCGCGCTCGCATAATACCGGCCTTCTCCCGACCGATCGTCTCCCGGTCGTGACCCAGCCAATCCACATGATCGATATCGATGGTAGTGATGATCGCCAGATCCGTATCAACGATGTTCACCGCATCCAGCCTGCCGCCGAGACCGACCTCCATGATCACCAGATCAGGTGCCCGCTGGGCAAATAGATAGAGAGCCGCCAGTGTCCCGAACTCGAAGTAGGTCAGGGAGCTGCTACCCCGCGCCTTGTCGACAGCGTCGAAAGCCTCACACAGAGGCGCATCTTCAATCGCTACGCCATCCAACTTGATACGTTCGTTGTAACGCACCAGGTGGGGCGAGGTATAGGTAGCGACAGAGTAGCCGGCTTGTCGGTAGATCGCATCGAGCATTGCCACGCAGGAACCTTTGCCATTGGTACCCGCCACGGTCACAACATGACTGGAAAGTCCCGTCGGAGAGAGCCGACGCCATACCGCAGCGACTCGTTCCAGACCCAATTCGATCTCGGACGGGTGCAAACTCATCTGCCAGTCGAGCCACTGGTCTAGGTTATTGAAGCGCATGCAGGGCAGTGTTTTTGAACTATAGGTGCTCGCTTTGCTCGCTTTCCACTTTTTAGATAATCAAAAAGCGTTGTGCGAACAGGGCATTCCACCCGTTTATCTTTCAAAATTCAGGAACCTCTGAAAAGCCTGGGCTGAACAGAGTGTCGAGCCACGACTTGTTCAGCGGTTCCTTTATCATTGAAGTGCGTTTCAGGGCCTCGCCTTGTCCAGGAAGATACTCAGCAGGTCTGCGATACGATCGCGCATATCGCGGCGATCGATGATCATATCGATGGCCCCATGATCCAGCAGAAATTCGCTACGCTGGAAACCCTCCGGCAGTTTCTCGCGCACTGTCTGCTCGATGACCCGGGGACCGGCAAAGCCGATCAGTGCGTTGGGCTCGGCCACGTTGACGTCACCCAGCATGGCGAGACTGGCGGAAACCCCACCCATGGTCGGATCGGTCATCACCGAAATGAAGGGGATCGCCCGCTTCTGCAGACGTTCCAGGGCCGCACTGGTTTTTGCCATCTGCATCAGAGAAAAGAGTGATTCCTGCATGCGTGCCCCGCCACTGGCGGAAAAACAGACCAGGGGCGCATGGCGCTCCAGTGCCATGTTGACCGCACGCACGAAGCGCTCGCCCACCACCGATCCCATGGAACCCCCCATGAAGCCGAACTCGAAGGCCGCCACCACCACATCCAGGCCTTTGACCTGACCGCGCATCGCCACCAGGGCGTCTTTCTCGCCGGTGGCCTTCATAGCCTGGTTCAGGCGCTCCCTGTATTTCTTGCTGTCTTTGAATTTCAGGGGATCGAGCGACTCCAGGTTGGCGCCGATCTCTTCCTGAGGCTCGGGATCGAGAAAGGTCTCCAGACGCCGGCGGGCGCTGATCCGGTTGTGGTAATTGCATTTGGGACAGACATCGAGATTGCGCTCCATCTCTGCCCGGTAGAGTATCGCATTGCAGCCGGGACACTTGGTCCAAAGACCCTCCGGGACTGCACGCTTGTGGCCAGCATCCGTGCGGATGCGGCTTGGCATCAGTTTTTCGAACCAACTCATAGCTGTTATCGGCCTTTGCTCATTATTCGGTTAATTTATGCCATGTCATGGCCTGACTCGTCCATCGCAAGACGCATGGAAGAGAGCAATTCGCGTAGCGAGGCACCGATCTTCTCTGGCTCTTCGGCCAGGGCCTCCACACGCGATACCAGCGCGCTGCCGACCACCACCGCATCGGCCACTCGGGAGATGGCGGCGGCGGTCTCAGCATTTTTGATCCCGAAGCCCACTCCCACCGGCAGCTCGGTGTGGGCACGGATTTCACGCAGCTTCTCTTCCACGGTACCCAGGTCGAGATGGCTGGCGCCAGTGACACCTTTCACAGAAACATAGTAAACGAAGCCGCCTGTCGCGTCACAGATGCGCTGGATGCGTTCCGGCGTACTGGTGGGCGCCACCAGATAGATCTGATCAAGCCCTTTCGACCTTAGGGCCTGGAGTAGCTCCCCACCCTCTTCCGGCGGGAGATCGACTATCAACAATCCATCCACACCGGCATCGGCGGCGCGCTCGGCAAACGACTGGTAGCCCATGATCTCAATGGGGTTGAGATATCCCATCAACACCACCGGCGTCTCGCTGTCGACCTCGCGGAAACGGGCAACCATATTGATCACATCGCTCAGGCTGACGTGGTACTCCAATGCGCGCTCGCAGGCACGCTGGATCACCGGCCCTTCGGCCATGGGATCGGAAAACGGTACGCCCAGTTCGATGATGTCGGCCCCGGCGGTGACCAGGTCATGCATCAGCTCGACGGTAATCTCGGGAATCGGGTCACCCGCCGTGATGAAGGGGATCAGGGCCTTCTTTCCATCCGCCTTCAACTGGCTGAATCTATCGGCGATACGGCTCATATTACGATGCCCTCCCGCGCTGCCACGGTGTGCATGTCCTTGTCGCCGCGACCTGACAGGTTGATCAAAATAAGTTGATCCGGCGCCATCTGCGGCGCCAGCTTCTTGGCGTAGGCCAGTGCGTGACTCGACTCCAGCGCCGGAATAATACCCTCGGTTCGGGTCAGATCGTGGAAGGCGGAGAGCGCCTCTTCGTCGTTCACCGCCACATAGTTGGCGCGGCCGTTGTCCTTCAGCCAAGCATGTTCCGGCCCCACACCAGGGTAGTCGAGACCGGCTGATATGGAGTGGGTCTCGATGATCTGACCGTCTCTGTCCTCCATCAGATAGGTGCGGTTACCGTGCAGTACCCCCGGTTTACCGGCACATAGAGGTGCTGCATGATGGCCGGTTTCCAGCCCATCGCCCGCCGCTTCAACGCCGTAGATCTTCACCTCCCGGTCATCCAGAAAGGGGTAGAAAAGGCCAATGGCGTTGGAGCCGCCCCCAACACAGGCGACCAGGGCATCCGGCAGACGACCTGCCTGTCGCAGCATCTGCTCCCGTGCCTCGCGGCCAATAACCGCCTGGAAATCGCGCACCATGGCCGGATAGGGATGAGGCCCGGCCACCGTGCCGATGATATAGAACGTATTGTCAATATTCGTCACCCAGTCGCGCATGGCCTCATTAAGGGCATCTTTGAGGGTCTTGGAGCCGGATGAGACCGATCTCACCTCCGCGCCGAGCAGACGCATGCGATAGACGTTGGCCTCCTGGCGCGCAATGTCGACCTCGCCCATGTAGACCACACACTCCAACCCCAAGCGCGCCGCCACGGTGGCGCTGGCCACCCCATGCTGCCCGGCGCCCGTCTCGGCAATGATCCGGGTCTTGCCCATGCGGCGGGCCAGCAGGGCCTGACCGATGGTGTTGTTGACCTTGTGAGCGCCGGTGTGATTCAGATCCTCCCGTTTGAGATAGATCTGGGCGCCGCCCAACTGCCCGCTCCAACGGCGTGCATGATAGATGGGGGATGGCCGGCCTACGTAGTTGGCCAGGTCCTCGTCGAGTTCTTGCAGAAAGTCCGGATCCTTCAGATAGCGCTCATAGGCTTCGCGCAGCTCCTGCAGAGGCTGCATCAGGGTCTCGGAGACGAAGAGTCCTCCGTAGGGACCGAAGTGCCCCCGTGCGTCCGGCTGGCTACCGATGATCTTTTCAGCTGTTGTCGCCACGATTAACTCCTGCAATGAAAGTCGCTATCTTATCGGCATCCTTGATGCCCTTAGCGGCCTCTACACCGCCGCTCACATCCACGGCATAGGGTCTTACCTGACGGATCGCCTGCTCCACATTGAGTGGATTCAGTCCGCCCGCGAGAATGATTCGGGAGGCCATTTCCCGGGGTATCCTATCCCAATCGAAGGTCTGTCCCGTGCCTCCAGGCACTCCCGCCTGATAAGTATCCAGCAACAAGCCGGCTGCCTCGGCATAGCGGTGGAGCTGCTGTTCCAGGTCCACCGATGCTTGCATACGTATCGCCTTGATCCAGGGTCTTCCGTGGCCGCTGCAGGCCGCTGCGTTTTCTTCCCCGTGAAACTGCAGCAGATCCAGGGGGATGGCGTTCAAAACCTCCGCCACGCTCTCTCTCGAGGCATCCACGAATAGGCCCACCACCGTCACGAAAGGAGGTAGATGCCTTACGATCGCGGATGCCTGCTCCAGGGTGACAGCCCTCGGACTTGGTGGATAGAAGACCAGTCCGATGGCATCCGCACCGTGCCGTACTGCCGCATGAGCGTCTTCCAGTCTCGTGATGCCGCAGATTTTGACGCGTGTTCTCATAAGCTATCGAAAGATACAGCATGACGTTCATCGATGCCATTCCCGACCTGCCCTATGATATCTCGATCAGCAGTCGCGTTGTGGTGAGCCTTGCTCTGCGGCAGGGTCGCACCCTAGCGAGTCTGTCTAACCCTCTGCTGACCCGATGGCCGATACAGATTGAACTCAGAGCTGAATGCTGCTTTTGCAGTGATTTCCGCACCTTTATGGTGAGGCAGGGCCCCACCCTCAAACCGCTTAGTTAAGTAGCATTCGACTCAGAGCCCAAACTCTTCGGGATAGTCGACCTTTGTCAGGCAGAGCCCCTGCGCGGGCGCTGTCACCCCACCTAAAGTACGATCACGAAGCGCCAGCACTTCGCTCGCCCACGACTCGGCCTGATCGCCTTTGCCGATGGCGATCAACACCCCCGCGATGTTGCGTACCATGTGATGGAGAAAGGCATTGGCATGGACTTCAATCGTGACAATCTCCCCCTCTCGGCATACCTGCAGACTGTAGAGAGTCCGGACCGGGTGTTTCGCCTGACATGCCAGCGCTCGGTAGGATGAGAAATCGTGTGTTCCCACCAATCCCTGTGCCGCCCGATGCATCCTTTCTTCATCCAATGGATGGTGTATCCAGACCGCACGATTGCGCCATAGCGCCGAGCGGAAAGGACGGTTGAGGATTTGATAGCGGTAGTGACGACCGATAGCGGAGAAACGCGCATGAAATGATTCCGGCATCTCACTGGCCCAGGCGACGCTCACATCGTCTGGCAGAAGCGTGTTGGTACCGAGAATCCACGACCGCTCACTGCGCTGCGCTTCAGTCTCGAAATGAACCACCTGACCCGTGGCATGCACGCCGGTATCAGTTCGGCCCGCACAGTGTACCGTAACCGGATGATTGGCCACCTGGGAAAGCGCCTGTTCCAACGACTCCTGTACGCTGCGCACATCGCCCTGGTACTGCCAGCCGTGGAAACCGCTGCCGTCATACTCAACACCCAGCGCAATTTTCATCTCTGACTCCGATCAGCCTGATTCCAGACAAAAAAAGGGGCGCCCGGCGCCCCCATTTCAATTAAGGGAACAGTCAGATCAACCGAGGCCCTTCAGCAGCCCTTCAGCATCCTGTTTCTGCTGATCGTTGCCTTCAACAACCACCTCTTCGAGGATGCTCTTGGCTCCCTCATTGTCGCCCATATCGATATAGGCTCTGGCCAAATCCAGCTTGGTGGTAACTTCGTCGGTGGTATCCAGATCGAGGGAGATCTCCTCACTGGTATCCTCAGTGGGCAACTCCAGGGGCTCGCCCTCCTCATCATCGACGGTATCAGAGAGCCCTTCCAGCTCACGCTCAATACTCTCCAGATCCATATTATCGAGGGACTCGGAATCATCCAGCTCGATGGCAGCCTCTGCCGATTCCTTCATGTCCACAATGCCACTTTCCGCTACGTCCGATGCCAGATCCAGGTCACCGAGATCGATATCCAGCGCCTCCTCTTCCGGGGCAGCGCCCGCTTCCATCTTATCCAGGAATTCGGAGTCGAGACTCATCTCCCCTGACAGGCTCTCGGAATCCATCTCATCCAGATTGTCGAGACCACTCAGATCCATGGAATCGATATCGTCGCTCGGGGTCTGTTCGAGCGGCTTCGAGACTTCGTCGAACTCTTCACCCAGATCGAGGCCGAGATCATCAAGCTCATCTTCACCGGCCAATGCAGCGCCCGCCGCACCGGCAGCGCCGGCAAACAGAGCGTGGGTCGGATTGAGTTCCTTGCCCATCGAGGCCACCTTGGACCAGGCCTCCGGGTTACTGCTCTCAAGACCGTCACTATGGAGTTCCTCAGCCAGCTGGGTGAACTCCTTACCCTTCTTGGAAGAGAAGTAGATTTCAAGCAGCTTGTGCTTGAGTTCTTCACGATCCGGGAACTTGTCGATGGCTTGCTTGATCAGCTCCTCTGCCTGCTGGTAGCGGCCATAGGCAATGTAGACGTCCGCCTCCGAGAGTGGATCGACCTCCCCCGTCTCATCCTGCAGCGCATCGATGTCGCTGGGCGAAAAATCGCTCATAAAGGAGGTTTCATCGCTCGGCTCGGTCAGGGAATCCCTTTCATCCTTGCCGGCAGTCGCGATTTCGCTATCAGGCGAGACCAGGATGCTCTCAGCGAATTCGGCCTCGGCCTCATTGCGGCGACGCAAGATCATCCACAACATTCCAATCAACAACACGGCCACGGCCCCAACAATGCCTAACAGGGTCGTATTGCCTTTGAGATTGTCGAAGTAGCTAACCTTCTTCTGCATCGGCTCGACCGGTGCCGGGACTGGCTCAGGTTTGGCCGGCGCTTCGGCAACCACCGGCTGTTCTGGTTTCTCTGCGGGAACGGCTTCGCTGGGTGCGGGCGCTTCAGCCTGGGCAGCCTCCTCGATCATCGCCTCAATTTTAGTCTCTTCAACCACCGTGCCTTCCGGCACCGGCACCACAGCAGGCTTCTCCTCGGGTGCCACAGCGGGTTCGGCCATCGGCTGCTCAGCCACTGGCGCCTCAGCTTCGGCGGCCGGCGGCTGCATCTCTTCCATCTTCTCACCGGCGATCTGCTGCGCCTGCTGCATCTGGGACAGCTCGTCGCTCTTCAGCGTCACCAGTCGTTGGATGTTCTCAATCTGCTTTTCCAGTTCCTGTACGCGGGTGCGCAGAGAATCGTTTTCTTGCAGAGCACTCTCGTTCGATTCCCGGACCAGCATGATCTCCTGCTCCAGGCGGGCGACTTCGGCAGCACCTTCCCGGCTCATGGCTTCTTCGCCGGCATCGGGTTTGGCGGAGATCAGTTTAAGCCGATCCTTCTGTTTGGCGGCCGCTGTTTTTTTTCCAATCGAGGGGGTGGAAACGGCTGGCCTGCCACGGCGCCAGGCACGGGTCTGGGCGAGAAACTCTTCCCGAGCGGCCTGGCGGGACAGCGCGGTGACATCGGCGCCTTCCGGCAGACGCAGCACCTTGCCGACCTTGAGATTATTCACATTGTCATTGATGAAGGCATCGGGATTATGGCGCTGCAGCGCCATCATTACCTGTTCGATGGACTCGTCGGAATTGCGCAGCATCTTGGCAATCGACCAGAGGTTGTCATTCGGCTGAACAGGACCGTATTCGCGGCCACCCATGCTGCCCGTCGATGCTGACGTGGGCCTGCTTGGACGCATCGGCGCGGAGCTGGGCCGGGTCGCTGGAGCCGTGGTCACGCGAGGCGCACTCACCTGTTCCGGCGCGCGGTTGAGAGTCACGGGAGGATCGAGCAGCACGGTGTATTCACGCACCAAGCGGCCTTTGGGCCAGTTCACTTCCAGGAGAAAGTTCAGGAATGGCTCACGGATCGGATCACTGCTCGAAACGCTAATGACCGGTTTGCCCGAGGCACTGTACATGGGGCTGAATTTCAGATTCGTCAACAGAAACAGACGCTCTATACCAGCCCGGCTAAAGGCCTCCTCGGAAGCGAGATTGACACGGATGTCCTGGATCTCTTCCTGATCGACAGAGAGCAAATCGATCTCAGCGTTGAACTTCTGGTTGAGCGCCGAATGAGAATGGATGTCACCCAGACCAAGGGCGAAGGCCCCCATGGGCGATAAGGCTGTTGCAACAGCCACTGCCAGAGACAGCTTACGAATCATGCTTCACTCCTTGCCAGAAAACATACCCATCGGTCGGACTCGCTCTGGTGCAGTGGCTGGAAGCCCCCCCCGAACAGCTCCGATGGTTAGAATAAACTTAACAATTTGCCGCTAACTATAGCTGATAAATAATCTTTTTACCAAAAGTTCGATGATCTTCACAGCATTTCCTGCGATACCAAAGCGCAGGTTGTCAGCGACGGCCCAAAGTGAGAATTCCGTCGAATTTTTACCATTGACTGCCACCCTGCCCAGGATCATGAAATCACAACCGGAGGCATCCGAAACTGCACTCAGGCTCTCTCTCGAATCCCATTTCAGGTCAACGGACGGAACCTCAGCCAAGATCCGTTTCAAATAGTCGGCATCGACCGGCTCCTGCACCCTGACGTGCATCACCTGAGTATGCCCGTAAAACACAGGGGCCCAGCAACAGCTTACATTGATCGGCAGATCCGGGGCCTGCAGCACCTGCTGTAGCCGCTCGGCAATCAAAATCTCTTTATCTACAGATTCCCCAATTTCTTCATCGGCAGCCATCGGCACTAAGTTGAATGCCACCTGAGATGAAAACAGCACAGGTCGGGCGGGTTTGCCATTCAACATCTGCGCCGTCTGTCGCGCCATCTCCTCGACGCCTGCCCGCCCCCGCTCGGATACCGCATGACAACTGAACAGGTCAACCCGCTCCAGCGCCAGTTTCTGTCGCAACGGGTGGAGCACCGTGGCGCTCTGAACACTGGCCGCATCGGGCAGGACTACCACGCTTCCAGGGACCACCTCTTCCAGCAGCGCATCGTTAACACCGGCCACAACACCGACCTGATGCAGTTGGCCAGGCAAATGTCCCCCGATGTCGAGGATGATGCAACCCGCATCCCGCGCCCGTTGAAACCAATCCCCCCGATACTCCGCTTCGCCGGTATCGATCAGGATCTCGATCTCATCGAAACTGTATCCTTCAACATCCTGAATCAGTAAAGTTTGGTGTCCGAACTCCACCGTTGTCTCATCACCCTCGGCATTGCCGAGGAGTGTTATCTCACCGCTGAGCGACGGATGACTCTCAATCGCCGCCAGCAACGATTCAGTAACCAGTCCATTGGCGCCCAGGATGGCTAAATTCAGTTTTCTCTCCACACAATCACCGATCTGACAGGGCCTGTTGACACAACCAAGCAAACAAAAACCCCGTCTCCAGCAATCGACACTGTGACGGGGTTGGATAGGGCCTGGGCATTCCCAGGCCATTCAAGCTCATGCTTCCAGCAGAATCCTCAGCATACGCCGAAGCGGTTCCGCCGCACCCCATAGCAGCTGATCACCAACGGTGAAGGCATTCAGGTATTCAGGGCCCAGGTTCATCTTGCGCAGACGTCCCACCGGTACACTGAGGGAACCGGTCACCTTGGCCGGGCTCAACTCCTGTACGGTGATCTCCCGTTCGTTGGGGATCACCTTGACCCAATCGTTGGCACTACTCAGTATCGACTCAATCTCGTCTATCGGCACATCTTTGCGTAACTTTATGGTCAATGCCTGACTGTGGCAGCGCATGGAGCTGATTCGCACACACGTGCCATCGATGGGTACCGGGTTGTCACTGCGCCCGAGGATCTTGTTGGTCTCGACAGAACCTTTCCACTCCTCCTTGCTCTGACCGTTCTCCAGCGGCACGTCGATCCACGGAATCAGACTACCGGCCAGGGCAGCACCGAAGTTCTCGGTGGGGAAGTCGCTACTGCGTAGTGTCTCGGCCACTTTGCGATCGATATCAAGAATGGCAGAGTCGGGATCGCTCAGCTGATCGTGCACCGCCCGCTCCACCGCCCCCATCTGGCTGATCAGCTCGCGCATGTTGCGCGCGCCGGCGCCGGAAGCGGCTTGGTAGGTCATGGAGGTAGCCCACTCCACCAGATCCTCACGGAACAGGCCGCCAAGGGCCATCAACATCAGGCTCACGGTGCAGTTGCCACCGATGAAATCCTTCTTGCCCTGAGCCAGGCCATCGCGGATCACACTCGCATTGACCGGATCGAGCACGATCAGGGTGTGATTGCTCATGCGCAGACTGGAAGCGGCGTCGATCCAATAGCCCTGCCAGCCGGCGGCGCGCAGCTGATCGTACACCTGGTTGGTGTAGCCGCCACCCTGGCAGGTGACGATCGCCTCCATGGGCATCAACTCAGCGATGTCGGTGGCGTCCTTCAGGGCGGGGATCGCTTTGCCAATATCGGGCCCTGCCTGCCCCACCTGAGAAGTGGTGAAGAAGACCGGCTCCTCGATCGCAGCAAAATCGTTCTCCTCCAGCATGCGGTTCATCAACACGGAACCCACCATGCCACGCCAACCCACAAAACCGACTCGTTTCATACCTAAATAAACCTTCAAAAATTTGAATTACGAATATTGAATTGATGAGCTTGCTACGCGAGCACTCTATGAAAAGAAGCGTTCGCGCAACGAACACCAACCAACAAAAATTCAAAATTCATAATTATGCCAAAGCGGCCACCACGGCGTCGCCCATGGCCTCGCAGTTCACCGTGATCATGCCTTCCGACATGATATCGGGTGTGCGCAGACCGTCATCGAGCACCTTCTCCACCGCCTGCTCGATCTTGCCGGCCATCTCCGGTTCGTCGAGGCTGTAGCGCAGCATCATGGCCACCGACAAAATGGTCGCCAGCGGATTGGCCACACCCTTGCCGGCGATGTCGGGGGCGGAGCCATGGATCGGCTCGTACATGCCCTTGCCGTTCTCGTCGAGGGAGGCCGACGGCAGCATGCCGATGGAGCCGGTCAGCATGGCGGCGCAATCGGAGAGAATATCCCCAAACATGTTGCCCGTCACCATCACATCGAACTGTTTCGGCCACTTCACCAGCTGCATCGCCGCATTGTCCACATACATGTGGCTCAACTCGATATCGGAATAATCCTTTCCCACTCGGGTCATCACCTCGCGCCAGAGTTCGGTGCATTCGAGCACGTTGGCCTTGTCCACTGAACAGACCCGGCCGCCACGCTTGCCGGCGATGTCGAAGGCAACCCGGCCGATGCGCTCGATCTCCGATTCCGCATAGACCAGGGTGTTGAAGCCCTGGCGTTCGCCGTTATCGAGCTCCCGCACACCCCGGGGCTGACCGAAATAGATACCGCCGGTCAGCTCGCGCACGATCATGATGTCGAGCCCGGCCACGATCTCGGACTTGAGGCTTGAGGCGCCGGCCAGCTGCGGGTAGAGGATGGCGGGACGCAGGTTGGCAAACAGGTTGAGCTCGGAACGCAGCCCCAGCAGCCCCTTCTCCGGGCGGATCGCGATGTCCAGCGGCTCCCACTTGGGACCACCCACCGCACCGAGCAAAACCGCGTCGGCCTCCTTCGCCAGCTCCAGGGTGGCGTCCGGCAGCGGCCCACCGGTGGCGTCAATGGCGGCGCCGCCGACCAGGGCCTCGTCCAGATCGATATCCAGGTCGTAGGCGTCACGCAGGTTGGCCAACACCTTCACCGCCTCGGCGACAATCTCTGGGCCTATGCCGTCACCCGGCAGTATCAGGATCTTTTTACTCATTGCTCTTCCTCAATCACAACATCACATGCCAGACATCAGCCAGGCCAACAAATCAACGCCCATAGTAGGCAATCAGCGACGCCCTGGAGAGGGCATGCCGGTTCAACTGGAAACCGACCAGTGCGGGCGATACCTCCGCCTCCAGGTCGAGCCGATCCACATCCAGAGCATAGACGGTAAAGACGTAACGGTGAGGGCGGTCACCGACAGGGGGACAGGCACCCCCATAACCGATCTGACCGAAATCGGTTCGTCCCTGCACGCTACCCTCAGGGAGCAGCTTGGCATCCGCGCTACCCGCCCCCTTCTTCAGCTCACGCAGATCCGACGACAGATTGAATACCACCCAGTGCCACCAGCCGCTGCCGGTGGGTGCATCCGGGTCGTAGGCGGTGACCGCGAAACTGCGGGTGCCGACGGGGGGATGCATCCACTGCAACTGCGGCGAGAGATTTCCGCCACTACAGCCAAAACCGGAGAAGACCTGCTCATGAGCCATTTGTCCGTTGAGATCCTTACTTGTCAGAACAAACCCTTCAGCTGTGGCATTTGCCGAAAGAAACATTGCCAAAAGGGCAAAATATGGCCAACTCTTCATATCCATTCCTCTTTAGAAAGCAGATTAAAACAACCAGGGCGCCTCGTTACGGCGTCGCTCCTCATAGGCGCGAATCTCGTCCACATGCTGCAGGGTCAGGCCGATGTCGTCCAGCCCGTGGAGTAGACAGTGCTTACGGAAGGAGTCCACCTCAAAGGCAATCGTATCGCCATCGGGCAAAGTCAGCTGCTGATTCTCCAGGTCGACGTGAAGCTCCAGCGCCTGCTCGCCAGCTGTCTGTCGGAATAACCCATCGATGGTCTCCTCGGGCAGAACAATCGGCAACAGCCCGTTCTTGAAGCTGTTATTGAAAAAGATATCTGCAAAGCTCGGTGCCAGAATCACCCGGAAACCATAGTCCTCCAATGCCCAGGGGGCGTGCTCGCGGGACGAGCCGCAACCGAAGTTCTTACGCGCCAGCAGCACCTTGGCACCCGCATAGCGTGGATCGTTGAGCACAAAATCGGAATTGAGCGGCCGCTGGCTGTTGTCCATACCCGGCTCGCCGTGATCCAGATAGCGCCATGCGTCGAACAGGTTGGGACCGAAGCCGGAGCGCTTGATCGACTTGAGAAACTGCTTGGGAATGATGGCGTCAGTGTCCACGTTGGAGCGGTCCAGGGGACAGACGATGCCGGTAAATGTCTCGAATTTTTCCATCGGATTCTCCTCAACTCAGGGTACGCACATCGACGAAGTGGCCGCTGACGGCCGCCGCCGCGGCCATTGCCGGGCTGACCAGATGGGTACGTCCCCCCTGTCCCTGCCGGCCCTCGAAGTTGCGGTTGGAGGTGGAGGCGCAACGCTCCCCCGGCTTCAGCCGGTCGGCGTTCATGGCCAGGCACATGGAGCAGCCCGGCTCGCGCCATTCGAAACCCGCTTGGATGAAGATCTTGTCGAGTCCTTCGGCCTCGGCCTCGGCTTTGACCAGCCCGGAGCCCGGCACCACCAGCGCCTGCTTGACGTTATCCGCCACCTTGCGTCCTTTGGCCACAATGGCCGCAGCACGCAGATCCTCGATGCGGGAGTTGGTGCAAGAACCGATGAAGACCCGGTCGACTGGGATCTCGCTGATCGGCGTACCGGCCTTGAGCCCCATATACTCCAGCGCATGACGCATGCCGCCGGCCTTGACCTCATCCGCCTCGGCGGCGGGATCGGGTACCGTGGCGCCCACCGGCACCACCATCTCGGGCGAAGTGCCCCAGGTCACCTGGGGCTGGATGGCGCTGCCATCGAGGGTCACCACCCGATCGAACTCGGCCCCTTCGTCGCTGTGCAGGGTCTGCCAGTAGGCCACGGCCTGCTCCCATTGCGCCTCCTTCGGGGCGTAGGGGCGGCCCTTCACATAGTCGATGGTCTTCGCGTCCACCGCCACGAAACCGGCGCGGGCACCCGCCTCGATGGCCATGTTACAGAGGGTCAGACGTCCTTCTATGGAGAGGTCGCGGATCGCCTCGCCGGCGAACTCGATGGCGTAGCCGGTGCCGCCGGCGGTGCCGATCTCGCCGATGATGGCGAGCACGATGTCCTTGGCAGTGACGCCGGGGCCCACCCTGCCCTCCACGCGCACCTGCATCGCCTTCGACTTCTTCTGGATCAGGCACTGAGTGGCCAGCACGTGCTCCACTTCGGAGGTGCCGATACCGAAGGCCAGCGCGCCCATGGCGCCGTGGGTGGAGGTGTGGGAGTCGCCGCAGACCACAGTCATGCCGGGCAGGGTCGCCCCCTGCTCCGGGCCCACCACGTGGACGATGCCCTGACGCGGGTCGAGCATCTTGAACTCGGTGATGCCGAAGCTGGCGCAGTTGGCGTCCAGGGTCTCCACCTGGGTGCGGGAGATGGGATCGGTAATCGTGCTCACGCCGCCGGAACGTTCGGTGGTCGGCACGTTATGGTCGGGGGTCGCCAGATTGGCGTCCACCCGCCAGGGCCGACGGCCGGCCAGGCGCAAACCCTCGAAGGCCTGGGGCGAGGTGACTTCGTGCACCAGCTGGCGGTCGATATAGATCAGGGCGGTGCCGTCCTCGTCGGTACGCACCACGTGGGACTCCCAGAGTTTGTCGTAAAGCGTCTTCGCACTCATTGATATGG
>JBNKOL010000109.1:0-39276 GCA_050294655.1 Sedimenticolaceae bacterium
CCCATAATGCCGAAGTCCACGGCGATGTAGCGGCCGTTGGCTTCGACGAAGATGTTGCCCGGATGCATGTCGGCGTGGAAGAAGTTGTATTTGAAGACCTGGGTGAAGAAGATCTCCACCCCACGCTCTCCCAGCAGTTTCATGCTGATGCCCTGTTTTCGCAGGGTGTTGGTGTCGCCCACAGGGGTGCCGCTGATGCGCTCCATCACCAGCACGTTCTGGCGCGTCAGGTCCCAGTAGATTTCTGGCACATAGAGGATCTCGCTGTCGAGGAAATTGCGCCTCAGCTGGGAGGCATTGGCGGCCTCGCGCATCAGGTCGAGCTCGTCGAAGATGGTCTTTTCGTACTCCTGGACCACCTCGACCGGATGCAGACGACGGCCATCCTTCCAGTACTTCTCCGCCAGCCGGGCGATGGTGAAGAGCAGATCCACATCCCGCCGGATGGTCTTCTCGATGTTGGGGCGGAGTACCTTGACCACCACCTTTTTGCCGTTCTTGAGGCGCGCGGTGTGTACCTGGGCGATGGAGGCGGATGCGAGGGGCGTCTCGTCGAATTCCTCTATCAGTGCTTCAATCGGTTTGCCATAGGCCTTCTCGATGATGGCGCGTGCCTTGTCGCCGGCAAAGGGGGGCACGCGGTCCTGCAACTTGGCCAGCTCTTTTGCCAGGTCGTCCGGCAGCAGGTCGCGTCGGGTGGAAAGGATTTGGCCGAATTTAACGAAAATGGGCCCGAGATCCTCCAGGCTGCGTCGGATGCGTACGGGATAGGGCGAGCGGTTCCGGCGAAACCAGTACCCGGGCGAGAGATAGATCAGGAAGCGAATCGGCCGGAACAGATGAGTGGCGAGTATCACCTCATCCAGGCCATGGCGCAGCAGCACAAGGTTGATATGGATCAGACGCAGGGCCTGGGAGGGACGGATCACGATACCTTGTCCTTCTGTAAGCGGGCGATGCGGGCTTCGAGGCGCTCCACGTCATCGCGCAGCCGGTCCACATCCTGAAGAAAGGGTTCGAGTTCGGGGCGCGAGGGGGTCAGGCGCAACTCCTCCTGCAGATACTCCCGCAGGTTTTGTTTAAAGATCTGTCGCTGCGCGTTTCCCCAGCCGAGCAGGCTGCGGGTGGCGTTGCCCATTTCGTGGGCAATGACGTCGCCGGTCAGACGCGAAAGCTGCTCCTCCCAATCGATATCGAGTCCGGCGAAAAAGTCACCGCACTGTTGCGCCAGATGGGTGTCGCCCGAGATCTCCACCGCGCCGCCAAACAGCTGGTCGGCACTCTCGTCGGTGCCCCGCATGCGCGCCAGATCGAGGGGGGTGCCGCGCAGGGTGCAGTCGGGCTCGCCCTCGAAGGCGCTCAGTAGCTGGATGCCATGCGGTTCGGGAATCAGGAACAGGGAAATCCCCAGCCCAACCAGCTGCAGCTCGATGATCCGTCCATGCATGGGCTTAAGGCGAGCCGGGGTTTCCGGATCGAGTCGGATGGCCTGGTTGAGCAACTGCTCAAGCATGGCAAAGGCGGCGGCGCTGACGGTCATGAAGGGTTCTGCTGCATTCCTGCTATCCGCGTCAGAGGATAGTTTGTTTATCATTTCCGCCGGGTGACGGAGTAGGCGATATCATACCCCAGGTGATGCTGCTCCAATAAATCGGAGGTTACTAAAAAGTCAGATGCACGGTTTCTAGCGCTATTGTGACTCAGTCGTAATGCGAGAAGCAGAGTGTCATGCATGAGGCAGGCTGAACTACGATTTTGATAGGAAACGCGTGATACGTACAGTCTAGATTAGCGCGGTATTCTCTCTGAGCCATTGAGCGAATTGATTTTCTGTGATTTCGCTTGCGGCGAGGTCAATAATTGCCTGTGTCGCGTTGATTTCGGTGGCGGTCAGGGTATGTCCGTTACATGCAAGGAAGAGGTAGGCGGCCATGAAGCCGACACGCTTGTTGCCGTCCACGAAGGGGTGATTGCGAATGATGCCTGCAGCATAGGCGGCGGCGAGTGAGGCATAGTCGGGGGTATCGTAGGCGAGGAGCTGTTTGGGGCGGGCCAGTGCCGAGTCGAGAAGTCCTTGATCCCGGATCCCTGACTGTCCTCCATGGTCGGCCAACACCCGTTCGTGTATGGCGATGATGACGTCCTGTCGCAGCCAGTTGTATGCGTTCACTCGGCTAGGGCTTTGAGGGTGTTCCGATAGTGACGCATACCCTCTTCTGCAATTTTCATCTGGTTTTCGAATGTTGGATCGTAGGGGGTCAGTCGGTAGCCGCCCTCCGGCGACTCTGTGAGTATGAGTTTGTCGCCGGCTTCGAGGTGGAGGCGGTTTAACGCCTCGCGAGGCAGTCGCAATCCCAGTGAGTTACCGACCTTGACGATTTTGAGTTCGACCATCTCTGCGTCCCCGTGCTGTGGTTACATATGTAACTACAGCACAGGATGCTGATGCCGGCAAGCGGTGAAGATGTGGCTTGCCGCTAGATAAGGGAATGTCAGAGCTTGTAGCCCCGATGGATCGCCACCACCCCGCCGGTCAGATTGAAGTAGTCGCAGCGTTCGAAGCCGGCCTGTTCCATCATCCCCTTGAGGGTCTCCTGGTCCGGGTGCATGCGGATCGACTCGGCCAGATAGCGGTAGCTTGCCTCGTCGTTGGTTACCAGTCTGCCGATCTTCGGCAGCAGGTTGAAGGAGTAGAGGTCGTAGGCTTTCTCCAGCGGTTTGTTGGTGGGCTTGGAAAACTCCAGCACCAACAACCGCCCGCCCGGCTTGAGCACGCGAAAAATGGCGTTCAGCGCCAGCTGCTTGTCGGTGACGTTGCGTAGACCGAAACCGATGGTGACACAGTCGAAATGGCTTTCGGGAAAGGGCAGGTATTGCGCATCGGTCTGGACATATTCCACATTGCCCAGATGTCCCTCATCGGCCATGCGGTCACGGCCACGGCTCAGCATGGCGGCGTTGATATCGGAGAAGACCACCAGGCCGTCACTGCCTACCAGACCGCTGAAGCGGGCCGAAAGGTCGCCGGTGCCTGCGGCCAGGTCGAGTACCCGTTGACCCTTGCGCACGCCGGAGAGTTCGATGGTCTGGCGTTTCCACAGACGATGGACGCCGAACGACATCAGGTCGTTCATCAGGTCGTACTTGTTGGCCACCGAGTCGAAGACCTGGCGCACCCGCCCCGCCTTTTCCTTGGTGGAGACGGTCTCATAGCCGAAGTGTGTGGTTTTCTCTTGGTGGGTCATTTTGGTCCATCCGGTGTGTCTGCCTGAAGTTGTGCAATTCGGATTTGCGCTGCGGCAAGCCACATCCTACTCGCTGGCTGGTTCCAAAGGACGCGGCTTGCCGCACCATGATACAGCAAATGCCGCAATTTACGCTGATGGTGCCTTGCGCTCATAGCCGGCCGCCTTGAGACGATTGAGATAGTCCTGCCAGTTGCGCTCATAGTTGATGCCCAGCTGGTAGAGGGTGTCCCAGGAGTAGATGCCGGTGTTGTGCTCGTCATCGAAGTGGAGGCAGATGGCGTAGTTGCCCACCGGGTCGATATGGGCAATGTTGACCTCCTCCTTGCCGACCTGCAGTACCTCCTGGCCGGGGCCGTGCCCCATCACCTCGGCAGAGGGGGAGAAAACCCTTAGGTATTCGGCGGGATAGCTGTACTTGCTGCCATCATCGAAGCTGATCTCCAGCACCCGGGATTGCTTGTGCAAGTGTATTTCAGTCGGATTGGGGTGTGACATGTGCTCTCCTCATCAAGCCGGCCTCTGCCGGCAAAAAACCACACCTGATTCTATAAATCAGTGGGTATATCGTTATTGATCGGTCTCGGGATGTGTATCCGGTGCGGTAAGCCGCACCGTCTGCCGTTGAAGCGGCGCCATGCTTGGCATTGTACCTCCTCCGACTGGGATTAAACCCGGTGCGTGGAATGTGAACTCAGATGTCGATTGGCACTTAACATAAGCCGGCAGAGCCAACTGATTGAGGTTAAATGGTGGGGCCATGCCCCACCAATCAAGGTGAAATATGGTCCGTACGTTTAATTTCAGCTGTTAGGTAAGTACCAGTCAACTCAGAGTATGTACTGGCTCAGATCCTCATCCGCCGCCAGTTTCGCCAGCTGCTCGTCCACATAGGCGCCGTCGATAGTGACGCTCTCCCCCGTGTGTTCGGAGGCCTCGAAGGAGATGGTCTCGAGCAAGCGTTCCATGACGGTATGCAGGCGTCTGGCGCCGATATTCTCGGTGGTCTCGTTGACCTGCCAGGCGGTTTCGGCGATGCGTCGGATGCCATCTTCGGTGAACCGTAGGCTGACCTTTTCGGTCGTCATCAGGGCCTGGTACTGCTCGGTCAGCGAGGCGTCGGGTTCCGTCAGGATACGAGTGAAATCCTCTACTGTAAGGGCGGTCAGCTCCACTCGGATCGGCAGGCGGCCCTGCAGTTCGGGGATCAGGTCCGAGGGCTTGGCCAGATGAAAGGCGCCGGAGGCGATAAAGAGGATGTGGTCGGTCTTCACCATGCCGTGCTTGGTGGAGATGGTGCATCCCTCCACCAGCGGCAGCAAGTCACGCTGCACCCCTTCGCGGGAGACATCGGCGCCACTGGTCTCGGCGCGGCTGGTGACCTTGTCGATCTCGTCGATGAAGACGATACCGTGCTGCTCCACCATTTCCAATGCGCGCAGCTTGAGGTCCTCTTCGTTGATGCGTTTGGCCGCCTCTTCATCGCTCAGCACCTTATAGGCATCCTTCAGGCGCAGTTTGCGGCGACGGGTGCGGCCGCTGCCCAGATTCTGGAACATGCCCTGCAGCTGACTAGTCATCTCCTCCATGCCGGGGGGGGCCATGATCTCGACCCCCACTGGGGTGCTGCTGACTTCTATCTCGATCTCTTTCTCATCCAGTTCGCCGTTACGCACCTTTTCGCGAAACTTTTCACGCGTGCCGGTGGAGACGCCTGTAGCGCTGCTGGTGTCGTCCCAGTCGGTGGGCTTGGGCGTCGGTAGCAGAACGTCGAGGATGCGCTCCTCAGCGGCCTGTCTGGCCTGGTCGGCGACCTTCTCCATCTCCTCCTCGCGCACCATCTTGACGGCGGAGTCCGCCAGCTCGCGGATGATGGAGTCGACCTCGCGTCCCACATAGCCCACCTCGGTGAACTTGGTCGCCTCGACCTTGAGGAAGGGTGCATTGGCCAGCTTGGCCAGGCGGCGGGCGATCTCGGTCTTGCCGACACCGGTGGGGCCGATCATGAGGATATTCTTGGGCGTGATCTCGTTGCGCAGTTCCTCGGAGACCTGGGAACGACGCCAGCGGTTGCGCAGGGCGATGGCCACGGCGCGCTTGGCATCGGCCTGACCGATGATGTGTTTGTTCAGCTCGGCAACGATCTGTTGCGGGGTAATTTCAGACATGGGTTTTTGGCTTTAACTTTAAAGCTCGCTGTCGAGTTCTTCGAGTACGAGGTTGTGATTGGTGTAGATGCAGATATCGGCGGCGATGCCGAGACCTTTTTCGACGATCTCGCGCGCGCAGAGTTCTGTGTTATCCAGTAGAGCGCGGGCCGCGGCCTGGGCAAAGGAGCCGCCGGATCCGATGGCCATCAGGTTGTGTTCGGGTTCGATTACGTCGCCGGTACCGGAGATGATCAGCGAGGCCTTGGCGTCCGCCACGCAGAGCAGGGCCTCCAGGCGACGCAGGGCGCGGTCGGTGCGCCAGTCCTTGGCCATCTCCACGGCGGCGCGGGTGAGGTGACCGTGATGTTTTTCCAGCTTGCCCTCGAAGCGCTCGAAGAGGGTGAAGGCATCGGCGGTGGCGCCGGCAAAACCGGCAATCACATTGCCTTTGTGGAGTTGCCGTACCTTACGGGCGTTGCCTTTCATGACCGTATTGCCAAGGGAGACCTGGCCGTCGCCACCGATCACCACCTTGCCGTTGCGGCGTACGGAGAGAATAGTTGTGCCTCTGAAGTTTTCCACGCCAGTCCTGTTTGCTGATGGTGAAGAGGCCGATTGTACCCGACCCGCAGTTGGCAGAGAAATGGGGGTGGAGCAGACACATTTCAACCACCTTATCGGTGCGGCGAGCCGCACCCTATGCAATCGATCGCTGTGCAGGGTGCGGCTTACCGCACCCATAGCCTGGTACTACGGGACTAAGGGTTTTCACTTTCTTGTCAGAGAAACGTATACGTGGCACAGTCATCAAGATGACAATGCCCTTTAATATCAATAAGTTCCTACTGATATGCTGTTTCTTTGTCGGGTCTGCGCACGGTGCGATGTCGAAGCAGACCGATGGCGCCCCGATGAGCGCCGAGCGGATCGCCCAAGAGGTCTATCAAGCCGCACACGGGGCGCTGGTGGATAATGCGGTCAGCCGTCGGGTAGGCAACCAAGTGGCCCTGGTGGTCAACCGGGCGCCCCTGCAGATGCGCGACCCTTCCCGTAAGCCGACGGTGCAGACCTTCGACACCTACGTCAATAACCAGCCCCAGGATCCGGCCCTCGAATCGCAGCAGATGGCGGTCCTCACCTCCGGCAAGGCGCGTGGCACCGGGTTACTCTTCACCAGTTACAATCATAATTCGCGGCGCTCGGTGATCTCCATGTGGCTGCCCGCCCTGCGCAAGATCCGCCGCATCAATGAACCGGCTCACGAGGATGTCTGGTTCGGAACCAATCTGACCTACGGTGAACTGGTACTGCGTCGTCCCGAGGATGAACGTCACGAACTACTGGGGAAGGGCGTGATGGAGGATTGCCTGGCGGTGATGCAATTGGCTCCTGGGGAGATGACCCGATACACACGCGACCTTCCCGAACCCCAGTGCGGGCACAAGGGCAAGCCCGTCTATCGCCTTAAGAGCAGCACTAACTTTGTCAATTGGTGGTACGACTACCACATCAGCGACATCGATCAGCAGACCTTCGCACTCTACCGCACCGTCTACTACAAGGATGGGGAGAAGGTGAAGACGGTCTATATCGATTGGCAGTCGTTGGACCAGCCGGATCCGCGTATCACCTATCCGCGCTATATCTATGCCATCACCCACGCAGACGGCAAGGACAGCCTGGTCTATGTGCCGCGTAGCACCATCGCACTGAACCTGGAGCTGCCGGATGCGTTCTGGTCGGAAGAGACACTGCAGAATTATTCGCACATCAGAAAGCCCTGAAACAACCTGTCAGCAGGGAGTTTCGATCGTGGCTGGATTGCGATTTGTGCGTTTTTCATTCAATCTTCCGGTTGCGTTAGCAAAAAGCCAAAAGGGTGTTCTCTCCCGATCATCCAGGGTAGGCAAGTTGTAACTGGCCCGTAGAGGCCGTCAGTGTGACTGTATCGGCGACGGGCTTTTGCAGGAGGACCTTGAAAATTTCACCAATGCCCCTTCGCTTGCGGCAGCAGAGCCGGATGTGCCGGACCACGATGGGTTTGAAGCGGGTAATCTACGTTCCGGTTTGTAGATGTCGGCATGGCTGAGCGCGATTACCCCGAGCGCTATGCCCGCTTCATGTTGCGTCATCGCAGGGTGGTGATCGCGATCTGTTTTCTCTCCACCCTATGGGCCGTCTTCTATGTGGGCAAGGTGAATCTGCGTAACGATCCGGATTCCCTGCTGCCGTTGTCCAATCCCTACATCGCCACCAACCTCTACATCGAACAGACCTACGGCATGGGCAATCTGATGGTCTGGGGTATGACCGTGAAACAGGGGGATATCTATCAGCCCTGGTTCATCCGCATGGTGCAGGATTTCTATGCCGACCTGAGTGCCCTGCCGTTCGCCAACAGCAACAACTTCGTCGGTCTGCCCTCCCCCAAGCTGCGCAACATTGGGGTCGATCGTCGAGGCAATCTCGATTTCAGCCGACTGCTGCCCTCCAACGGGCTCTCCGATAATCCGGTGGAACAGCAGCGTCAGCTGGCCTATCTGCGGGACGGTCTACAGCGTCATTTGGTATTGCAGGCGCTGTTGCTCTACTACGAGGACACGGCGGGCGAGAAGTGCGATATGGTGGGTCCGGACGGCCTCATCAGCAGCCCGGCCCTGGCCCGATTGCACCTGACCTGTACCCCGAAGGGGACCTTTATCATTGGCGACTTCAGCAATGAGCTGAAGCAGCACCATCGTCAATGGATCGTCGAGATGAAGGCGCTGTTGGCCAAATATGAGGCACGCTATGGCGACCGAGTCGAGTTCCGTATCTCCGGTGAACCCTACTTCCTTGCCTCCATGGTGCAGGAACTGGAAGACAAGGCGTGGCTGTTTGGTGTCTCACTGCTGATTATCCTGCTGATTCTCTGGTATGAGTTTCGCCACTGGAGCTGTGCCGTGCTGCCGCTGCTGGGGGTCGGCATGACCATCGTACTGACCCTGGGTCTGATGGGCTACACCCAGTTCAAGCTGACCACCATGATGGCACTGACGCCGATGCTGCTGCTGGCGATCGGTATCGGCCACTCGATGCAGATTACCCGTCGTTTCATGCAGGAGTTGTATGACAGCGGCAACCCGGAGCAGGCGGCGCTGGTCTCGATACGCCATACCATCGTGCCGGCCGCTCTCTCTATCGGCACCGACCTGCACGGCTTTTTTGCCATCTCCTTCGTCGATATCTCATTTTACAAAGCCTATGCCTACTTCGGCATTTTCGGCATGTCGACCCTGATCATTACCACAACCACCCTGATCCCCCTGTTGATGATGAGCTTTCCCCCGAAGATCCGGCAGCGGGAGCAGGAACGGGGCTGGGAGCGGTGGCTCGCCGATGGCATGGCCAATCTGCTGACAGGGCGTGCGAAGTGGGTGCCGCTGATGGGTGTCATCCTGATCTGGCTGGTCTCCGCCTACTATGCGGAAGTGGGCCGGGGTTTTTCCGCCCTGCTGGCCGGCGACGCCGGGCGCAGCGATCCCGAGGTGGCCCGCATCCAGGACGAGTTCGATATCATGCCGGGAGTTGAGAAGGGGATCCACTACCCGCGGGCGGCCTTTAAGGACCACTATCTGTTGGGCGAGCGGCAGGGAGGCGATGGCAAGGTACGGGCGATCGCCGACCTGGACGCCCTCTCACAGCTGATGCCCGGGACCATCACCGCCAATATCCTGATTCGCTCCAAGGCCGGTACCCTGCCCGCTTGCGGCATGGAGGCCTGGGATGAGTCCGGTCGCCGTGTGACCGGTCCCGAACGCTGTTTCGATGAGCAGGAGGATCCGCCTCAGGGCATCTTCAACGACGCCCAGGTACTTGACGCCTTGGCCCGTTTCGAGGATTGGCTGCGAGCCCATCCCAACATCGGCTACACCATCTCCTATGTGCAGTTCGTCAAAACCCTGAACCTGATCCTGAACGCGCCGCCCATGGATCCCCCCTTGGCGCACATGTATCTCTATGCCATCCCGACGCTGTCTCACATGCAGCTCTTTTCCCATGCCTACAGGGGAAAGGGTCGCGTAGGCTTCCTGCCCGATCCGGATGCGACGGTACAGCTCTATAACGGCATGCTGGCCACCGGCGCAGGTGCCGGTGAACTCGACAGTTTCGTCAACACCCGCAACTGGGACGAGGGGATCATCGTTGGCTTTGTCAAAACCATGGATCCGGTGGAGACCCACAACACCATCCTCGACATCCAGCGCTACATCGAGCGCCACCGCAACGATCCCGGCATGGAGCAGGTGCGCATCGGCATCGGGGGGGGCGAGACCTTCCCCATGCCGGGGCAAGCAGGCAAGCGAATTACCACTCAGGATGCGATCCACGGCAAGGCGGCCATCGGCGGTTTTCTCGGTGTCACCGAGGCGACCCGGGATGTGGCCTTCAAGGAGTGGTTGAATGCCCCCATCGCCACCTCGGTAACCGTGTTCATCATGACCCTGCTGATGTTCCGCTCCTGGATGGTCGCCTTCATCCTTATCAGCCTCTGTTTCATCACATTGATGACCCAGTATGGCCTCGGCGCCTATATGTCTTCCATCCGTGAGTGGTCGGCCAACCTCGCTTTTCATGTACAGGTGGCCCTGAGTATTGCTATGGGGCTGGGCGTCGACTATGGCGTCTACATGGTCTCACGCTTACGGGAGGAGTACGCGGCCACTCATGGCGTCTGGAACATGGCCCTGCGCAATACGCTGGGTTCAACCGGTATGGCCATCATCGTTTCCATGGTGGTACTGCTGAGCAGCTTCATCCCCCTGATGAATACCGAGCTTGCCAATCTCTGGTCAGTCAGCCTCTACATCTCCGAAGCCCTGATCATGGACGTCATCATCGCCTTGCTGGTACTGCCGCTGCTGGTTCTCTGGCTGCGCCCGCGCTTCGTCTTTCCCCCCGACAAATGAGAAAGCGGTAGAGGGGCCCTGCCTCACCAACTGTGATTCGGTTGCCGCACCCTCCCGGCCACAGCAGAAATCATGTAAATTTATGCTCTGGCAATAAATATCACACGACATTATATGGAATTCAGGCAACTCAACTCTCTGCTCGCCCTGGTGGAGAACGACTACAGCGTGAGCCGGGCGGCGCAACGGCTGCACTTGGTTCAGCCGGCGGTCTCACAGCATCTCAGGCAACTGGAGGATGAACTGGGGGTACAACTGTTCCGGCGTAACGGCAAGCGTCTGACCGGGCTGAGCGAGGCGGGCGAACAGGTGCTGCACTATGCGCGCAAGATCCTCAGCGATGCCGATAACATCCTCGCTGTGGGACAGGAGCATCTGACAGAGGAGCGGGGTGTGCTGCGCATCGGTACCACCCATACCCAGGCGCGTTATGTGCTACCACCGATCCTGCGCCATTTCAGTCAGGCCTACCCCGCTGTGGAGTTGCAGATTCTCGAGGGCAATCCTCGGGAGCTGATCGATATGGCGAGCGAGGACAAGGTCGACTTCGCCGTCTGCACCGAGGCGTTGGGGCGTCATCCGGAGCTCTCATCGATCGACTGCAACCGTTGGAACCGTTGTCTGATCGCACCCAGGGCTCATCCGGTATTGGCGCTGGATCAGGTCTCTCTCAAGGCGCTCTGTGGCTATCCCCTGATCACCTATGTCGCCGGCTTCACCGGCCGTGGCCATATCGATGAGACCTTCCGTCGGGCGGGACTGTCACCCCATGTGGTGCTGAGCGCTACCGACACCGACGTGATCAAGACCTACGTGCGGGAGGGGATGGGGATTGGCATCATTGCCGAACTGGCCTATGAACGAGAGAAAGACGTCGATCTGGCGATGCGGGCGCTGGACCACCTCTTCCCCTGGGAGGTGACCAAGATCGGCTATCGGCGGGACAAATACCTGCGTGCCTACCAGCGGCACTTCATCGAGATCTTCCAGGAGATCTCTGGACGCATGGGGCACGATACGGGTGATAGTCAGGCTTAATTGAACGCTAATTGCTCAATGCAAAAGGCCGCGACTTTATCTCGTTCATTCGCCGTGATGGGTGTTCATTTGCGGTTTGATTCCCTTAAATGTACCTGATTACCCATATTACTCAGCCAAAGGATCACAAGCCCACAACAATTTTTAGTTGAGGTGTTTGCCGCGCTCACGAATTTGATCTCCCCCCTCTCCCTGGCCCTCTCCCCTTGCGGTAGAGGGCCAGGGAGAGGGGGTGAAATAGATCCAGCGCCAAGCGCAACTCAACACGCAAACCATTCAGGTCATTACGCAATTCTCGCCACTAACGCCGCATGGCTGACTAGGGTGGGTAATCAAGCAAATGGAATTACCATTCTCTTACAGACCCTAATACTACTGAGATAAGTGATGTGATGGTGGGGCCCTGCGCCACCAGAAAGGTGTTGGGAATCAGCCCAAACCCTCTTTACCAAATAGCATTCTCGATATGCCCGATAAATAAATTCAGCGTGGCAGAGACACAGACTCTCTGTTTATGTTTGGCTGGGGAAGAATCATTCACTCTTTTTTTTCTTGTGCGCCCGAGGATGGGCCTTGTCGTAGACCTCGGCCAGGTGCTGGAAATCGAGGTGGGTGTAGATTTGGGTGGTGCTGATGTTGGCGTGCCCCAGCAGCTCCTGTACTGCCCGCAGGTCGCCGGAGGACTCCAACAGGTGGCTGGCGAAGGAGTGACGCAGAAGATGGGGATGGATGCGGCGAGGGGACTCTTGCTCAAGGGCGCGTCGGTTGAGTTGCTTCTGCACCATCGTGCGGCTGATGCGTCTTCCGCGCACGCCCACAAAGAGGGCGGTCTCGTCCGGCTTGGCCAGCGTAGCGCGGACAGCCAGCCACTGCTGCAGAGCATCCTTGGCCAGACGTCCCACCGGAACTCTTCGGGTCTTGGCCCCCTTGCCCGTGACCTCCACCATGCCCTCGTCGAAGTCGATGTCTCCCAGGTTGAGGTCGACCAGTTCAGCCAGGCGCAGACCGGAAGAGTAGAAGAGCTCCATGACCGCCCGATCCCGCCGACCGACCGGGGAGGTATCGTCAAAATCCAGGATTTGCGCCAGCTGGTCGGCGTCGAGGGTGGCGGGCAGTCTGCGCCGCACCTTGGGCGCTCGCACGCCGAGGGCCGGGTTGGCATCGGCCACCTGTTCGCGCAACAGGTAACGGTAGAGGCTGCGCAGACTGGAGAGTTCTCGATGCAGACTCTTGGCAGAGCGCCCCTTGCGGTGGCGTTCGGCGAGATAGTGGCGCACCTGGTGCTGGTTCAGCTGGCGCCAGTCGTGGATCTGATTCGACTCGAGCCAGGGCAATAGTGCCTGCAGGTCGCGGCCGTAGCTCTCCACGGTGCGGGGGGAAAGCCGGCGTTCATGGGCTAGATGGCGTAGAAAGCGGTCCACCCACAGCGTCATCGCTTCGGGCAGTCCGTTGGGCATCTGTACGCTTGCCTCGCTCAGATCCCCGGCAGGGAGACCGCTTGCAAGGTGCGGCTGATGATTTCGCCCAGACGGGTGAGAAATTCGGTGCCGTGATGCGGCGCGAAGCGTTTGGGATCGATACTGCCAATGGCCAACAGACCCAGCACCCCTTCGCTCTTCAATGGAATCAGCGCAGTGGAGGCGATACGGTCCCCTTCGGCGCCGAAAATATAGCTGAGTTGCTCTGCTTCGAGTTGTCCGCAGATTGGATGATTCTGGCTGAAAAAATGCTGGAAGGTCTCGGCATTTTCGTTAAGGGTTTCCTCCAGGTGCTCGTCGATCCGGCACGAGGAGAAGAGTCGCAGCTCCATGGCATCGGCCTTGAAGTCGTCATGCAGTTCATCTTCCAGGGCATTCATCATCTCATCGAATGTGGCCGCGTCGATAAGCATCAAGGTGAGGCGGTGCAGGCGCTCCTGCAACGCGTGGTTGTGTCGGGCGATCTCCATCACCTCGTTGAGTTGCTTACGGGTGTCGCGCAGTTGTTTCCGTAGCGATTCCACCTGACGCTCGATCAGGGAGACGGCGGCGCCGCTCTCATGGGGGATCTCAATCTCGCCGAGAAGGTTCGGATGACGCAGGAAGAAGTCGGGATGCTCGCTCAGATAGTCACTGACCTGACTCTCGATGTCGTCGCCCTGACTGTCCGAGTTGGAGGCATTGTGGTTCATAGATCGATGGTTCCTTCGAACACGGTGTCCGCCGTGCCACGTATGAGTACGGATTGACCTTCTGTCTGCCACTCTACCACAAGTTCTCCGCCGGGTAGCCTTACCTTTACCTGGGGATCGAGTCGCCCCAGCAAACGGCCGGCAACCACCGCGGCGCAGGCACCACTGCCGCAAGCCAGGGTTTCGCCGGCGCCCCGTTCAAACACGCGCAGACGGATATGGCAGCGATCGACGATCTGCAGGAAACCGGCGTTGACCCGCCGGGGAAAGCGGGGATGTTGCTCGATCCGGGGGCCGAGCAAAGCCACCGGCGTTGCGTCCAGGTCAGGGACCAGCAGCACGGCATGGGGATTACCCATGGAGAGCGCGCAGATCTCGTGGCTGACGCCGTCGATCTCCAGTGGATAGGTCAGTGACCGCTGCGGGGCGTCGAAGGGGATTGCAGCCGGTTCGAACTGCGGTACGCCCATGTCGACCTCCACCAACTCCCCGGGCAGGTGCTTTAGTGTGATGGCCCCTGCCGCTGTACCGACCGGGATCACCGCCTTGTCCGACAGTCCCTTCTCACGTACGAAGCGGGCGAAGCAGCGCGCGCCGTTGCCACAGGCCTCCACTTCGGAACCGTCGGCGTTGATGATGCGGTAGTGGAAGTCTGTCCCGGGCAGCCGTGGGGACTCAACCAGCAGGATCTGGTCGCAGCCGATGCCGAAGTGACGGTCGGCGATGAAACGGAAGTCGGCCTCGGTGAGTTCAAGCTGCTGGCTGATGGCGTCAATGACCACGAAATCGTTACCGAGGCCGTGCATCTTGGTGAACTGAAGACTCATTGGCCGGATCTCTGTTCGCCGCTTGGCGAATCTTCAGCAGGGGGCAGATAGAGAGGGCCCTTCTGGCCGCAGGCGGTGAGCAGATTGAGCGTGCCAAGGAGCGTGATGACGAGCCAGAGCCGGGTGCGTGGCCAGCAGTGCATGAGCGGATTTCCGATTAGATGAAGATTGCGTGCAGTATACCGCAGATCGACAGGCGCTCAGCCGACGAAGCGGCACTTTTTGTGTGGTCTCGCAAGGGGATGCGGATTCGGACTGTGCCCGGGCTGGAGTAGCGCTTGCTCAGAGGGCGTTGAGTCGCTCCTCCACGCGTCGCTTGAGGTTCAGTAGCTCTACGGTGGTCGGCGGCTCGATGGGATGGAAGCTGCTAAGACGCAGGGAGGTGAGATAGATGGGATAGTGCACGTCACCGTGACGCAGGGATTGGATGTATTCGGCGGTGGCGCCATAGAGTTCATCGCCGTACTCCAGTTGGGTGAACTCCCGGTCACCGCAGAGTAGAGAGACGGGATGGGCGCCGCGCTCTGCCGTATCGCTGACCAGGGTCAGTTCCATATAGTCGTCGGCGCTCACCAGCGGTACCCGCCGCCGCTCGCACTGGAACTCGCCGTTCCGCTGTTTGATCAGCTCATAGAACTCGGGCTCCGCCAACAGGTTGCCGGTGTCACCCGGCAGCAGGTTGTGCAGCTGCTGCAGGCTGTTGAGGAAGCGACGTTGCTGCAACATCAGAAAACGGGGACTGTCGGCCATCAGGGTCTGGCTGAACAGGGTGCCCTGCTCGTCAAGAATATGGATCTCTGTCTCCTGGGACTTGATCTGGAAGAAGAGCTGAATCACTTCGGGGCGGTTAGCCTTGAAGATCGCCGGATAGGGGCTGTTGACCATGATCTCCGGGTCGAACTCCAGACGGCGGTAGACCCGCTGGGGTTGCTGCAGCTCCTCCAACAGGTGTTCGAAGGACTCCTGGCTGCGCCAGCTGTAGCGCTTCTCCTCCTGTTGCACGATAAAGAACTCGTGACCCATGCGGAAGGCGTAGCGGCCATTGTCGAGTGCGCCGCTGCGAAAACGGCCTAGGATATGGTTGAACAGCTCGACGACTCGCTGGGCGATCTGGTGGCCGCGTACGCTGGAGAAGCTGAAGGCGTGCAGCCGGGTCTCCGCTTCGTCGGTTTCGGGTTGCAGGTTGAGTAGGCTGCAGAGTGAGTCGAGCAGGCCCTCGGGACCTTGATGCCGGGTCACCAGTAGCTCACCCCAGCTGGTCTGCAGGATCGCCTCGTGGTGGAGCGCCAGATTGATCCGGCCGGCGGCGAAGCTGAGCGGATCGTGACGCTCGCTGGTGATCTGCTTGCCCTCCTTGGTCAGGTGCTCCAGTGGATCGAGGCCGATGTTGATAAACAGGGCCATCAGCGCCGCCGTGGCGGGCTTGGCCAGGGTCTGCATGCCGGCCGAGGCGGGCATGTGTTGGGGAAATAACTGTTCGATGCTGTGGTGCAGGGAAAGCAGTTCACTGCGACTCAGGTCGGTTTCGCCGGGAGACAGGGTAATCAGGGAGTCTCTACCCCAGACTTGGTTGATGTGGCTCCAAAGCAGGACTTCGATCAGGTTACTGGAGATCTTGATCGGCCGCTGATCGCTCAGCGTCTCCTCTTCCAGCCTGCCGCGATAGAGCATCCAGGCCGGGTTTCCGTCGCGGGTCGGGCGGTGTTGAAGCGAAAGCTGGGGTTCAGAGAGGTTGTGCGAGATGCCCGGGTTGATGTGGTCGATTTTTCCGGGGCGGTGGTCGAGGGCGGTGTAGAGTTTGCGCCCCAGCAGGTTCAGCTCCTGCGGGTCGATGGGGCTGGTCTGGGCATATTTTTTTGCGAAATCGGTCAGCAGTCGGTAGCTGCGTGTCAGTACGGCGACCAGGGCGTTGCGCTCCTGAATGACCCGGTCGATCTTCCAGCTCGATCGGGTGTCGAGCATCTGCAACTGGGTCTGTCCCCAGCCCCACTGCCGGGTCAGATCGAGCATGGCCTGAATGCGCCAGTTCTCATGCTGGCGGGTCTGGCTGAGGTGCTCGCCGACTTTGAAGTAGAGACAGCGTCGGGCCAGTTCCAGGCGCGTTTCGTCACTGCTCTGCATCAGATAATCCTCGACCTGCTGATAGAGCAGGATGTAGGCGTCCAGTTTGTCGATGTCCTTTTCACCGGCATAGATCGCCTCCTTCGCCTGCTGTGCCAGCCAGCGAGGTGTTGGGTAGTCGCGGCTGTAGGCCTCCATCAGGAAGATCTTCAGGATCGACTTATAGGGCGAGTCGATGCCCTTGTAGAGCTGCCACAGGGCGGCGCCGAAAAACTCCTGGGCCGGTACGTTGTCCAGACCCCCCAGGTCGAGTACGTCGCTGTGCTTGACGAAGCGGTGGAAGAGCAGGCTGTCGGCATATTCCTGATAGACCTCCTCATGCTCGGGGGGCACCAGCCACCAGAGGGGATAGCGTCCGGCCAGCAGCACGGCACTGCGATAGAACTCTTCCAGCAGCAGACTGTGTTGGGTGGAGCCGGTACTCTCGCGCGATAATTTGGCCTTCTGGCCCTGGCGGAAACGCACCGGGTCGATGAGGAAGATGTGCAGCTCCAGATCGAGTTCGGCGGCGCTCTTTTCGATCAGCGCTGTCTTCTCTTGCAGTCGTTGACGTTGTGTGTCGTTGAGGTCGGGATCGTGGCAGAGCCAGAGATCGAAGTCACTGCTGGATGATTGTCCGATGGTGCCGGTACTGCCCATCATGTAGACACCGTGAATGTGGTATTGGCGCTGGGCTCGTTTCTTGTAAGCGAAACTGCGGCTCAATTTCTTCGCCGCATCGAGGGCTCGGCGGTTGGGGCTGAAGTCGGGGATGCCGATCGGTGTCTTGCTGTTGACGAACCCAGGTAGCATCGGGTGGTTGATGTGCAGTAGCAGTGGCAGCAGGTCGAGAAACTCTTGCTGGCTTGGGCGCAGCTCTTCGCGGATACGCTGCAGCCGTTCCCGATGCAACCGTTGGAAGCGCTGGCGAATGGTGTTCAGGTCCTTGCGGCTGATACCCTCGTCAAAACTGATGCGTTGTGAGACAGGCATGGCAGGCTCGCGCTAGCCCGCGTCGCTCACAGGGTGTTGTGCTTGTGCCCGCAGATCGGATCTTAGGTGTTTGGTTTCCATGATGATTTCCGTTTGGCTGGTCCTCCCTGCCAGATAGCGGGCTAGAGGGTGTTCAGGGTGCGCTCAATCAGTCGCTGAGGGTCATTGCCTTTTTCCCAGGCGGCCACGCCGAAGGCGAGTTGCGGCAACGGATTATCGCCCAGATCGGTCAATGCTCCCTCCTGACACTCATCAATGATCTGCTGCAACAGGCGACTGGCGTCCTCGACGCTGGTTTCAGGCATTAACAGCAGAAAAAGTTCATCCTCATAGCGGCCGATGATATCGGCCCAGCGCAGCCGTTCGCGCAGGTAGTGAGCAAGGGCCAGGATCGAGGCGTCGGGCAGGGCCACGTCGGGCAAATCCGGATGCGAGAGTCGCATGGCGCCGAGGGTCAGCAGGTTATCATAGCGTCGACTTCGCGTGACCTGTACCGCCAGTGCCTGCAGGGTGGCCTTACGGTTAGCCATCCCGGTGAGGGCATCGGTGATGGTTAGGTCTTCCACCTGACGACGTAGCTGATCGCTTTCGCGTTGCGCCAGCACCTGGGAACTGATGTCCTGGTAGAAATGGAGGCGCAGAGGCGTATTGGCGCCGTCGGCTACCTGTTTCACTTCCCGGTAGAGCCAGCGCTCCCCTTCCCCGTTGAGCGACAGATGCAGGATATCGGTTTCGTCGAACAGGGCCTGCAGGCCTTCCGGCAGGGTGCTTTTCTCCTTTCCAACCAACTCATCTCTGTCCAGATTAAGCATCTCCTCAAAGGCTGGATTGGCCCAGCGGATGCGGATGTCCTCGTCGATGGCCAGCATGCCTGTGGGGCAGGCCTCATACAGGGCTTGATTGAATTGAATATCAGCCATGGTTCGAATCTCTCCCTAACTTCGCGGCGGCCTTCACGGGCCACTTTTTATGTGTGGCGGTGCGTCAGGTAAACAGTCGCACCTCAAATCTTTTGAGCGGCCGGTTGGCGAAAATCTTTAGACCTGGTGATGCTGGAATCGGCGCGGGATGTCAGTTGTAGATTGCTGTGATTCGCCATTCGGCGCCCTGTAACTTGAGATGGACATGCACCGGGTTGTCGTCCAGCTCGCCAATGCGCAGCAGCATCTGGTCGGGGCCATCGAAGAAGGCATAGCTGAGCTGCTTGTAAAACCCGCCATCATTGGGATTCGGGTTGTGGGAACGTAACTGCGCAGCCACCCAATCGGTGTTGACCATTTGATCGATGGCGTCAGCGCCGAGTTTCTTGATCCCGTCCTGCAACCAGTCGATGAAGCTGTTGGAAACGTTGCCGATGGAGCTGTTGAGGTTCTTGTTCAGCTTGCGTTTGATCTGGTCGCGCACCGATTCGATATCGATCATTTCGGTGAGCGTCTGCCGGTGGTGCTGGGCCAGTGCCTGGTCGAGCCGGTAGATCGCGGTGTAGGGCCAAATCAGAAAGGCCAGGATGAACAGGAACAACAGGGAAGCAAGTGCCTTCATGTTTCTACTTATAACTACGGGCAAACACCGACAGCGGGGCATGCCAAAAATCAAAGAGAAGCAGGAACTTCCCCTCTCTCTGGCGCTTGCCGATCTTTCGCGAGCTTCTAAATTATGTCGGTATCCGACTAGTTCAGAGGCACCTTAATGTCGGGATCTGCGATTAGGGCGGTCTTCCCGGGGTCTAGCCTCGTTGACCCGTAGGTTGCGGCCGCCGATCTCTTTTTCGTTCAGCTCTTTCATGGCGCTTTCCGCATCACCGTCACTTGACATTTCGACAAAGCCGAAGCCCTTAGAGCGGCCGGAGAATTTGTCCATGATGACACTGGCGCTGGAGACTTCTCCGTAGGCTGTGAACAGCTCACGCAACTCTTCGTCCTTGATACTCCAGGGCAGGTTTCCAACATAAATTTTCATCGTCAACTCTCATACTGTGCAAGGGGTCATACCATGCGTCGCGACGATACCTCGTCCAATCCGTGGCGGCGCGGTTGCAGGGAACCGACATTACTCGCCGGTATTTCTGCACTTCGTCCACAGGGATGCGGCACCGCCACAACCCTGAGTGGGGAACTTTAGTACTTTTCCAGCGATTCTGCAGCCTCTATTTGTTCGCCGATTTCCAGCCAGCGCGCTTCCGATGCGTCGAGCTGGGAATCGAGCGCCGCTTTATCTGCCAAAAGGGTTTTGAGTTCCGTTTTGCGATCGGCCTCGTAGATGGCGCTGTCGGCGAGTTGTGCCTCCAGCTGCCGCTGTTCCTGCTGCAGTGCGGCGATCTGCCGCTCCAGCTTTCGCAGTTCGTTTTTCAGGGGCTGCAGTTGGCGACGTTGTTCCGCCTGCTGGCGTTTGCGGTCCTTGCGTGCGTTGGCGGTGTGATCACCCTGGGGGGCGTCCTGGATTTCGGCTGTGGTGCCGCGTCTGAGGCTGGCGAGCCAGGCGGGGTAGTCGTCAAGGTCGCCCTTGAAGTCATCGACTTTGCCGGCGTGTACCAACCACAACCGGTCGCTGGTGATGCGCAGCAGGTGACGGTCATGGGAGACGATCAACATGGCCCCTTCGTAGGCCTGCAGGGCCAGACCGACGGCAAGGCGCATCTCCAGGTCCAGATGGTTGGTCGGCTCGTCCAGCAACAGCAGGTTGGGGCGTTGGTAGACCAGCAGAGCGAGCACCAGGCGGGCCTTTTCGCCACCGGAAAAAGGGGCAACCGGTTCCAATACCCGGTCGCCCTGGAAACCGAAGCCACCCAGAAAGTTGCGCAGGGACTGTTCGCTGGCCCGGGGGTCGAGGCGCTGTAGGTGCAGTAGGCAGTTGGCGTCCGGGTCGAGCTGATCCAGCTGGTGTTGGGCGAAGTAGCCGATGCGTAGATCCTGAGCCGGCAAACGTTCGCCGTCGAGGGGCTGCAGCTCGCCCGCCAACAGTTTTATCAGGGTAGATTTGCCGGCCCCGTTGGGCCCCAGCAGGCCGATACGGTCGCCCGGCTCAATAGTGATTTCGAGCCCCTGAAGGATCGTCGTCTCGCCGTAGCCGGCACTGGCCTTGTGCAGTTGTAGCAGGGGGTGGGGATTCTTCTCCGGGGTAAGGAAATCGAAATGGAACGGGGAGTCCACATGGGCTGGCCCGATCAATTCCATGCGTTGCAGGGCCTTGAGCCGGCTCTGGGCCTGACGTGCCTTGGTGGCTTTGGCGCGGAATCGATCCACATAGCTGTGTATATGAGCGATCTCCCGCTGCTGCTTTTCGTACTCAACCTGTTGATTGGCCAGGCGGGCGGCACGAATCTGCTCGAAGCCGGAGTAGTTGCCGCTGTAGAGGGTCGCCCGCTGCTGTTCCAGGTGGACGATATGGTCGGTGATACGGTCGAGGAAGTCCCGGTCGTGGGAGATCAGCAACAGGGTGCCCGGATAGCTGCGCAACCACTCCTCGAGCCAGATCACGGCATCGAGATCGAGGTGGTTGGTGGGTTCGTCGAGCAGCAGCAGGTCGGAGCGGCACATCAGGGCCTGGGCCAGGTTGAGGCGCATGCGCCAACCACCGGAGAAGTGGCTGACCGGTCGCAACTCGTCGCCTGCCGTGAAACCCAGGCCGTGCATCAGCTCGCCGGCGCGCGCGGTGGCGGTGTAGCCGTCTGCGTGCTGCAGCGCCTCATGCAGGCGTGCCTGTTGTGCGCCATCGTTGTCGGCCTGGGCGGCCGCCAGCGCCTGTTCGATCCGACGCAGTTCGCGGTCGCCGTCGATAACGAACTCGATGGCGGCGCGTGACAATGCCGGCATCTCCTGGGCCACATGGGCGATCTCCAGCCTGGGCGGCAGCGACAGGGAACCCTCGTCGGGCTGTAAATCTCCCTGAATCAGGCTGAAGAGGCTGGACTTGCCGGTGCCGTTGCCACCGGTAATGCCCACCTTCCAGCCTGTATGCAGGGTAAAGTCGGCCTCACCGAGCAGAAGCCGGGGACCGCGGCGCAGGGCTAGGTGGTCGAATCGTAGCATGGGGCGGGAGTTTAGCAGTCTTCGTGTACGGACTTATAACTTCAAATTAACCTGTCGCATGTACTCCGTGTGAACAGTGCGCAGGGTGCAGCATGTCGTACCATCCTGGTTGCCGGGTTAATGCAAACATCTACCCGCATGGCGGCCTGGCTTGACAGATTATCCACTCAGGTAGCTCTTCAGCTCCCTTAACTGCATCACCTGGCAGTAGATCATGTTGATGATCTCCAACTCCCGCCGGTGGAGCTCGTCGGTGCCGGCAGCGCAGCAGTCCTCTATGACGATCACATCGTAGCTCTCGTCGGCCAGGCTTCGCACCGTGGAGGAGATGCACTGGTCGGTGAAGATGCCGGTCACGATCACACGCTTGATCCCCAGGTTATGAAGTATCAAGCGCAGATTGGTGCCGGTCAGCGCGCTGTCGGTGGTTTTCAGGACAGTGATCTCGTCCTCGCCCGGCGTCAGTTCGGGCACCAGTTGGGAGGCCTCGCTCGCCATCGGCAGCAGCAGATAGTTCCAGCCGGGTTTTTTCTGGCTCAATGAACGGTCGCGTCCGTCCCGGGTCAGGCAGGCGATACGGGCGAACAGCGGTTCGATGCCGCGCTCACGGCAAGTCGAGATCAGCTCGGCGGTATTGGGGATGACGATCCGGCGCATCCGGTCGAGGAAGGGTTGCCAGCGGGCGGCCTGGATCGGATCTTCCGGGGTCTGCAGATAGGTGTTCTGGATATCGATCACCAGCAGCGCCGTCTCGGCGGGCACGATACGGATCTCCTCGGGTTCCGGTGCCCCCTCGTAGTAGAAGGAACGATAAGCGGTCTTCCAGTTCATGGGTCCCCCCCCGCGGTCGGCTTGATGAGATGGATGAAACTCGCTTCGAGTGTGCCTGAAGGCTATCGACAATGCCATGAAGCCGCTTCTCTGACCCTGACCTAAAACCGGGCAAAGATGATTCCCTATTGTGGTGCAACAGCCTGTTAGTGTTACACCACACTAACGCCGGTCAAGACGCCGATACCCGATGGCTTCACTGATATGCCGGGGGTCCATCTGCGTGCTTCCCTCAAGATCGGCAATGGTGCGTGCCACTTTCATGATGCGGTGATAGGCCCGCATGGAGAGTCCGAGGCGTTCGATGGCCTGATGTAGCAGCTGGCGTCCGGCACTGTCGGGTCGGGCATGCTGTTCCAGCTGTTTAACGTCGAGTGCGTGGTTACGTCGCCCCTGGCGGGTGAGTTGGCGTTCTATGGCCAATGCCACCCGGCGGGCGACCTGGGCGCTTGACTCGCCGGGTGGGGGGGCGACCTGATGGGGGTCGGGCGGTTGTCGTGGCACTTCCACATGCATGTCGATGCGGTCGAGCAAGGGTCCGGAGAGCCGGTTGCGGTAGCGTGCCACCTGTTCGGCGGTGCAGTGACAGCGGGAGGAACCGTCGCCCAGGTAGCCGCAGGGACAGGGATTCATCGCGGCGATGAGTTGGAAGCTGGCTGGATAGTCGGCCTGTTGAGCGGCGCGCGAGATGGTGATGTGGCCACTCTCCATGGGTTCGCGCAGCACTTCGAGGACTGAACGATCAAACTCGGGGAGTTCATCCAAAAACAGCACCCCATTGTGCGCCAGGGAGATCTCTCCCGGACGAGGCTTGCTGCCGCCGCCCACCAGCGCCACCCCGGAAGCGGTATGGTGCGGTGCGCGGAAGGGACGTCGTTGCCAGCATGCCGGATCGAATGGGCGTTGGGCCACGGAGGCGATGGCAGCACTCTCGAGCCCCTCCTCATCAGTCAGCGGAGGCAGAATACCGGGCAGGCGGCTGGCCAGCATCGACTTGCCGGTGCCGGGGGGGCCGATGAACAGGAGGGCATGCCCGCCGGCCGCGGCCACTTCCAGTGCACGCCTGGCTTGCTGTTGGCCTTTGACCTCAGCCAGGTCAAGCAGGGTCTCTGGCAGGGGCAGGTTGTGGTTTTTCTGTAACAGTTCCAGTTGCTGCAATCCGGTGAGATGACGACAGACTTCCAGTAGATGGGTGGCGGTATGAGCGGCCAGGTTGGTGACCAGAGAAGCTTCAATGGCGTTCTGTTGCGGAATGATGAGGGTGTGCCCGGCATCCCGGGCCGCCAGTGCCGCCGGGAGTATTCCATTGACCGGCCGCAATTCGCCGGAGAGGGCCAGTTCGCCGAGAAACTCATGTGCCGCGAGTGCCGCCAGCGGCAGCTGTCCGGAAGCGGCCAGGATCCCCAGGGCGATCGGCAGATCGAAGCGCCCTCCCTCCTTCGGCAGATCGGCGGGCGCCAGATTGATGGTAATGCGACGGGCGGGGAACTCGAACTGGCTGTTGATCAGGGCGCCACGCACCCGGTCCTTGCTCTCGCGTACCGCCAACTCGGGCAGGCCGACGATTGAGAGCCCGGGCAGACCATTGGCGATGTGTACCTCGACGACGACGGGTGGCGCGTCGATGCCGACTTGGGCGCGGCTGTTGAGAATGGCCAGTGACATGGCGTCCCTTCCTGCTTTGGCTGGTCTACCGGCGATCCTGCCGGTTTAAATTGAAGCTTGGCGTGTTGGTATGTGCTGTGTCCGTAAATGAAGGATATCGGTAGTCAATAACTGTACGGGTAACATGGCGATAGAAAAAGGATTACTTCGACCCGCTATGGATTTGCGCTTCCAGGGTATTCACCTGCTGCTCAAGCCGGGTGAGCTTTTCCCGCGTCCGGGCCAACACGGCCTGCTGCACGTCAAACTCCTCCCGTGTCACCAGGTCGAGCTTAGCCAGGCTGGCCTCAAGCGTGGCGCGGAAGTTCTTTGAAAAGTCCGCCTGCAGGGTGCGAAATCCACTCGGCATACTGGCCGCGAGGTGTTCTGAAAGTTCATCAATCAGTTTGGGGTCGATCATGCGGCAGACAATAGCCAGCATCCCTGAACTTGTCCAGCCTAAGCCTTGTGATGGAGCTGATTGTCTCTTTTAAGCAACAAATAGCCTGGCTGTTGCAAAGCAGGTGTAAGAGGTGTGAGTCAGATCACATTGCGACTTTTGCGCACCAAATGAGTGCACCAAGAGAGTGCGCTGTGCACTTCCCTGCTCGGAAAGGAGGCGCAGATATTTTCGAGGTGAGTGGTAATGCGAGGTAGCGTGACGTATCTTTTTGAAATTTAACTAATTTATAATCTTGGCATGAAGTCTGAATACAGGGTGAGTACCGCCGGCCGGACTCAAAACGCTGGCAGGAGAAAATTCAAACCCTATGTACAACGAAGTGTAGAGGACTTTAAACCATGAAATTGAACAAAATTGCCCTGGCCTGTGGTGTTGCGATGCTCAGCCTCTCCTCCATTGCGGCAGCCGAAGTGAGCATGAACATCGGTGTCACCAGCAACTATGTCTGGCGTGGCATGACCCAGTCCGCAAACTCCACCGCCTTCTCCGGTGGTCTGGATTGGGAGAATGGCTCTGGTTTCTATGCCGGTACCTGGATCTCCGAGGCCTGGACCGACTATGAAATGGATCTCTACGGCGGTTACGGCGGCTCCGTCGGTGATTTCGGCTACGGCGTCGGTCTGACCTACTACACCTACCCGGGTGATGATGATGTGAACTTCGCCGAGCTGGGTCTGAGCGGCAGCTTCAAGATGTTGAGCTTTGGTCTCGACTACACCATCTCAAGTGATATCGACGATACCCCAGGTGCCGAAACCTTCATCGATGGCGACATGCACTACTACCTGGGTGCCAGCTTCGATCTGCCCCAGGATTTCACCCTGGGCGCGACCATTGGCCAGTACGCCTTCGAGGATGATGGTGTTGGTGGCGCGGATTTTGACTTCACCTACTACCAGCTTGACCTCTCCAAGAGTGTCGGCGAGTTCGGTGACGTGACCCTGAGCCTTTCCGACTCCAACATCGACAACAGCTCGACCGTGGGTGGCGAAGACGGCGACACCCGTTTCTTCGTCTCCTGGGCCAAGAGCTTCTGAGTCGATCCCCAAACACACCTAGCTAAATCATCAGCCCGCCTTCGGGCGGGATGAACGATTGAGGAGTAACAGCATGAAAATGGTTTCTGCAATCATCAAGCCGTTCAAGCTTGATGATGTCCGTGAAGCACTCTCCGATGTGGGCGTTGCGGGTATCACGGTTACCGAGGTTAAGGGATTCGGCCGTCAGAAAGGTCACACCGAACTCTATCGCGGTGCCGAGTACGTGGTCGATTTTCTGCCCAAGATCAAGGTGGAGATCGCGGTCGATGATTCGATCGTTGATCAGGTCGTCGAGGCCATCACCAATGCCGCGAAGACCGGCAAGATCGGTGACGGCAAGATCTTCGTCACCCCCGTTGAACAGGTTATCCGTGTGCGTACCGGCGAGACCGGTTCCGAAGCGTTGTAACCCACAGCAATAGACATGGGAGATTATCGTGGAAGCGATTACACAACTTAGCTACGCACTGGATACCTTCTACTTTTTGGTATCCGGCGCGCTCGTCATGTGGATGGCAGCCGGTTTCGCCATGCTCGAGGCCGGTCTGGTCCGGGCCAAGAATACCGCTGAAATCCTAACCAAGAATGTCGCGTTGTATGCCATCGCCTGTATCATGTACATGCTAATGGGCTACAACATTATGTATCCGGGTGATGCCTTTGCGGGCGGTTATATCCCCGGTTTCGACCTGAGCTTCATGTTCGGCGGCGACAACAGCGTGGAAGATGTGCTGGCCAGCAATGGCGACATCTACTACTCCGGCATGTCCGACTTCTTCTTCCAGGTGGTCTTCGTCGCCACCGCCATGTCCATCGTTTCCGGTGCCGTGGCGGAGCGTATGAAGCTCTGGGCCTTCCTGGTCTTCGCCGTGGTGATGACCGGTTTCATCTACCCGATGCAGGGTTACTGGAAGTGGGGCGGCGGTTTCCTGGATGCGGCAGGCTTCAGCGATTTCGCCGGTTCCGGTGTGGTGCATCTGTGTGGCGCCTCCGCGGCTCTGGCGGGTGTCCTGCTGCTCGGTGCACGTAAGGGCAAATACACCGCCGACGGTCGTGTCAATGCCATCCCCGGCGCCAACATGCCGCTGGCCACTCTGGGTACCTTTATCCTGTGGCTCGGCTGGTTCGGCTTTAACGGCGGTTCCGAGCTGGTGGTCTCCAATATTGAAGAGGCCAACGCCGTGGCAGCTGTCTTTGTCAATACCAACGCCGCTGCGGCCGGTGGTGTGGTCGCGGCCCTGATTACCGCCCGCCTCCTGTTCGGCAAGGCTGATCTGACCATGGCTCTCAACGGTGCGCTGGCGGGTCTGGTGGCGATCACCGCTGAGCCGTTGACTCCAACACCGTTGTGGGCAACCCTCGTCGGCGCTATTGGCGGTATCCTGGTGGTCTTCGCCATCATCACCATGGACAAGATCAAGATCGATGATCCGGTCGGTGCCATCTCGGTGCATGGTGTGGTCGGTATGTGGGGACTGCTTGCGGTACCCCTCTCGAATGGCGACACCAGCTTCGGCTCTCAGCTGTTGGGTCTCGGCGTAATCTTTGCCTGGACCTTCATCGCCAGCTTCATTGTCTGGATGATCATCAAGGTAGTGATGGGCATTCGTGTCAGTGAAGAGGAAGAGTACGAGGGTGTCGATCTCGGTGAGTGTGGCCTGGAAGCCTATCCCGAGTTTACCGGCAACCGCGGTTCCGGCCTCTGAGGATCACTCGAACGATCCGGAAAAGGGCGCTACGGCGCCCTTTTTTTTTGCCCTGGAATTGCTCTACACTGACAGGCGAACCGGGAACACATGAGTGAAAGGGATGGAATTTCGTTTTCTGTTGGCAGCTTGCCTGATTACCTTGCTTGTCTCTCCTCTGCAGGCAGCGGTTTACCAGTGGACCGATGAACAGGGGCGGGTACATTTCAGCGACCGACCCACTCATGAGTCGGCGACGGAGAAGAAGTTGCCCAAAGCCGACAGCAGTTCAGGCCATCAGGCTCTGCCGGCCGATCGACAGCAGAAGCGTCAGCGCATGCTGGATGTATATGAGCAGGAGCGAGCCGAGAAGCGTGAGGCGGCAGAACAGGCGAAACAGGAGAAGGAAGAGCGCAAGCGCCGGTGTACAAACGCCCGCATTAATTATGAAAACTACAGCAGCGCCGGATCGATCTATGAATACCAGGAGAGTGGTGACAGAAAATACCTGGATGAGCAGCAACGGCAGCGGTATCTGGCCAAGCTCAAGGCACAGGTAGAGCGTTACTGCGACTGAGTCTGCTACTCACATATAGCGGATTTACACTTCGCTGGCGATGCGGTTTCGGCCCCCCTCCTTGGCCAGATAGAGCAGGTTGTGAAGCTCGCTCAGGTGGACTCGATCTGCCTTGTATCCTGGTCTTCACGACAGAACGCTTCAAACTGGTGGCGAAACAGCTGGTCGTCGAGAGTGGACTTGTTTTTGTCAGCTGCAGGCCGATGCGCTGATTGAGCGCATCATTGTGGCCACCGGCGTACTGGTAGGCGATAAAGTGACAGACGGGCGCTGGAGGAATCTGGTGTTGATCGAGTAGTTGCAGGGCTTTTTTTATGCCGCTTCATCGCATCATCGGCGGTGACGAGCTGAAAAACCGGAAGCTGTTTGCCTATCCGTCAGTAAAAAATCTTTACAAGCTGCTATTGAAGAAATTTTTATCCACCTTGGCGGGGTGAATATTTAATGACTGCAAGGCGAGAGCTTTAGCTCCATGTCTTCATAGAGTGCATTCATTACGCTATAAGGGGAGCATGGCCCCCCTTGTTTATGGGAATGAGTTCGCAAAAGTTTGTCAGTGCACGCTGCCGAAGGAGAGATCGAGGGAATAGGGCGGTAACGGGATGCCGGCAATCTTAGAGGCCTGGACTACCGGTCCATGGGGGAACAGGCTGTAGAGATATTTTTTGCCGCCCCGTTGCTTCACGTGGTTAGTCATGGCCTTGAGCACAAGGCGCGCACTGCAGGTGGCTCCGTTTTCCTCGCAGTGGCTGCGTAGAAAGCGAATGATCTCCCAGTGCGCGTCGGTTAGCTCGATATGCTCCTCAGCGGCCAGTTCGAGTGCCTTTTCCTCGGACCAATCCTCGAAGCCCTCGGGGGTTTTGCTGTTTTCAACAGCCATTGGATTCATCTCTGGCATGGTCATTCTCCAGTGGTGTAACGTGTTTTGTAGTTATCAGGACGTGGAAATCCTCGAGCCCTTGGGGCGACTCATAACAGAAACATAGATCAGATATCGGAAAAGACCAAGAAATTTAGTTGGTTTTTTGTCATGGCTCATTCAAGCCTATTCAGCGGGGCGACAGAAGGTGTTGTTTTCCGTTAACATCCGGTAAATTTCCAAACAATTTCCCCGCCGCATATGTCATCAAAACCGCCTTTTATCCTGGTTGACGGGTCCTCCTACCTGTTTCGTGCTTACCATGCGTTACCTGAGCTGGCCAACTCTCAGGGAGAGCCGACTGGCGCCATTGTCGGTGTTCTGAACATGTTACGCAGGCTGCTGAACGACTACCGGCCGGAACATATTGCTGTGGTGTTCGATGCCCCGGGAGGCAGCTTCCGCAATCAGCTGTATGCTGAGTACAAGGCTAACCGACCCCCCATGGCGGATGATCTGCGCATGCAGATCGAACCACTGCACGATATTATCCGCGCAATGGGCCTGCCGCTGGTGATGGTTGAAGGGGTGGAGGCCGATGATGTGATCGGCACCCTCGCCCGCCAAGCCAGTGAACTGGGGATGGATACCCTGATCTCCACCGGCGACAAGGATATGGCGCAGCTGGTCAACGACCATGTCAGCCTGATCAATACCATGTCGGAGACCTTCACCGACCGCCAGGGAGTGGAGGAGAAGTTCGGTGTGAAGCCGGAGCAGATCATCGATTTCCTGGCCCTGACGGGGGACTCGGTGGACAATATCCCCGGCGTGCCCAAGTGCGGTCCCAAGACCGCTGCCAAGTGGTTGCAGGCCTACGGTGACCTGGACAACCTGATGGCCCATGCCGATGAGATCAAAGGCAAGATTGGTGAGAGTCTACGCGCGAGCCTCCAGTTCCTGCCCCTCTCGCGCAAACTGGCGACCATCAAGCTTGATGTGCCGTTGGCACAGGGGCCCGAGGAGTATTTCCCAGGCGAACCGGATACGCAGCGGCTGCGGACACACTACCAGCGCATGGAGTCAAATCGCCTGCTGCAGACCCTGGAGGCCGATTCAGTCCAGGGGGTGCCCGAAGAAACCGTTGAGTCCATCTCATCGATAGCTCGGGACTACCGGACGATCCTGCAAAAGAGAGAGTTCGAGTGCTGGCTCAAGCGGCTGCGGGATGCGCCCCTGTTCGCCTTCGATACCGAGACCACCAGTCTCGACTACATGAGCGCCGAGCTGGTCGGCCTCTCCTTTGCGGTCGAGCCAGGGGAGGCCGCCTATGTTCCGCTGGCGCACGACTATCCCGGAGCGCCACAGCAGCTTTCGCGCGAGTGGGTGCTTACTCAGCTGAAGCCGCTGCTGGAGGATCCAAAGCAGCTCAAGGTCGGGCAGAACCTCAAATACGATATGAGCGTCCTGGCCCGCTATGAGATTGTGCTGCGGGGAGTCGCTTTCGACACCATGCTGGAGTCCTATGTGCTTGACGCCACGGCGACCCGCCACGACATGGATTCGCTGGCGCAGAATTACTTGCGGGAGGAGACCGTCCACTTCGAGGAGATCGCCGGTAAGGGCAAGAAACAGTTGACCTTCAACCAGATCGATTTGGAGCAGGCCGCACCTTACGCGGCGGAGGATGCCGATATCACCCTACGGCTGCATCAGACCCTGTGGCCGAAATTGGAGCAGGTCGCACCTCAGGCCAGGTTATTGACTGAGCTGGAGATTCCTCTGGTGCCGGTGCTGTCGCGCATGGAGCGCAACGGGGTGCGGATCGATGTCGGAAAGCTGAAACAGCAGAGCGGTGAGCTGGCAAAGAAGATGCACCAGCTGGAGCAGCGGGCCTACGCAATTGCCGGCCACAACTTCAACCTGGGGTCGCCGAAACAGATCGGCGAGGTGTTTTTCAATGAACTCCAGCTGCCGGTGATTTCAAAGACGCCAAAAGGCGCACCCTCCACAGCGGAGTCGGTGCTGGTGGAATTGGCCGAGCAGGGCCATGAGCTGCCTTCTGTGATTCTGGAGCATCGGGGGATGTCGAAATTGAAATCGACCTACACCGACAAGCTCCCGGAGATGGTGAATCCGGTCACCGGGCGTGTCCACACCTCCTACCATCAGGCTGTGGCGGCCACCGGCCGGCTCTCCTCCTCCGATCCCAATCTGCAGAATATTCCGGTGCGTAGCGAAGAGGGACGGCGTATCCGTCAGGCCTTCGTGCCAGAGCCGGGATGGAAGATGGTCGCCGCCGACTACTCCCAGATCGAACTACGCATCATGGCGCACCTGTCAGGTGACGCAGGGCTGCTGAAGGCCTTCTCGGCGGGCGAGGACATCCACCGAGCCACCGCGGCGGAGGTGTTTGGCGCCTCGCTGGATGCGGTGACCTCGGATCAGCGCCGTTCGGCCAAAGCGATCAACTTTGGTCTCATCTACGGCATGTCAGCCTTCGGTTTGGCGCGCCAACTGGGAATCGAACGCAGTGCGGCGCAGGAGTATGTCGACCTCTATTTCCAGCGCTATCCGGGGGTGGCCGCCTTCATGGACAGCATCCGCGAGCAGGCCCACGAGCAGGGGTATGTGGAGACCCTGTTCGGGCGCCGGCTCTACCTGCCAGATATCAACGCCCGCAACCACCAGCGCCGCACCGCTGCCGAGCGTACGGCGATCAATGCGCCCATGCAGGGGAGCGCGGCCGATATCATCAAACGCGCCATGCTGGCGGTCGACGCCTGGATCGAGCAGGAGCAGCCTCCGGTTCGACTGCTGATGCAGGTCCACGACGAGTTGGTGCTCGAGGTGGAGGCGGACTTCGTGGAGAAGGCTGTCGCACAGGTGCGGGAGCGTATGCAGGGAGCGGCCGGGCTGGCGGTGCCACTCGTGGTCGACGTGGGGGTGGGCGACGACTGGGAGGCGGCCCACTGATAAGAGCTAACCATTTGTAATAAATGGCTATTATTAGTGCTAACGGGCCCTAGAACAGCGATCCTTTGCCAGAGTCCGAATCGAAGTTTTACTCTCTGCCCGGAGCCCAGGATTCAGAGCTGGGCTGTGGGCGCGGAAGGGCTGAAATTCGCTCGATTGGGCACTGAAATTTTTTTTGAACTTTCTGCTGCCGCCCCAGTCAATGTATACGTATGTTGTACGACACGGATCGCTTTCCTCCCTTTGCGATCCGCCCTTCCCGGCCACCCCATCCGGGAAGATCAGGCCCTATCAGTCTCTCCCCTTAGGCTGATGGGGCTTTTTTTTTGCCTGGATCTGGCTGAGCTGCCTAGCTCTGCGCGTCGGCTTCTAATTCGAACCAGATATCCAGCACACGGTGGCATTCATCTATTCCCTGCCGTTTAAGGGCGGAAAAGAGCTGGATACTGATCTCCGGTCGATCACTCAGTTCACGCCTGACTTTCAACAAGGTGGATTTTGCCGCGCCACTCTTCAGTTTGTCGGCTTTGGTCAGCAGGATATGGGTCGGCAGGCCGTGGTGGGTATTCCACTGCAGCATCTGCAGATCGAACTCCTTGAGCGGGTGTCGGATATCCATCAGCAGGATTAGCCCGCGCAGGCATTGGCGATGCTCTACGTAGTCTGCCAGGCTCTGTTGCCATTGCCGTTTGACGGCCTCGGCGACCTTGGCATAACCGTAGCCAGGCAGGTCGACCAGGCGCCGCGTCTCGTCCAGGGCAAAGAAGTTGAGTAGCTGGGTACGTCCCGGGGTCTTGCTGGCCCGTGCCAGGCTCTTCTGACCGCAGAGTACGTTGAGGGCGCTTGATTTGCCTGCATTTGAACGTCCGGCAAAGGCGACTTCGACACCCTCATCGGGTGGTGACTGATGCAGTTGTGCCGCACTCTTGAGAAATTGGGCGTGGCGATAGTAGGGATTCATAGAGTTTCCGGGTATGGCATCGCAAAGCCCGGAACCCTATGCGAAGGAAGGTTGGCGGTCAACTGCCCCAGAGTCGCTTGATCCAGGATTTCTTACTGAGTTTGGGTTGGGCGCCAGCGGAAAGGAAGAAGCCGCTGTACTGCATATCCTCCTCCATGATGTGTTTGGTCAGCCAGGTCTTGAGAAAGTGCATCAGTTCGAAGCCGATCGACTTCTTGCCGCTGGAGACTTTCTCCTGCAGGTCCTCGACCGTATGCAGGAGTTCTTCGTGCACCGCTTTGTGCTCCTCGTAGTTGGGGTAGTTGAGGATGCGCATCAGGCCCTCTTCAACGGCGAAGTGGATGCGGGTGTAGTCGGCCAGATCACTGAGAATTCCTATGACCACGTCGCTGCCATGACGCTGATGGATGGCTTCATGCATCTTGTTAACCATTTCAACCAGCACCTTGTGCTGCTCGTCGATCTCTTCGATGCCAACGCTCAGGGCATCAGACCACTCTACAAATTTACTCATTGAACTGTCCTTAACTGTGAGTTTCTGTTGCTGCTAAATTAGAAAACGGCTGTAATTGTGACAGAGTTCCCACTTTCCTTTCAATAATAGTCAAGTTATAAGCCATATTCACTCTTCTCTTTCCCAAACTCCGGATTTTCCACCGGACTTCTCCAGCAGCCGAATGGCATTGATGGTCATTCCCCGGTCCACTGCCTTGCACATGTCGTAGATGGTCAGTAGGGCAATCTGGGTGGCGCAGAGGGCCTCGATTTCGACCCCGGTCTGTCCCAGCGTCTCCACATGAGCACGGCAGTGGATGCTGTTGTTCGCCATTTCCGGGTCGAAAGTGATTTCGACCTTGGTCAATGACAGGGGATGGCATAGCGGGATCAGCTCCGGAGCCCGCTTTGCCGCCATGATCCCGGCGATGCGGGCCACACCCAGCACATCCCCCTTCTTGTGACTGCCTTGCAGGATCATGCTCAGTGTTTCGGGCTGCATGGTGATGCGTCCCTCGGTGATGGCGCGGCGGCGGGTCTGAGGTTTGTCGCCCACATCGACCATGTGGGCCTCGCCATGACTGTTGAAGTGGGTGAACTCACTCATCAGTAGCCTGCCTCCCGTTCAATCTGTTTCGAAATCTGCAGGGTTTCGAAGGTCATCTGTGCCAGATCCGCCATGACGAAGGTGGCGGGTGCGCGTCCGACGCCGCCGATTGTGCCCGGATTCACCAGATGAGTGTACTCTCCTTTGAGGTTTTTGATGGTCTCAATCTGGGCTTTGTGACTATGTCCGCAACAGACCAGATCCCACTCCCCGGTCGATGCCATGGCGCGTGCATAGTGGGGGTAGTGGACGAGAAAGATATGGCGATTCGCCAACTCCAGCCCGGCGTCCATGCCGTGGTAGTGGATGTGATTCTCATCCCGGTTGGCAAGGCGTCCGAGGGTATAGAGGTCGCCGGTGTTATTGCCGTGGATGACATGCACTGGCAGGGCATATTTGTCCAGGCAGTGCAAAGTGCTCGGTGCTACCACGTCGCCACAGTGCAGCACTGCCTCCGCCCCCTGCTCGATGGCGACCTCTACCGCCGCATCGAGCAGCGAGATATGGTCGTGGCTGTCAGAGAGAATGCAGACTTTCATAACGCAGGGAAGGCCATGGGCAGGGTTGGTGTATTAAAAAAATTCAAAAGTTCGGCTTGTCCGGCGCATCTTTGTACATCTGCACCGAATCGAGGATCTCCTGCTTCGCCTCTTCAAGCCCGTACCAACCGTCGACACGCACCCATTTGCCTTCATCCAGATCTTTATAGTGCTCGAAAAAGTGGGATATCCGATTCAGGATCTCGCCGGAGAGGTCGCGAAAGGTCTGTACGCTGCGATAGGTCTTGCACAGCTTGTCAATCGGCACCGCCAGCACCTTCGCGTCGTCGCCCGATTCGTCGGTCATTTTCAGCACACCGACCGGGCGGCAACGGATGACTGAGCCGGGGATCAGCGGATAGGGCGTCAATACCAGCACATCCACCGGGTCGCCGTCATTCGACAGGGTGTGCGGAACATAGCCATAGTTGCAAGGGTAATGCGTGGCGGTGGACATGAAACGATCAACGAACATGGCCCCGGTATCCTTGTCCAGTTCGTACTTCACGGGATCGGAGTTGGCTGGTATTTCGATGATGACATTGATCTCGTTGGGGACTTTGACTCCGGAAGAGACACGGTCGAGATTCATGGGCTGGGTCCTCGGGCTCGGAAAAGCGCCCATTATAGTCAGACTGGACACCGGGCCCCAAGGTATTGTTTTGCGTCAACTATGAGCATATGGAAAGTAAGGTAATGCGCTATTGCTGCAGAACAAGCGGAAAATAGACACGAATCACCGCAGATATTTCCTTTTGGCGTCTGCGCGTCGGTCCATGGCCGGCCTCACCCCAACGACCATTCCCAATCACTTTTCAGTTGGAAATCTCCAACATATCCGCTGCGTGGCGGCCAATATTGTAAACCCTATGCTTGTAACGAAAAAAGGCGGCCCTGAGGCCGCCTTTGAGTGTCACTGAAGGTGCCGATCAGAGTATGGGTACGATCAGTAGAGCGACGATGTTGATGATCTTGATCAACGGGTTGACGGCTGGGCCGGCGGTGTCTTTGTAGGGGTCGCCGACGGTGTCGCCGGTGACCGCCGCCTTATGGGCGTCGGAGCCCTTGCCGCCGAAGTTGCCGTCCTCGATGTACTTCTTGGCGTTGTCCCAGGCGCCGCCGCCGGCAGTCATGGAGATGGCCACGAAGAGACCGGTGATAATGGTGCCGATGAGCAGGCCGCCCAATGCCTTGGCGCCGGCATCACCCCCCATCAGGGCGCCTATGCCCAGGGCTACCACGATGGGCATCAGCACAGGCAGCAGGGAGGGGATGATCATCTCCTTGATGGCCGCCTTGGTCAGCATGTCCACCGCTCTGCCATAGTCGGGCTTCTCGCTATGGTCCATGATGCCGGGCTTCTCGCGGAACTGACGGCGTACCTCGTTGACGATACCGCCGGCGGCACGGCCTACGGCTTCCATCGCCATGGAGCTGAACAGGTAGGGCACCAGGCCGCCAATGAAGAGACCGATCAGCACCGCGGGATCGGACAGCTGGAAGACGATGGTCTTGCCGGCGTGTTCCAGGGTGCTGGTGAAGTCGGCGAACAGCACCAGGGCGGCGAGACCGGCGGAGCCGATGGCGTAGCCCTTGGTCACCGCCTTGGTTGTGTTGCCCACCGCATCCAGCGGGTCGGTGATGTTGCGGATCTTCTCGTCCAGCTCGGCCATCTCGGCGATACCGCCGGCGTTGTCGGTAATCGGTCCGTAGGCGTCGAGGGCGACAATGATGCCGGTCATGGAGAGCATCGAGGTGGCGGCGATGGCAATGCCGTAGAGGCCGGCCAGATCGTGGGAGACCCAGATCGCGGCGCAGACGGCCAGCACAGGTGCTGCAGTGGCCTTCATGGAGACCGCCAGGCCGGCGATCACGTTGGTGCCGTCACCGGTGGTGGAAGCCTCTGCGATGTGACGCACCGGTGCATACTCGGTAGAGGTGTAATACTCCGTGATCACCACCATGGCGGCGGTAAGCACCAGGCCGACCAAAGCGGAGCCGAACAGCTGCATGGTATTGAAGCCGCCCACACCGGACATCATCGAGTCGGTGACGAAGTAGAAGGCCACGGCGGCCAGCGCACCGGCAACGATCAGGCCCTTGTAGAGGGCGGGCATGACGTTGGTGTCAGTGTCCTTGGCCTTGACGAAAAAGGTGCCGATGACCGAGGCGATGATGGATACGCCGCCCAGCACCAGCGGATAGAGCACGGGTGCGGGACCGGCATCGGCCATCAGCAGACCGCCCAGCAGCATGGTGGCGACCACAGTGACCGCATAGGTCTCGAACAGGTCGGCGGCCATGCCGGCGCAGTCGCCCACATTGTCGCCCACATTGTCGGCGATAACAGCCGGGTTGCGGGGATCGTCCTCCGGAATACCGGCTTCAACCTTGCCGACGATGTCGGCGCCCACGTCCGCACCCTTGGTGAAGATGCCGCCGCAGAGTCGCGCGAAGATCGAGATCAGCGAGCCGCCGAAGGCGAGGCCGACCAGGGGATGCAGCGGATCTTCAACGCCCATGGCGACCAGAATGGCATAGTAGCCAGCCACGCCGAGCAGACCCAGTCCGACCACCAGCAGGCCGGTGATGGCACCGCCGCGGAAGGCGATCTGCAAGGCGGCGTTGATACCCTTGTTGGCGGCCTCGGCGGTGCGCAGGTTGGCCCGTACCGAGATATTCATGCCGACGTATCCCGCAGCGCCGGATAGGATGGCGCCAATGGCGAAGCCGATGGCGGTGGCGGTGCCGAGGAAGTACCAGAGCACGATTAAGAGAATGGCACCGACGATGCCGATAGTGGTGTACTGGCGGTTGAGATAGGCGCTGGCACCCTCCTGAATGGCGCCGGCGATCTCTCGCATGCGATCGTTGCCTTCGGGTTGGGCGAGAATCCATTTCACGGACAGGAAGCCATAGGCGAGTGCGGCAAATGCACAAGCTAGGGCGAAGATCAGTTCTGTACTCACTTGGTGCTCCTCCTGGGATATAAAAAAACCGGTTTGTGACAATTTCTCTGAAAGCTGTGGTTACCCTCTGGGTTTTCTGCCGCTATTGTTGCGTCTGCAAGGGGCCAAACGCGATGCCGCAGAGGTTGAACAAATAAGGGGGCTGTAAATAGCCCCCTTGTTTTCGTTATTACAGTTCGAAAGCATCCAGTTTCTTCGCTACGGCTACCCCCTTCAGGGTGACGTACTCCGGCATGCCGTTATCATTGTAGGGTGGATATGCCTCGCCCTTGATCAGTGGGTAGAGGTACTCCTTGCATGCTGCTGTGATACCGAATCCGTCTTCTGAAATGAATGACATCGGCATCATCTTCTCCACATTGGCCACTTCGGAGAGAGGCGCTTCCCCGATGCTCCATTTATAGGGGTTGGAGGATTCGCGCACCACGGTGGGCATGATGGAGTTCTTGCCCTCCAGCGCCTTCTCCACCGCTGCCTTGCCGAGGGCATAGGCCTGTGCCACATCCGACTCGGAAGCCAGATGACGAGCGGCGCGCTGCAGATAGTCGGCCACTGCCCAGTGGAACTTATAACCCAAGGCATCCTTGATGATGTTGGCGACCACCGGCGCGGCGCCTCCCAACTGGGCATGGCCGAAGGAGTCGCGGGTACCCTGCTCAGCCAGGAACTTGCCATCTGGCCAGTGGCAACCCTCGGAGACCACGATGGAGCAGAAGCCGTGCTGCTTCACCTTGGCGTCCACTGCGGCGAGGAACTTCTCTTGATTGAACTCCACTTCCGGGAACAGGGTGACTACCGGGATGCCGTTATCCTCCACCAGGGCGCCGGCGGCGGCTATCCAGCCGGCGTGGCGGCCCATTACCTCGATGACGAAGATCTTGGTGGAGGTGGCGGCCATGGAGCGCACATCGAAGGAGGCCTCCAGGGTGGAGACGGCAATGTACTTGGCCACCGAGCCGAAACCGGGGCAGTTGTCAGTGATCGGCAGGTCGTTATCCACGGTCTTTGGCACATGGATCGCCTGGACGGGGAAGCCCATCTTCTCTGACAGCTGTGAAACCTTGAAGCAGGTATCGGCAGAGTCTCCGCCGCCATTGTAGAAGAAGTAGCCGATATTATGGGCCTTGAAGATCTCGATCAGTCGTTCGTATTCGCGCTTGTTGTCCTCCAGGCTTTTGAGCTTGAAGCGGCAGGAGCCGAAACCGCCGGAGGGCGTGTGCTTGAGGGCGGCGATGTCCTCGGCGGACTCGGCGCTGGTGTCGATGAGATCCTCGGTCAGGGCGCCGATGATGCCGTTGCGGCCGGCATAGACATTGGCGATTTTGTCAGGATGCTGGCGGGCCGTTTCGATGACGCCCGCAGCAGAGGCGTTGATCACGGCCGTGACGCCGCCGGACTGGGCGTAAAACGCATTCTTTGCTGTCATTTTTTGATCCCCTTCGTGTAATCAATGGTTTTTTTAAGTGGGTTTTCCGAAATTGGTCGCTCAGAGGTCACCGCGCTCCTTGGCCTCGTGGTCGGCCTGGGCCTGCAGCAGCGAGACGATGCATTCGGTGAGGTCGTCGTACTCGTGTACGCCGGTGCCGTATTGTTGATAACCCCGGTAGAAGAACTGGCAGCGGTATTTGCGGCTGCCGGTCTTGAAGACGATGAAGTTGCAGCCCCCCTCGTTCCAGTAGACCACCGGGCAGCTGCTCAGGTCGCGGTCCGAGGGCATGAGGCGGATCTCCGCATCGGCGATCTGGGTCTCCACCTTGTGGCCATAGCGCTCGACCAGGGTGGTGTCGATGATCCAGTGTTCAGAATCTGTGATATCCGGGATTTCTGGCATGAAGGATGTTCTGCGATTACTCAACTCGCGAGGCGAAAAAGCATAGTCTAATTGGCCCATAGAGTACATACGGACCCACTTCCTGTGATCAATTGTCGTCGCGAAGCTCTGTGTGCCTGCGGTCGCACAGGCTCGGATCGGCATATCCGTGAGCCTGACGCGGATCAGGATGAGAGTCAGTAAAGTCCGTTGACTTTACGGGAAATGTTGGATTAGCTTACCCAAGCTCGCGGGTGGCGACTAATCCAAAACTTGGATGCAGCCATGGAATTTCCTAATTCATAACGATAAACAGAGAG
>JBNKOL010000110.1:0-6481 GCA_050294655.1 Sedimenticolaceae bacterium
TGCGAACTGCGCCTTGTACCCCAAGGGCACTTCCTTCGGGGCGTCTTGGGAAATTTGGGGGCTTCTGATTTCCTGCTGCAGTATAGGACACTACACTAGATTGAGTGTCCGATGTTGTTGAATCAAAGGCCGCTCTCTGTATGTTCATTGCCCTCCCATCGAAATTCGCACACGTACTGGCATATCTGCTGTCAGGAGCGATATTCGTACCTTCGATTGGTGCCGGCGAGCAGCTCGCGCCGGAGGTCTATATGGCCGATGAGCATCAATCCGCCTGGCACTTCAATGGCTCGCATGCTCTGTGCGAACTGAGTCACGAGATACCCCAGTTTGGCCTGGCCCGCTTTCAACGTCTTGCCGGTGACGAGCTGAGCTTTCGCATCGATAGCTATCAACCGGTGCCGGAGCGGATCGAAGGAGTGTTACGCGAGGTCTCGCCGCCCTGGATCCACAGCAATGCCGATCCACTGGAACAGATGATCGCGGTAGAGGCGGGACTTCGGCCCATCAAACTCGACCGCCGCCCGGCCGGCTGGCTACTCTCCGCCTTGGCCAAGGGACAGATCGGCAGTTTCGACATGCTGGACTGGAACGACAGCCGTAAACAGCGCCAGATTCGGCTCTCTCCGGTCAATTTCCAACAGCCTTATCGGGAGTTCAAGCAGTGTCTGCGTGAACTCAGCGACGAGGGATTTGAAGGTTTGAGAAAATCCACGGTCCATTTCGCACTCGATGTGGACCAACTCGACGCTGAAGCCTCGGCAATAGTTAAAGACCTGGCGGACTACATCAAAGCGGATACGCGCATCAAGGCGGTACGTATCGCCGGTCATGCGGACGATCAGGGCGAGACCCGCTACAATCTGCGCCTCTCGGCCCGCCGCGCCCAGCGAGTCTACGACAATCTGCTGCGCCAAGGGGTCGAGCGGAAACTCCTGGCCAAGCGCCACTATGGCGAATCACGCCCCAAGATACGCAGCCGTACAGAGGCAGCCAGGGCGGCAAACCGGCGGGTTGAGATCGAGCTGGTGCGCTGAGCGTATTGAGTTGTAAGTTCTGACTGGCGCGAGCCGTAGGTGCGAGTGGTGGGGCGGGGCCCCACCCTATCGCTAGAGCCCGAACACGGTCTTGATCGACGCCACTACCCGATCGGCGGTATGACCGTCCCACAGTTCGGGTGCACCGCCCTTGCCGGAATTGCCGGCGAGCACCGATTCGATCTTCTCCTCCACATCCTCCAGGGTGCAGAGCTGATTGGTGCCCTGAGTGATGGTGATCGGCCGCTCGGTGTTGGGGCGCAGGGTCAGGCAGGGGATGCCCAGATAGCTGGTCTCTTCCTGCAGACCGCCGGAGTCGGTGATCGCCAGGCGGCAGTTGAAGATCAGGTTCATGAAGCTGATGTAGTTCTGCGGATCCAGCAACCTGATCGCCGCATTGTCGGCCAGCTCTTTGATAAGGCCAGTCCGCTCCAGGTTCTTGCGCGTGCGGGGATGCACCGGAAAAATGATCGGCATGCGGGTGGAGAGATGGTTGATCATGTCGCAGAGCGCCTTCAGCGATTCCGGGCTGTCCACATTGGCAGGACGGTGCAGGGTGAGGACCGCGTAGTTGCCTTTCTCGACCCCATGCTGCTCATAGACAGGCGTGGCCTCGATGTTCTCACGCATCATCTCCAGTGAGTCGATCATGATGTTGCCGACGCGTACGATCTTCTCAGCTGCCACGCCCTCATGCCGCAGGTGTTCGTCGCCGTCGGGGGAGGGAGTCCACAACAGATCCGCAAGCACATCGGTGGCCAGGCGGTTCACCTCTTCGGGCATGGTACGGTCGAATGAGCGCAGACCCGCTTCCAGGTGAGCCACCAACGGGCGATTGAGGCCGGTCGCGGGGTCGTTCTCGGTCATGCTGTAGACCACCTTGGTCGCTGCCAGGGTGCAGGCGATGGTTGAATTGACGTCACCCACCACCACCACCATGTCAGGGCGCTTCTCCATCAACACCTTTTCGTAGGCGATCATGACCCGACCGGTCTGCTCGGCATGACTGCCGCTGCCGGCGCCCAAATGGATATGGGGTTCCGGCAGGCGCAGGTCCTGGAAGAAAGCATCCGACATGTTGAGATCGTAGTGCTGTCCGGTGTGCACGATCACCGGATTCAGATCCTGCTCTTTGCTCAGAGCGTGGTAGAGGGGGGCGATCTTCATGAAGTTGGGACGGGCAGCGGCGATCAGATGAATGGTACGGGTCATGGATATGGCTCTATTTTTGTTGGTGGTGCTGGATGAGATTCCACATGAAAGGGATTGTGGGTTGCTATTCTGGAGCAGTCGGCGCGGAGATGCCAGTTTGGCTATGGGCTTTAGAACCAGCGCATACGACGCAGGATCCACAGCGACACCACGGTCACGATAAACGCCAGCAGGCAGACGACCCAGAAGGCGAGGGGATCGTCGGTGCCCGGCATGCCGCCCACGTTGATGCCCAACAGGCCGGTGAGGAAGCCGAGCGGCAGGAATACGCTGGTGATGATGGCCAGCACATACATGCGCCGTTCTGTCTGTTGCGTGTACTTCTGGGTCAACTCCTCCTGGACGACCTGGGTCTGATCGCGTATCGCGTCCAAGCCTTCCAGGTAACCTTGGGTTTGATCCATGGTTTCGTTCAAGCGCGAGCGGGCTTGGGGACTCAACCAGTCGAACTCCATCGCCTGTAGCCGCTTGAGGGCATCGCGTTGTGGCGCCAGATAGCGGCGTAGATGGATTACGGTGCGTCGCATGTCTGAGATATCTCCCCTGAGATTGCTGTCGTCACCGTCCGAGAGGCGCCTCTCCAGCGTTTCCGCTCCCACTTCCAATGACTCGATCACGCTATCCATGCGCTTGACCAGGTTTTCGCTCAGCTGGGCCAGGAAGCTGCCCTGGCTGCATGGACCGGTACCCTTGTGTAACCGCTCCTGTAGATCGGCAATCGAGGCCAAGCGACGTCGCCGGCAGCTGATGATACGGTTTTCCTCCAGCCAGATGCGGATGGAGACCATGTCTTCCGGGTCGGCGCCGGGATTTAGGTTGACTCCGCGTAGAATGGTGAGCAGACCTGTTTCGAAACGCTCGCAACGAGGTCGGCTCTCTTCGGAGATCATGGCCTGCCGTACGATCGGGTCGACGCCGCTCATCTCCTGCAGCCATCGCTGGCTGTTCGGGTCACTGTAGTCGAGGTGGATCCAGATCAGGCCTTCATCCTGCTGCCAGGTGGCGATCTGCGGCCAGCCGATGCGGCTTCCGCCACCGTTGCGGTCGAGCTGCCAGGCGGTGACCAGGCCGTTGTCGACCTCGCTGGAGGAGACTGTGGGTGTTGTTTCGTTCATGCCGTAAAAGGGCTTATGTGATCAGGTTGATCCCCATGGTCCGCCATTGCCGGTATAGTCGCTTCCGACTGTCGGGCCTCGATGGTAGTGCATGGGGATACGATGCCAGTAAAATTGCACTTGTTGTCCGTGACGTCAATGAAACCTATACCAGCTTGTCCGGCTTCAGGCTACTATCATTATCTTGTGACCAGAAGCAATAACTGCAGGCAGTGGAGTGACACAGAATAAAAAACACGGGGACCAGCGCTCTGCGATCGGCTGGCGGGAGTGGGTGTCATTGCCTGAGCTGGGCATCGACTCCATCAAAGCGAAGGTGGATACCGGTGCACGTACTTCCACCTTGCACGCCTTTGAGGTGGAGCCGTATGAGGAGTCGGGTGTCCAGATGGTTCGTTTCGGGATGCATCCGATACAGAAGCGCACGGATGTGGAACTCTATTGTAAGGCGCCGGTGGTCGATCGGCGCTGGGTATCGGATTCGGGGGGGCATCGTGAAGAGCGCTGGGTGATCCTGACGCCGGTCCGTCTGGGGAAGATCGAGTGGCCGCTTGAGCTGACCCTGACCAACCGGGACAGCATGCTGTTTCGCATGCTGTTGGGCCGCACCGGCATGGGCAAACGCTTCCTGGTGCGGCCGGATACCTCCTATCTCCTTGGCAAGCCACCGTTGAAGGTTATCGCCAAAAGATAAATCCTAGAGGAATCCCTTATGAATATCGTCATACTCTCACGAAACCGGAAACTCTACTCCACCGTCCGATTGGTGGAGGCCTGCAGGTCGCGTGGTCACGAAGTCAGTGTGCTCGATGTGGTTCGCTGCTACATGAACATTACACAGGACAAGCCTGAACTGCACTATAAGGGGGAAGTGCTGCCGCACTACGATGCCGTGATTCCCCGTATCGGCGCCTCCGTCACCTTCTACGGCACCGCCGTGTTGCGACAGTTGGAGATGATGGGCGTGTTTCCGGTCAACGAATCGGTGGCCATCTCCCGCTCGCGCGACAAGCTGCGTTCACTGCAGTTGCTGGCGCGTGCCGACGTCGGCATGCCCAAGACCGGTTTCGCCAACTCGCCTGACGACATTCAGGATCTGATCAAGATGCTGGGCGGCGCGCCGATGGTGATCAAGCTGCTGGAGGGGACCCAGGGCATCGGTGTGGTGCTGGCGGAGACCCGCAAGGCGGCGGAGAGTGTCATCGAGGCCTTCATGGGATTGAAAACCAATATCCTGGTGCAGGAGTTTATTCAAGAGGCAGGTGGCGCCGATATCCGCTGTTTCGTGGTCGGCGAGAAGGTGGTGGCGGCGATGATGCGCCAGGCCCCGGAAGGGGAGTTCCGCTCCAATCTGCATCGCGGCGGTACTGCGCAGTTGGTTAAGATCACACCCCGAGAACGGGCCACTGCGGTCAAAGCGGCCAAGGTCATGGGATTGAATGTGGCGGGTGTCGATATCCTGCGCTCCAGTCGCGGCCCGCTGGTGATGGAGGTCAATTCCTCACCCGGCCTGGAAGGGATAGAGCATGCGACGGGAAAAGACATCGCCGGCATGATTGTCGAGTTTATCGAAAAGAAGGCCCGGCCCAACAGGACCCGTACCAAGGGCAAGGGCTAGGCGGGTTTTTAGCATGGAACCCTTGATCATCGCTGGCCACCCGATCGAACCGGGTACGCGCCGGAACATCGACCTGCCAGTGGCGCTGCTGCATACCCAGACGCCGATGAGTATGCCGGTGCAGATCATTCGGGGACGCAAGGACGGTCCGAGACTCTTCGTCAGTGCGGCGATCCACGGTGACGAGCTGAACGGTGTCGAGATCATCCGTCGGCTGCAACAGGAGAAGAGCCTCAAACGTCTGCGCGGCACCCTGATTACCATTCCCATCGTCAATGTCTTCGGTGTCATCCACCACTCCCGCTATCTGCCGGACCGGCGTGATCTCAATCGCAGTTTTCCCGGCTCTGAACGGGGCTCCCTGGCAGGCCGGCTGGCCGATCTTTTCATGAACGAGATCGTTGCCAACTCCACCCACGGCATCGATTTGCATACTGGCGCGCTGCATCGGGAGAATCTGCCTCAGCTGCGTGTGAACCTTGAAGATCCGGAGACAGAACGTCTGGCACTGGCCTTCGGTGTACCGGTGATCATTAACTCCGATCTACGTGACGGCTCACTGCGCGAGGTGGCATCGGAGCGGGGTATTCCCATGCTGCTCTACGAAGCGGGGGAAGCGTTACGTTTCGACGAGCTTTCCATTCGCGCCGGGGTGAAGGGGATACTCAATGTTATGCGCGAACTGGACATGCTGCCGAAGCGGCACTCAAAGGCAAAAAACTCGGTGGAACCGCTGGTGGCCCGCTCCTCCATCTGGGCACGCGCCACCGAGAGCGGCATCTTCCGCACCTATGCCGCCCTCGGTTCCCGTGTGGCCAAGGGGGAGGTGCTGGGCGCCATCGCCTCGCCCTTTGGCGACATTAACGTCGATCTGCTCTCGCCCACTTCTGGCATCGTCATTGGCAAGTCGAAGCTGCCACTGGTCAACGAGGGGGATGCCCTGTTCCATATTGCTCGCTTTCAGGCGGTCAAAGGGGCGGCGGAGAATGTGGAAGTCTTTACTGAAAACCTGGCAGTAGAGGAACCGGAAGAACCGATGGGAGAGCAGCCGATCATCTAGTGTTGTGTAACATATAAAGTGTACCTATCAGAGCCCCGCAAATTCCTCAAGCCAAGGCGCAGGCCGCAGGGAATGGCGCGCCCTTTTCAAGGCCTGCAACGCGGGATTGAGGGATTTGCGGGGCTCCCTTCGGGCGCGGCGCTAAGGGGCTTTGCGCGTTGTTGCACTCCTTGGCAAGGGAGGGGCCATTCCCGGCGGAGTGCGCCTAGCGCCAAGCCCTTTAGCGCCATGCTGATAGGTGCACTTTATATGTTACGCCACACTAGCGGACTCAAGGTTCGGCTAAACTGCGAGGGGAAATGGTGGGCGCAACAGGGATCGAACCTGTGACCTCTGCAATGTGACTGCAGCGCTCTCCCAGCTGAGCTATGCGCCCTCGTGCGGTGAGGAGCGCATTCTAATGGGCTTGCCCGGGGGCGTCAAACCTCTCTACCGAATC
>JBNKOL010000111.1:0-81544 GCA_050294655.1 Sedimenticolaceae bacterium
CAATCCTGCGTTGCAGTTCTTGACAAGGGCTTGCCATTGCCTGCGAACTGCGCCTTGTACCCCAAGGGCACTTCCTTCGGGGCGTCTTGGGAAATTTGGGGGCTTCTGATTTCCTGCTGCAGTATAGGACACTACACTAGCGTGTGCCTTGGTGGGGCAAGCCCCAGCCTACCGCTTGATTTTGATTAAGGGGCCCCCTACCCCACCAGTACAGGTCGATTACATCGAATCAATTCCACCTTCTGTGACCAAACATCCACCCTATTCGATACAGAATCCCCAACAACGCTTATAATTGAATGAGTTGGCCGCCACGGCCCTTGCTATTACCAATTTTCAAAAGAAGCGCCATGTCACAAGCCAGATCCACCACCCCCACACCCGAACTCCTGCCGGCCGAGGTCGAACAAGCCACACCCGAATACGACCTGGAAGATCCGTCGCTCTATCTCAACCGGGAAGTAACCTGGCTGGCGTTCAACGGGCGGGTACTCAACGAAGCCGCGCAGACACGCAACCCACTACTGGAGCGGGTGAAATTTCTCGCCATTGTGAGCAATAACCTGGACGAATTCTTCATGAAGCGCATCGGCGGACTCAAACAGCAGGTAGCCGCCGGTGTAAGTACCGCGACCATCGACGGCAGAACGCCGGCGCAACAGCTGATCGAATGCCACCAGGTGATCCGTGAGATGCAGAGCGATCAGCAGCGGATCTACAACGACCTGATTGAGCTATTGGGCGAGGCCGATATCAAAATCACCCAGTATCAGCAGCTCAGTGAAGCGCAGAAGACACAGTTGCGGGATCATTTCATCCAGAATATTTTTCCGATGCTGACACCCCTGGCGATGGATCCGAGCCACCCCTTTCCCTTCATCTCCAATCTGACTTTGAATCTATTGGTCACCCTGCGCTTCCCCGGCGGACATGATCTGCACATGGCCAGAATCAAGGTCCCGGTGAGCAAGGATGTCTCGCCACGCATGATCCAGGTGGGCGATGAGAACACCTTCGTGCCGCTGGACGATCTGATCGCCAACAACCTCGACATGCTCTTTCCCGGCATGGAGATTCAATCCTGCGATCTGTTCCGTGTCACCCGCAACGCCAACGTTGAGCTGGACCAGGAGTCGGCCAATGACCTGCTGGAGATGATCGAGATCGAACTGCGCGAACGCCACTTCGCACCGATCGTACGGCTCGAGGTATCCAAGGGGATGAACCCGACCCATCGTGGCATGCTGGCGGCGGAGTTGGGTCTGAACGAGTCCCAGGATGTGTTCGAGATCGACTGCATGATGGGGATGAGCGATCTGTTCGAGCTCGCGGTATTGAACATTCCCGAGTTGCGCGATCAGCCTCACCACGCGGTCGACCATCCTCAGCTCGCGCATGACCGGCGCAACATCTTCCACATTATTCGCGATCACGGTTCCCTGCTCCTGCAACACCCCTACGAATCGTTCAACACCACGGTCGAGCGCTTCCTGCGCACCGCGGCGGAAGATCCCAAGGTGTTGGCAATCAAGATGACCCTCTACCGCACCTCTGCCGACGGCGGAGTCCTCAACTCCCTGGTCAAGGCGGCGCGCAACGGTAAACAGGTGGCGGTGCTGGTGGAACTGAAGGCCCGCTTCGACGAGGCGGCCAACATCCGCTGGGCCCGGCGTCTGGAACAGGCAGGCATTCATGTAACCTATGGTGTAATTGGTCTCAAGACCCACAGCAAGCTGATTATGGTGGTCCGCAAGGACTACTCACAGCTACGCCGCTACTACCACATCGGCACCGGCAACTACCACGCCGGTACCGCCCGTCTCTACACCGATCTCGGCATGCTGGGCTGTGAGGAGGATATCGGTCAGGACCTGACCGAACTGTTCAACTATCTGACCGGCTACTCGCCGCCCCCCAGCTACCGCAAGATTCTGGCCGCGCCATATACCCTGAAACAGTCCCTGCTCAACAAGATCGAACGGGAAATCAAGCTCCACACGCCTGAACAACCCGGTCTGATCCAGATGAAAATGAACGCGCTTGAGGATCAGGACATCGTCAAGGCACTCTACAAGGCGACCCAGGCGGGGGTGAAGGTACAACTCATCGTCAGGGATACCTGCCGCTTCCGGCCCGGCATTCCCGGCTTGAGCGAAACCGGTAGCGTGGTCAGCATCGTCGGACGTTTTCTTGAGCATGCCCGCATCACCTACTTCCAGAACGGCGGTGACGAGGAGTACTTCATCGGTTCCGCCGATCTGATGCAGCGCAATCTGATGAAACGGGTCGAAGTGCTGGTGCCGGTCGAACCTCCCGCCCTGCGCCAGGAGCTGCGTCTGCTACTCGATGTCCAGCTCGGTGATAAACACGCCGCTTGGGACATGCAAGCGGACGGCAGCTACCTGCGGCGCACTCCCTCCGAGGAGGACAAATCGCTCAACTGTCAGGAGACCATGATCGGCGTCGCCGAAAGACGCCTGGAGGCCTCCAGGAAACACAAAGAGAAGCGCATGCGCGAGAAGCTGATGTACCACTTCAAGCATCGCCTGAAAAATCACGATACTAACGGGAGCAGCTGATGGTGGAGGAGGAGGAACATAAACAGCAGCGGGAACCCACCATCCTGGTGGCAGTTGATTTCTCCGAGCACGCCGCCAGTGCGCTGACCTATGCCGCCAGGCTGACCAAGCGCCTGGACGACCGGTTGATCATACTGCACGTAATACACGATCAGACGGGCGGCTACTACACAGATAAGAAGCTGAAAAAAGGCGAAAAGAAGCGTCTCAAGCGGCTCGAGGAGATCGCCGGGGAGATGATGGATGAGCTGATCCAACAACAGGTTGAAGCCCATCCTGAAATCAAGAGCACACTCAAAAAAGCGGAAATTCTGCTTGTCGCTGGGCTCACGGTCACAAAGGTACTGCAGGTTATCGAGAAGACCGGTCCCGAGATGCTGGTTCTGGGCAACAAGGGTCATTCCAGTCTGAAACACATACTGCTGGGTTCAAAAGCAGAACAGTTGGCGCGCCTGTGTCCGATTCCGATAACCCTGGTAAAACCATGAGCCTGGTTGATCGATCGCCTACTCCAGCAATTCTGATCAAACCCCATCTCAGCGCACTCTTGTCCTTTTTTACCCTGCTGCTCTTTTGGGGCATCGGCTATGCCGATGATCCACTGAGCAGCTCACCCGAATGGGGCAAAATGACGATCCAGCTGTTAGGCGGCCTGGCGCTCTTTCTCTACGGCATGGAGCAGATGGCCAGTGCGCTCAAGGCAGTGGCCGGCGAACGGCTGAAGGTAGTCCTTGCCAAGCTCACCAGCAATCGCTTCATGGGCGCGTTGACCGGCGCCTTCGTCACGGCTGTGATCCAGTCCTCTTCAGTCACTACGGTATTGGTGGTCGGCTTTATCTCAGCCGGGCTGATGTCGATGTCTCAATCCATCGGCGTCATCATGGGCGCCAACATCGGCACCACCATCACGGCGCAGATTATCGCTTTCAAGATCACCAAATACGCCATGCTGATGATCGCCATCGGCTTCAGCGGGCTATTCTTCTCGAAGAAGGAGCAGCTACGTCACTATGGCGCCATGTTGATGGGGCTGGGGCTGATCTTTTTCGGCATGGGGATCATGAGTGACGCCATGTCGCCCCTGCGCAGCTATCAACCCTTTCTCGACCTGATGGTGAAGATGGAGAACCCGTTCGTCGGCATTCTCATCGCTGCCCTGTTTACCTCCCTGGTGCAATCCTCCTCGGCCACCACCGGTATCGTCATTGTCATGGCGAGCCAGGGTTTCATCACTTTGCCGGCAGGTATCGCCTTAGCCTTCGGCGCCAACATCGGCACCTGCATCACCGCCTTGCTCGCTTCCATCGGCAAACCGCGCGAAGCGGTGCGTGCCGCCATAGTGCATATTTTGTTCAATCTGGCAGGCGTCATTCTGTGGCTGGCCTTCATCCCGAATCTGGCTGAATTCGTGATGCTGATCTCCCCCACCTCGAGCCACCTGCCGGAAACCGCCAGGCTGGCGGCCGACACGCCACGCCAGATCGCCAATGCCCACACCATCTTCAATCTGGCCAACACCCTGCTGTTCATCGGCTTTGTCGGCACCTTTGCCCGGCTTGTCGAATTCATGGTGCCCGACAAGCCGTTGGAAGAAGTGCCGATCACCAAACCGCGCTATTTGGATGAAGAGCTGCTCGAAACACCTTCCCTGGCACTGGATATGGTGCGATTGGAGATCAGTCGCACCGGAGCACAGGTGGAAGTGATGCTGGAACAGATCCTGCCCGCCCTGATGAATGGCGACAAGCCCATGTTGTCGCAGATCCGCGAGATGGACGAGAAGGTGGATGTGTTGCATGAGCACATCGTGAGTTACCTTGGTCGGCTCAGCCGCAAGACCCTCTCTGAGACACAATCAGCCTCGGTATTAAGACTGATGTCGATCATCAACGACCTTGAGAACATGGCGGATCTGATCGAACGGGATATGGTGAATCTGGGACACAAAGTGATCCAGGAACAGCTCAGGATCAGCCCCGAAACCCAGCGCATGCTGCACCATCTGCACACCCAGATTTCACACGCGGTCGAGCTCGCCGTACGTGCTGTCAAGATGCATGACAAAGAGAGAGCCGATCAGGTAATCGGCATGCGCACCACCGTGGAGCAATTATTCGACGCCGCATCCAGCCATCAGGCGGCTCGTCTGATAGCCGATGCCCCGAACCGACTCTCAACCTATACGGTTGAAGTGGAACTGATCGACAAACTGGAACGCATTTATCACTTCGCCGATCGTATAGCGCAGCTGGTCGACTATGACGAAATGGCACTGGTAAGTACGGAAGAAGCGATCGCGGATTAGTGTGTATTCACCTGATCTCCCCCAGAGGCCCACACGCCGCCGAGCAGCAAGCGAAGACCGATCCTCTTACCGACATCAACAATCGGCAGGCGTTCTTCTTTCACGGCGAGCAGGTCCTCCACTACTACGAACGCCACGAGCTGGCGCTCAGCGTGCTGGTAATTGATATCGACCACTTCAAGGCCATCAACGACTCCCTCGGCCACATAGCCGTCGATGTAGTGCTGCAGCGCACCGGCGAACTTTTCCTGAAATCGTTCCGGCGTTCGGATATCTACGGAAGAATAGGCCAAGAACCAGGGTCAGGAACAGACAACCGCCATGCTTTCAGGATTCGTGACCTGACGCATCCTGTTCGTGCCGCTGTTGATGGTGCGCGGTAGCTTCGGCCTGTTTCTTTTGGAGCGACTGCAAGGCACCGATACGGAATCGGAATCATCCTCTCAGACCCATCTCTTACGGCGGAACCAATACAACAGGCCCGTGACCATCAGCAAACCAACACCCACCACCACCCAGGGGCCGTACCACGACCGCAGTAACGGAAGATTCGTAAAATTCATTCCGAACAAGCCCGCCAACAGATTCAATGGCAGGAATATCGCCGATATCACGGCAAGAAACTGCAGAGTTTCATTCGTTCGCTGAGCATTGGAGGAGAAGTAGATCTGCACCACGGCATCGATATCGTGCTGCATGACGATGGTGTGATTGTAGACACGGCGCAAGTGTTCCTGCAGATCGTTGAAACGTACCTCCAGGGCGTTGTCCAACTCCAGTGAGGACAGCTCCCGCCAATCATCCACCGCATCCAACTGTCCTTCCGTCACCACTTCCAGTCGACGCAGCCTGCCGCGTAGATTCATCAGCGCCCGCCAGTCATCGAACTGGTCGGTGCCATCAAGCAGACGCTCCTGCCAGCGTGACAAAACCTCAGATGTAATATCCCTGCGGGCCAACAGGCCATCCACGATCTGTTCCAGTAACAGGTAAAGCAACATGGTAGACGATGTCGGTGTCGTTGCCTTACGCTGAGTATTTAGCAAGCGTTGATGAAACTTCACGAATACCGGATCCTCTGGGGGCCTTATGCTGACCACCGCGCCGGTAGTAACGACAATGGCGATGGGCCGGGTGCTCGGCTCCTCAGGCGGACTCCCCGGACACAAGGCCCGGACTATCAGCAGATCGTAGTCGTCTGTTCCATCATAATAGGGCGGATGAGTATCGTTGAGGGTGTCCCTGACGTGCTGGTCATGAAGCCGAATACCCAGCCACGAAAGGGCATTTTCGTGCCCGTCAAATTCAGAGCGTTCAATGTCGGCCCACACAAAATCGCCGGCATCTAGACTGATATCAGTTGAGTCAATCACTGCCGGCGCACCGCCGGTTTCAAATTGCATAATCTGCATGGACACTCCCTGAGGCAACCCTATATATAGAGTCCAAATAACCTGAATCTTCTTGAGCAATATTAGCTTCGAATTGTCACAACGGGCGTCAGCATAGGAATTCGGCCAGTTTCCTCTACACTTTGACAGCGCTGGATGGGGGACCCCGCCAAGCCCCACCCCATCCCGACAACCACCGAGTCCAAACCATGAAACGTTGCACCAGTACGTGCATTGCAAAAAACATCGACCTCGACCAACTGCAACAGCAGCTAGAGACGGCCGCTAACGGTACCCGCTACCGGGATGCCCTCCACCTGGCGCTTGCCGATGGCCACCTCTTCATCTTCACTTACGGCGTAATTGTTCAGTGGGGCCTGCCCGACCAGGTATTGGCGGAAATAAACGACCAGGTCAATGCATTCTGCAGCGGCTTACACGAGCGTCCCCTGCAAGATGATTTCACCTTCGAGATCGGTGCGGCGGAGAGCCGCATCCGTGGCGACCACATCGGCATCATGGGCAAGGAGCCCCTAGAACTGCTGGCCCTTTCCCACGGTCTGGCCCAGTCCAGCAAGCTGGAGGAGTTCGAGGAGTACGCGGCACAGACCATCGAGGAGAACGCTCAGATTCCCCGCAGTATCGCTGAGACCGGCCGCACCCGACTCTCCCGCAAGACACTGGCACGCATGCGCGGCCGACTGTTCCTGGCCCAGAGCGACATCAACCTGAACTACCCGCTGCTCGACACACCGGAGTTCTTCTGGGAGTACCCGGAACTGGAGGGGCTCTACAACCTGACAGCACGCTACCTCGACGTGCACTCCCGCATCGAGGTTCTCAACCGGAAGCTCGCCATCATCCACGCACTGTTCGGCATGCTGGCGGATGAGCTGAAACACGAGCACTCATCCCTGCTGGAGTGGATCATCATCTGGCTCATCGCCATCGAGATCGTCATCTTTGTCTTTGAAATTCTCTCAGGCTGATTCCATCCGGCAGCCATTACGCACAGGTGCGCCGGGTGCCGGTGAGCTTGCGAACCGCGTCCATCGTGCACGATGCGGTTCGTTACTCACCGGTATCCTATAAATTGACCCCACATACGCAGGGTTACCCTGATGATTCACCCAGGAACGCGATGATCGTGCGGGGATCGTCGTTCAGATGCGGATTTGCGATTGAGTCAATAGCCCAAGCTCTTGATGATTGCGCAAAGACCGCAGCTGGACGGCGAGACCGGTGCAAGGGTGCGTTCAACATGCCTCTGTTACATGTTGCACTTTGCTAATATTCATTAAATATCCTTTAATAACGCTAGGTTAGCTTTATTTCCAAGTAGCCGGGTGAAATATCCGGGTTAGGCAGAAAGGAACCCCACCTCTCTTCTCACCGGTAACTTGCGCAGTTCCTCGATGGCGAAGATCATCGGCGACGCCAGCAGAATCACCCCCCATGCCACAGTGTAGCGGACCGCCGGTGAAGGCCGGCTGCAGGAGGGTATGTAGAGAACCGATAGGATTCACAGCACCTCCAGCAGCAGGCCGGCCATGATCCAGCGATTGAACCGGGGCAGATAGACCACGGCACTCTGGTGTTTGTTGCGACAGGCCATCACGTTGCCGATCTGGGTGAAGATGATGGCGGCTAAGTTGTTTGTATAGCAGGATGATGTCGGAGACCTCCCTGGCCACGTCGGTGCCGCGCAGCCCCATGGAGATGCCGATATCGGCCCGCTTCAGCGCCGGCGCGTCATTCCACCCCGTCGCCGGTCACCGCCACCACTTCGTCCATCTCCTTCAGCGCATTGACGATATTCAATTTCTGTTCCGGGGCGATGTGGGCGAACACCACCTCGCCACCATGCAACATGTCCACCAGATCCTCCGTGTCCATGTTGGCCAGGGCCTCGCACTCGATCACCTGGGGGGTTGACGATGCCGTGCTTGCTGGCGATACAGGAGACGCTCTCTCCCTTGTCGCCATTGATGGCAACGATGCGGACGCCGGCACCCTTGCAGGCGGCCGATGCCGCCGGCCTATGCGGGTGGAGGACTGGGCCAGAGCCAGGGTCACCGTGGGCAGCAACTCCACCGGCACATTGGCTATGAGAAGGCGGTGACAAAGATCAGGTTGGTCCGGAAAGAGTTGCCGATGGCAAAGCCGATCAGGAAGAACACCCCGCCGATCCCCAGGTCCAGCCAGGTGATCATGCGCACGAACTCCTTGAGCTCCTTCTGCATGGGGGGTCAGATCCTGCACCACCCCCAGTGACAGGCTAGAGATGGAACCAAGACGTGTGGCGCGGCCACTGTGAGCCTCGACTCCGAGGTAGCCAGCAATTCGAAGAGGTCGGCCTTGGTCATCCCGGGCCGGGCATCGAAAGACATTCCAGGCTCTCCTTGGAGAGGTGACGGGCGAAGGTATATTCCTGCGATCAGGATAGACCCTAAGCACGCACCTGGGAGTGCTATCACCTCAACTAGCCGACTGCGCTCGTTGGTACGCTTTGGGTTGAGTTACCGTTGGGGGAGAGCAATTGATCCGATACACCCTTGCCTACCATTCAGTCGCTCTTGTCGGAGACGTTGATCAGCCCGGCGCTCCCGTCATCCTGCTCCTTGCTCGCACCTGGCGGCTGAGTCCCATCTTGTGGCCAAAATGCACCGCTTCCGTGTTGCGGATTGTCGCAATGGCGGGCTAATACGTACGATCCGCGCCCCGAAGCAAGTGCCCTTGGGGTACGCCTTGAGTCGGTGTATTTTCGTCCATAACCAGCTCGATCAAGCCTTATTCATTGGTTCCTGAAAACTGATAGCTTGTTACTGGCAAGAGTTGACAGGCAGGGGCAATTTCGCAACTTGATCGCTCTCAACTTGTTCCTACTTCACGCGTAACAAATATTCCTGTATACCGTTTCGCAACAACATCGAACGATCTACGTGTAGACCATCCGCGTGCTTTTCCAGATCCCCGAAGCTATAGCGTGGCGTCTTGAGCGTATCAGGATCGTGATCCAAACGCAGTACAAGATTCTCTCCCTGCGGGGAATAACGCGGCGGATAAAGAGGCATATTGGCGTTCGCAGAATGTATGTAGGCGTGCACCATGCCACCGGGAGACATGATGGCAGCCAAGCGTGTACTGAAGGCTTTCATCAGCGGCAGGCTGAGATAGTTGAGTAAGTCCCAGCAAAATACCGCGTCGACCTTCTCCTCGCCGGCGTCGAAAACCAGCCTTTCTACCTCTTGCGCGAGAGAGTCGGCATCCTGCATTTTTTCATCGAGAGCGCTCAACTCCATAGCCGCGTTGGCTACCAGTAGACGACACCGCTTGTTTTGCAACAATGCCAAGATACCCGAGCTGGCAGAGCCCAGCTCGAGAATCACATGGCGCGTGGTTTGGTTAAACTGTGCAGCCAACTCGTAAAATAGCGGCGAGGAGAACGGTTCGTTACATCCACTCGAAGTTGATTGCTTGAAAGAAGCCGAAGTAACTAGCGTCATCACACAATGTTTGGAAAATGGCTGCCGCGCACATGAAGCCAATATTTCACTAAAACACCATCTTCACAAAAACCACTTCGTTCAACCTGTTGAGCCACTTTTGACCTCATTGCTACCAGTTACCAATTTTTCAGTTTTGGTTTGTTTACCGATCTCTGCGCTGGTGGGTTTCGTGGGCATAGTCTCGGCTTTACCGACGACGGGCGTTGTGGCCGATTGACCAAACGTTTTGTTGGTCACCTCTTGATCCATATCGATACTACCCTTGAAGCTGCAACCCTCTTCAAGACTCACCTTGGGAGAGACGATGTTGCCTTGGACATTGCCTGTCCTGCGAATGGAAACGCGTTCCGAGCCGTAGAGATCGCCATTCACCCTACCCTCGACGATGATACTGTGCGCGAGTACATTGGCGTCAACCTGACCCTGGGAGCCCACGGTCAAGTTCTTCTCTCTGAGCTGAATCGTACCGTTTACCTTACCCTGGATGATCAGGTCTTCTTCGCCACTCAGATCACCGTTGATCTGTATGGAAGGACCGATTACCGCCGCCTCGCGCGCATGGGTTTGCGGCTTGTGCCTTTCAACGGGTGCCTTTGCTTCGAAGGTGTGTGAGGTGCCGTTTTCATCATTGGTGTCTCGTTTGTTCCTATCGAACATCCTTATACTCCTCCTATGCTATCGGGTTTAGTGTGCCCATAGGGCGTGGTGAACACTAGAGACTACCTCAGGTTGGGAAAAGGAAAAGGGGCGTAGTTCTCATTGAGTGAGTGATTTCAGGAGTTGAGTGACCGAGATGGGCAGGCAAACAGATAACTAGTGTAGGACACTACACTAGCAGCGTCTCCGGCCTGGTGGCGATGCCCTTGGTGGCGAGGCGGTTTCCACCTGCAGGTTGCAGTGGACAGGGGGCTAATCCACCGACTTTTGTTCGACATTCGGGCTGTCAGGCTCAATCTTTTGCAGAATAACCTGGTGGATGCGCCGGGATGAGGCATCCTCGACCCGGATCATCAGCCCATCGAGTTCGAAGTTTTCATCCTTTACCGGAATACGCTCTGTGTGTTCAAGCAGCCAGCGGTTGATGGTATCAGTCGGCTTGCCGGGAATATCGAGCCCGAAGAACTCCTCCACCACACGCAGTTCCGCCGTACCCTTGACCAGAATCCGGTCCTTATCGAGTACCATCAAGTCATCCGGTTTCTCATCCGTCTCGTCATAAATCTCGCCGACGAGTTCCTCCAGCAAATCCTCCAGCGAGACGACTCCCACCATGGCGCCGTGTTCGTCGACCACCACGGCCAGGTGCATGCTCTTGGTCTTGAGGGTGCGAATCAATTCATCGATAGGCGTGTTCGACGGTGTGAACAGCGGCTCCTGACCCAGTTGCGCGAGCGGTTGATCCAGCTCACCGGCGGCAATCACACTGATCAGGTCACGCAAGATCACCTGACTGACGATCTCATCCTGATCTTCACTGTAGAGAGGGATGCGCGAGTAGTTGTTCTGAAGGATCTCCGGTAGCACCTCTCTGAGCGAGCGTCGGCCGTCGAGGCGAAACACCTGACGCCTGGGCGTCATGACATCTTCTGCCTTGAGGTCGTTGAAATTGAAGATACGCTCGATCATCTCCCGCTCACCGGTGTCGATGACTCCCTCTTCCTCACCATGCTCGATCAGGGTGATCACTTCGGACTCGGTGACCAGCGGATCCTCCATGGCCCGGGTGGAAGACTGTACCCAGTTGTTAAACTGCTGAAACAGCCACACCAGGGGATAGATCGCACGCATGAAACCATAAATCACCGGGGACATGAAAAGTGAGATACGCTCGGAAAAGCGCGTGGCGAGACTTTTCGGGGTGATTTCGCCAAACACCAGGATCAGGATAGTCAGCACGCCGACAGCAATACCCGGCCCGGTTTCGCCGAAATAATCGGTGGCAATCACGGTCGCTATCGCAGAAGCGGCAATATTGACCACGTTGTTGCCGATCAGGATGGTGATCAGCATGCGGCTGGGGTCTTTTTTCAGCAGATAGAGGGCGTGTGAGCCGCGCCTGCCCTCTTTGTAGAGCGACTCCGCCCGAGCCATTGAAAGGGAGACCAATGCTGTCTCTGATCCGGAAAATACGCCAGAGAGTACCAGCAGAACTGCCAGTATTAGATAGTTTTCCACGAAGTCTCTTTAATCACACGCCCATCGGGCCCAATTACAAATTATCACTGCTAACACGTTGAATCACAACTATTTGGACGGCATATTTTTTCCAACAGAACCCTTTTCCCTCGCCAGACCATCGCTGAAGCTTGGACGCGAGGCGGACTGGCCTCCCTTTAATATAAAACAAAACAGCGGCTTATGTTGCCCTGCAAGGCATCAAGATGAGCCAGATAGCGCTCGCCAGCGGATGCGCTTTGAGATTCCCCTTCAACTTGCATCGGCGACACCCCATGAATCAGTATCACATGGTATTTTGTCAACCAAATGTCATATATTTATAGCAATATAGCTTTTGAAGGCGTTCCACCAATATGAAGAGGATTTTGATTGTCGAAGATGAGCCGGAAATCAGGGAGATGATTCGATATATCCTCGAGCCTTTGGGCTACCAGCTGAGCGAGGCGGACAATACCCTGGATGCGCGTAAACTACTCTCCCAGAGTGATTACGAGTTGATCCTGATGGATTGGATGCTACCGGGTCGCTCCGGCCTTGAATTCACGAAAGAACTCAAACAGAAACACCACAAAACCTCTCCCCCGATCATCATGCTTACCGCGCGCGCCGACGAATCCGACAAAGTACAGGGACTCGATAGCGGCGCCGACGACTACATTACAAAGCCCTTCTCACCCCGCGAGCTGGTTGCCAGGATCAAGGCGGTGATCCGACGGGGTGGCGATACGAATGACGAGAAAGCGATCGAATTCTGTGGGCTTTCCATTGACCCGATACGCCATCAGGTCACTCTGATGCAACAACCGATAAACCTCTCGCCGGCAGAGTACAACCTATTGCATTTCTTCATGTCGCACCCGGATCGGGCATACACCCGCTCACAAATCCTGGATAAGGTCTGGGGCGACAATACCTATGTCGAAGAACGTACCGTCGATGTGCACATACGACGCCTGAGGAAGCTGCTCACCCCCACCGGGCACGATGCCTTTATCCAGACCGTGCGCGGAGTCGGATACCGTTTCACACCCTCGCCACTGGATCAGAGCCGGCACGGACTGTGAAATACTACCTGAAAATCGAGTTGAGCCAGCTGTTCGGTGTCATCCTGGTATGTCTCGCCATCGGCTATCTGATCGGTCATCCCTGGCTTTCACTGATACCGGCCGCGGTGATCTATGTCGCCAAACATGCCTTCTACCTGATACGGCTGTCACAGATCATCTTCCGAGAGCAACAGATATCGCCCCCCTATCCTCCCGACATCTGGGGTCTGATCTACAAGGAACTGGCGCGACATCGAATGCGCAGCCGCAAACGCAAGCGTACGCTAAATCGCTTTGCCTCTCGATTTCGCAAGGTGGCCAGTTCCCTTCCTGATGGCCTCATCATGTTGAACAAAGCGGGACAGGTCGAATGGGCCAATCCCGCCGCCAACCAGCTGCTGAATATCAGTTGGCCCAGGGATGAAGATGTACCCCTGACGCAACTGCTTCATATTGACGATCTGCAGGAATATCTCGAATCACCCGATTATCAGAAACCGTTGGAGTTTCCTTCACCGATCAACAAGGCGATCATCATCTCACTGCGCGTCACCCCCTTCGGCAGCAAGAAATCCCAGCGACTGGTGGTGGTTAGAAACATTACGGAAATCTACAATCTCAACCAGACACGACGCGATTTCGTCTCCAATGTCTCCCACGAATTGCGCACCCCACTGACTGTAATCTCGGGCTTTCTGGAAAACTTGAGTGAGAATGAGATGTTGTCATTTCAGCGCCGCCCCTTTGTGCTGATGTTGCAGCAGGCAGAACGGATGAACAGCATCATCAACGACCTGTTGACTTTATCGCGACTCGAGATGGGTAGTGCTGCGTCCTCGGAAAAACCGGTCATGGTTGCGGATCTACTGCAGAAAATCATTGATCAGGCGGCAGTATTGGCTGAGCAAAAGGGAGGTTACGACCTCAATCTCGAGGTCGACAGCGAGCTATGCCTATTGGGGGAGGAGAGTGAATTGCAAAGTGCCTTCTCCAACCTGATTTTCAATGCCGTGATCCATACGCCACCCAAGACACGAATCAAGGTGAGCTGGAGACGGGAAGGTAAAGTAGCCTGTTTGCAGATCGAGGACTCGGGTCCTGGCATCGAGCAACAACACATACCCAGGCTTACGGAGCGTTTTTATCGTGTCGACAAGGCCCGCTCACGCCAATCCGGTGGGACCGGTCTCGGCTTGGCAATCGTCAAGCACATCATTGCGAGGCACGATGGGGAGTTGAGAATTTCCAGCCAACCCGGCGTTGGCAGTCAATTCGTTTGTACTTTCCCCGAAGAGATGGTTTTGGAGAAGAGCCAGCTGCAGCAGCAGGCGGGTTAAGTAGCGTTCACGCTGGGAGCAAGCTCCCGAGTCCGAACCGTAAGGCCTTAGGCCTCCGCCTCCTGATCCAAGTCAAATCCATCATTAACCCGGTCCCTCAGTTCCTTGCCCGGCTTGAAATGGGGCACATACTTGCCAGACAAAGCCACGGTCTTGCCCGTCTTGGGATTGCGTCCCATACGCGGTGGACGATAGTGCAAAGAGAAACTGCCGAATCCGCGTATCTCGATACGCTCGCCGGAAGCCAGAGACTGGCTCATGTGTTCGATCATGCACTTGACCGCCAACTCCACATCCCGGTAGGCCAGATGGCTCTGTTCCTTGGCAATAATCTCAATCAACTCGGATTTTGTCATTATTCTCCATACTCCAATTTGCTGATTGTCGGGGGCCGCTAAGGCGGCCCCCGTGGTTATCAACGCCTAATGAAGTTTACTGGGACGCTATGAATCAATCGTTCTGATTGTCCATCTGCTCCTTCAGCAAATCACCCAGTGTCGGAGCACTGGTGGCAGCATCGCGGGCATAGCCTTTGATCGCAGCCGCCTCTTCATCAGCATCCTTCGCCTTGATAGAGAGTGAAATCGTGCGGTTCTTGCGATCCACACCGAGGAACTTGGCCTCGATATCCGACCCCTCTTTCAACACGCTGCGGGCATCCTCTACGCGATCACGCGACAGCTCTGAAGCACGCAGATAGCCTTCGACTCCATCGCCCAGAGTGATCACAGCACCCTTTGGATCAACTTCCGCGACCGTACCTTTGACGATGCTGCCCTTATCGTGCGCCGCCACGAACGAGGAGAAAGGATCCTGTGCCAACTGTTTGATGCCCAGCGAGATACGCTCACGCTCGGGATCCACGGAAAGCACGACGGTCTCCACTTCGTCTCCCTTCTTGAACTGACGCACTGCCTCTTCACCCTCATCGTCCCAAGAGATGTCTGAGAGGTGAATCAGACCGTCGATACCACCGTCCAGACCGATGAAGATACCGAAATCGGTGATCGACTTAATGCTGCCGCTGACATGGTCACCCTTCTTGTGGGTGGCGGCAAACTCGTCCCAAGGATTGGCCTTGCACTGTTTGATGCCGAGAGAGACGCGACGGCGCTCCTCATCGATATCCAGCACCATCACCTCGACCTCGTCACCGAGGGAGACGATCTTGGAAGGATGGACATTCTTGTTGGTCCAATCCATCTCGGAGACATGCACCAGACCTTCGACGCCCTCCTCGATCTCCACGAAGCAGCCGTAGTCGGCAATATTGGTAACCTTGCCGAACAGACGGGTGCTTTCCGGATAGCGGCGTGCCAGTGCGACCCAGGGATCATCGCCCATTTGCTTCAGACCCAGGGAGACACGATTGCGTTCACGGTCGAACTTCAGAACCTTGACCTGAATCTCATCGCCGATCTCGACCACCTCGGAAGGATGCTTGACGCGCTTCCAGGCCATATCGGTGATGTGCAGCAGACCATCGATGCCACCTAGATCCACAAACGCGCCGTAATCGGTGAGGTTCTTGACCACGCCGGTGATCTCCTGGCCTTCCTGCAGATTCTCCAGCAGCTTTTCACGCTCTTCGCTGTACTCCTGCTCGACCACGGCACGGCGGGAGACCACCACGTTGTTGCGGCGGCGATCCAGCTTGATCACCTTGAACTCGAGGTCTTTGCCTTCGAGATAAGCGGTATCGCGCACCGGACGTACATCGACCAGTGAACCGGGCAGAAAGGCGCGGATATCGCTCAGTTCGACGGTGAAGCCACCTTTGACTTTGCCGTTGATGCGACCGATGACGGTCTCGTCGGCTTCGTGGGCCTTTTCGAGTACTTTCCACGCCTGATCGCGCTTGGCTTTTTCACGGGAGAGCCGGGTAGCGCCATAACCGTCTTCCACGGCATCCAGCGCCACCTCGACCTGATCGCCGACCGCGACTTCGATGTCGCCATCCTGATTCAGGAACTGGGAGCGTGGGATGACGCCTTCGGATTTCAGGCCGGCGTTGACGATGACAGCCTCGGAAGTGATATCCATGACGGTGCCGATGATGATGGCGCCGGAACGAAGCTGGGTACTGGAGAGGCTCTCCTCAAATAATTCTGCAAAACTTTCGGTCATTGGATTGGGTTTCCTGCAACTCTGAGGTTGCATTGACGATGCCGGCCTGGAAGGCGGAATCGCCAGTTAGTTAAAGGTTAAAATACAATAGCCGGTAGATTCCGGCCGCCCAGTCTCATTTAGAAAATCGGCGTGACTACTTAAGATAGATGGGCGAAGGTCTCATGGACCTTCTGCATCACCTGCGCGTAGACTTCGTCGATGGTCAGATTTGTCGAATCGAGCTGCAAAGCCGAAGCGGAAGCCCTCAGGGGCGCCACTGCTCGCTGGCTGTCACGCTCATCGCGTTCTCTGATCTCTTCAATGAGACCGGCGAGATTAACACCCAATCCCTTTCCTTTCAACTGTTTATAGCGCCTTTTCGCCCTCTCCTCGGGACTGGCCGTGAGAAAAATCTTGACCTGCGCCTGGGGGAAAACCACGGTTCCCATGTCCCGACCGTCCGCTACCAGCCCAGGAGGCCGGGCATAGTTTCGCTGCCAGGTCAGCAAGGCCTCTCTGACCTGGGGAATCGCCGCTACTTTGGAGGCTCGATTGCCGGCGCTCTCGGTGCGAATGTCATCGCTCACCTCCTCCTGATTCAACATCACCCTTTCACCATCGAACGAGAGTGGCATGTTTTTCGCCATTTCGACCAGTTTATCCACATCTTCACTGCCAATGCCGGCGCGTGATGCCATTAATCCGAGAACCCGATAGATCGCGCCGCTGTCCAGGAAATGCCAGCCGAGCCGTTCGGCCACCCGTTGCGAGATGGTTCCCTTGCCGGAGCCGGATGGGCCATCCACTGTGATGATCGGCACCTGCATCATGGCGTCTCCTGATGAATCCGCAGACCGGCTCCTGCCGCCAGTTCGGCGAAACCGGGAAAAGAGGTATTCACATTGGCGCAGTCGAGAATCTCCACCGGTGCGGACGCCTGTAGGGCCGCCATGGAAAAAGCCATGGATATGCGGTGATCCCCATGGCTCTCCACGCGCCCCCCGCTGAGTCTGCCGCCGGTAATCCGAATACCGTCCGCTGTCGGCCGCGCATCGATGCCCAGGGCGATGAGACCGTCCGCCATTACCTGGATACGATCACTCTCCTTCACTCGCAGCTCCTCGGCGCCGCTGAGACGGGTGGTGCCTTCAGCACAGGCTGCGGCCACGAAAATGGCGGGGAACTCATCAATCGCCAGGGGCACCAGCTCTTGCGGGATATCGATACCGTGGAGCTGACTGGATCGCACACGGATATCGGCCACCGGCTCGCCACCCACCAGGGTCTCGTTCTGTAGCACGATATCCGCACCCATCAGCCGTAGGATGGAGATCACTCCATCCCGGGTGGGATTGATGCCGACGTGTTCCAGCACCACATCCGACTCCGGGGCTATGCTGGCTCCGAGCATAAAAAAGGCGGCCGAAGAGACATCGGCAGGTACATCGATATTGCAAGACTTGAGCCGCCCGCCGCCGGTCAGAGAGATGCGGTTTCCCACCCGTGTCACCGGATAACCGAAACCCTCCAGCATACGCTCCGTATGGTCCCGAGTCGGGGCCGGTTCTGTAATTCTGGTTTCACCCTCGGCATAGAGTCCCGCCAGCAATACGGCCGACTTGACCTGAGCACTGGCCATCGGCAGTGCGTAGTCGATACCTTTCAAACGGTGGTTGGCGGCAATCTCCAGGGGCGCGGTCCCCTGCTCCGTTGCACCAATCACCGCTCCCATGCGGGTCAAGGGCTCGACGACCCGTTTCATCGGCCGTCCGGAGAGGGAGCTGTCGCCGGTCAGGGTCACACCCAGACCATGGCCCGCCAGCAGCCCAGAGAGTAGACGCATGGAGGTGCCGGAGTTGCCCAGATCGAGCGGCGCCACCGGCGCGCGCAAACCGTGCATGCCGACACCGTGAATGGTGACACGTCCCTCCGTTGGTCCCTCGATAATCACTCCCATGGCGCGAAAGGCGTTGAGCGTCGCCAGGCTGTCCTCGCCTTCGAGAAAGCCTGTCACCTCGGTGACCCCGTCCGCCAGGGAGCCGAGCATGATTGCGCGGTGGGAGATCGATTTGTCGCCAGGCACACGCAGCCGGCCAGTGAGTTTGCCGCCGGGTTCCACCCGGTAGCTCAAGCTTGGGTCATTTGGCATCATCGTCAATTGATTGTGAATTGTGAATTGTTGTAGTGACTCCGTAAGGGAGCCGCTTATTCGCTACTGCACGCCGTCGATATATTTGTCTCTGGCCTTTTTGGCCCGCTCGAATATCCTCAGCAGACCGTCACCGTCGCCCTGCTCCAGGATCGAGGCGAGTTCGTGCAACTCGTCGGCAAACCGGGTCAGCATGGCGCTGAGTGAACTCTGGTTGGCCAGGCAGATGTCCCGCCACATTACCGGATTGCTGGAGGCGATACGGGTAAAGTCCCGAAAACCACCGGCAGCGAAGCGGAAGATCTCATCGTTCTCCTTCAGGCGCGCCAGGCTGTCGACCAGGCTGAAGGCAAGCATGTGGGGCAGATGACTGGTAGCGGCGAGGATCTCGTCATGGTGGGCGACCGACATGTGGGTGATCTCGGCGCCGCACTGGTGCCACATCCGTTCCACAGCTGCCACGGCCTCGCCATCGGTCTCGGGCAGCGGAGTCAAAATCACGCGGCGATTGCGATAGAGTGTGGCGAAAGCGGCCTCGGCGCCACTGCGCTCGGTGCCGGCGATGGGATGGCCCGGCACAAAAAAACCGGGTATCTCTCCAAAAACCGCCCGCAGATCAGCTACCACACTGCCCTTGACACTGCCCGCATCCGTCACCACTGCATTTGGCGCCAGGTGGTCGCGCATGGCCATGAGTGTCTGCCGCATGGCACCCAGGGGAACGGCCAATAGCACCATATCGGCTCCCTGCACCGCTTCCGCCACATCATGGGTATAGTGATCGAGGATACCGAGTTGTTGCGCCTTAACCAGATTGTCCTTGCCACGACCGCAACCGACCACCTCCCTGACCAGGCCCCCTTCGCGCAATGCCAATGCCAAGGAGCCGCCAATCAGCCCCACACCGATAATGGCCAGCTTTTCGATCACGTCGGTAAGACCTCGCGCAGTCCCTTCAGCAGACGCGCATTTTCCGCTTCCAGCCCGATGGTGAAACGCAGGTGATTCGGCATGCCGTAATTGGCCAGAGGACGGGTAATGCAACCCTGTTGCAGCAGCGCCTTGTCGATCGGCGCTGCCTCGCGGCCCATGTCCACACTGAGGAAGTTGCCCACCGAGGGAATGTACTCCAGACCCAGCGCCTCGATACCGTCGATGATTTGCCGCATACCGGTACGGTTTATCGCCAGCGACTGCTCGATAAAGTTCTGATCTTCGAGCGCCGCCAGGGCGGCCACCTGTGCCAGGCTGTTGACGTTGAATGGTTGCCTCACCCGATTCAGCAGATCGGCGATATCCGGATGCGATAGCGCATATCCCAGCCGCAGCGAAGCGAGCCCGTAGGCCTTGGAAAAGGTTCGGGTGACGATCAGGTTGGGAAAACGCTCCAGCCACTGCGTGCCATCCGGATAGTCTGTCTGCTCCACATACTCCGTGTAGGCCTCGTCCAACACCACAATGACCTGGGGTGGCAGGTCGCTGAGAAAGGCGAGCAGTGCATCCCGGGCCAGCCAGGTACCTGTCGGATTATTGGGATTGGCGATCCAGACCACCCGGGTATTCGGACCGACTCTCGCCCGCATCGCGTCCAGATCATGTGCGTAATCCCTGGCGGGAGCGACCGCCAGGGTGGCGCCGACGGCCTGACTGCAGATCGGATAGACAGCGAAGGCATACTGTGAAAAGAGAGACTCCGTGCCTGGCGCCAGAAAGACCCGCGCCACCATATCGAGCACATCGTTGGAGCCGTTGCCAAGGGTGATGCACTCCGGCGCGATGGAATGCTTCCTGGCCAGGGTCTGTCGCAACTCGAAACCACTGCCGTCGGGATAGCGGGCAAGCTCCGGCAGGGCCTGTTTGATCGCCTCCGCCACCCTTGGGCTGGCGCCCAACGGGTTCTCGTTGGAGGCGAGTTTGATCGAATGGGAGATACCCAGTTCACGCTCCAGTTCAGACAGCGGCTTACCCGGCAGATAGGGCTTGAGTTCGCTGATACCCGGCGCGCTGATGTGGAGGAATCTGTTCATGATCGGGTTGTTCTCGATGTCCCTCTCGACCCTAGAGCACTGCTTTGGGATAGGAACCCAAAACCTTGAACTGGGAAGCGACCTGCTCCAGTTCCTGCACCGCCTGACGCAGGTTTTCGTCCTCCCGATGGCCATCCACATCGACAAAAAAGACATAGTCCCACTGACCCCGACGCGAGGGACGTGATTCGATACGGGTCATGCTGATGCCATGCTTGGCGAAAGGGCTGAGCATGGCATGCAGACCGCCCGCCCGATTCTGCGTGGAGAACATCAGGCTGGTCTTGTCATCGCCGCTGGGGGCGGCATCACGCCGGCCGATGACCAGAAAGCGGGTGGTGTTGCCCGGCTCATCCTCAATATTGGATGCCAGCGATCTGAGCTCATAGATCGCGGCCGCCGCCTCGCCGGCGATGGCCGCCGATCCCGGCTCACTTGCCGCCAGTCTGGCCGCCTCCGCATTGCTGCCCACCGCGACCCGCTCCACGTTGGGCAGATGCAGATCGAGCCAACCGCGGCACTGGGCCAGGGACTGTGAGTGGGAGTAGACCTTGCGCACCGTTGACATATCGCTCTCCCGACCAAGCAGATTGTGTTTGATACGCAGGGTAACCTCACCGCAGATCCGCAGCGGCGAGTTGAGGAAGGTATCGAGGGTGTGGCTGACCACCCCCTCGGTGGAGTTCTCCACCGGCACCACGCCATAGTGACAGGCGCCCGCCTCCACTTCCCGGAAGACGTCGGGAATCGATCCCATCGAATGGGTTCGCACCGCCTGACCGAAATGTTTCAACGCCGCAGTCTGCGTGAAAGTCCCCTCGGGTCCGAGAAAAGCCACGTTGAGCGGTTTCTCCAAAGCCAGGCAGGCCGACATGATCTCGCGGAACAGACGCGCCACCTCTTCGCCTTCGAGGGGACCTGTGTTGCGCGACTTGACCCGCCGCAACACTTCCGCTTCCCGCTCCGGGCGATAGAAGTCCGCGTCAGAATTTTCACTCAATTTGATTCGTGCGACATCCTGCGCCGCCTCGGCCCGCTCCACGATCAGCGCCTGTAGCTGCTGGTCGATCAGGTCGATGCGTTGGCGTATCGCCTTGAGTTTTTCGTCGTCGCTCATCGCTTCGTCATTCAACAGGTCGACAGGAGGGTTAGGCTTTCGAACTACCCAGGCTGCGCACGGAGAGTACCCCATCGATTGCCGCCAGGGTATCGAGCAGCTTCTGCGAAGGCGCCTCATCCACATCGAGCAGCGTCACCGCCACATCATCGCGGGACTTGTTCAGCATGTCGAGAATATTCAGCCCTTCACCACCCAGATCGCTGGAGATCTGTCCCACCATATTCGGTACATTACTGTTGACCACCGCGATACGGAAACCGCCATTTCGCGGCAGATTGATGGTGGGAAAATTGACCGCATTGGTGATATTGCCGTTCTCCAGGTAGTCGCGCACTTCGTCGGCCACCATGATGGCACAGTTGTCCTCGGCCTCCTTGGTCGAGGCGCCAAGATGGGGCAAGGTGATCACCCGGGGGTGGTCCTTCAGCAGAGTGCTCGGAAAATCGCAGACATAGGCATAGAGATGTCCGCTATCCAGAGCGTCTACCACGGCTGCGTCATCGATGATGCCGTTGCGGGCGAAGTTGAGCAGTACCGCACCCGGTTTCATCAGCTTGATTCGCTCGGCGTTGATGGTATTGACTGTGGCATCGGTCAGGGGCACGTGGAAGGTAACGAAATCCGACTTCGACAGCAGGTCGTCGACACTCAGCGCCTGTTCCACTTCCGAAGCCAGCTTCCAGGCGCTCTGCACGGTGATGGTGGGATCGTATCCAGTCACTTTCATTCCCAATGCACGGCAGGCATTGGCCACCTTCACGCCGATGGCGCCCAGGCCAATGACGCCCATGGTGCGACCCGGCAGTTCGAAACCCACAAAATGCTTCTTGCCGGACTCCACCTGCTTGGTGATATCGGCGTCCTCGCCGGAAAGCCCGGTGGCGAACTTCCAGGCCTGGGCCAGATTTCTCGCCGCCATCAGGGCACCGGCCAACACCAGCTCCTTGACCGCATTGGCATTCGCGCCCGGTGCATTGAAGACCGGAATGCCCCTGGCGGTCATATCGGCGACAGGGATGTTGTTGACGCCGGCACCCGCCCGGCCGATCGCCTTCACCGTCTCCGGAACGGTCATATCGTGCATTTTGTAGGAGCGCAGGAGAATGGCGTCAGGGTGAGAGACTTCTGAAGCCACTTCGTAGCTGCCTCGCGGCAACCGATCCAGGCCGGCAACGGAAATATTGTTCAAAGTCAGTATTTTATACATATTTCTTCTCTTTTTGCTTCACTGGTGCATGGGGCACCATGAAGCACGAAACCCTTGCTGTTGGATGGTGCCTGGGGTTTCGCGCCTGCTGATAGGATCAAACGGTCAACCGTTGGCTCGCTCGAACTCGGCCATGAATTCAATCAGACTCTGAACCCCCTCCTCCGGCATGGCGTTGTAGATGCTGGCGCGCATGCCACCCACCGAGCGATGGCCCTTGAGGGTCTTGAGACCGGCCGCGCCCGCCTCCTGCAGGAACTTGGCATCCAACTCCGCATCGGCCAGGGTAAAGGGTACGTTCATCCAGGAACGGCTCTCCACAGAGACCGGGTTGGCGTAAAAAGCGGAAGCGTCGATGGCGTTGTAGAGTGCCTGTGCCTTGCGTTGGTTGATCTCAGCCATGGCACTCAGCCCCCCTTTATCCAGCAGCCACTTGAAGACCAGACCCGCCAGATACCAACCGTAAGTTGGCGGGGTGTTGTACATAGAGCCGTTTTCGCTGTGGGTGGTGTACTGGAACATCGCCGGGGTGCCGTCAATGGCTTCACCGATCAGATCCTCGCGCATGATGACCAGCGTCAGACCGGCGGGACCGATGTTCTTCTGCGCGCCGGCATAGATGATGCCGTAGCGTGAGACATCGATCGGCCGCGACAGAATGGTGGAGGAGAAGTCGGCCACCAACGGTACGTCGCCGGTCTCGGGCAGATAGGGAAACTCAACACCCTGAATCGTCTCGTTGGGTGTGTAGTGAACATAGGCGGCGTCTGGGCTGAGATTCAGCTCCGACTGGGCTGGCGTGGTGGTGAATTTGCTCGCTTCGGTGGAAGCGGCAAGGTTGACCTCGGCGAAGCGCTTGGCTTCGGCAATGGCCTTCTTAGACCAGGAACCGGTGTTGATGTAATCGACCTTCTTGTTGTTGCGGGTCAGGTTCATCGGCACCATGGCGAACTGACTCGAGGCTCCGCCCTGCAGGAACATCACCTTGTAGTTGTCCGGTACCGCCAGTAGTTGACGCAGATCGGCTTCCGCCTGCTCGGCGATCGACATGAACTCCTTGCCGCGATGACTCATTTCCATAACCGACATCCCGGAACCCTGCCAATCCAACATCTCGGCTTGGGCTTGCTGCAAAACCGCTTCCGGCAACATGGCGGGACCAGCACTGAAATTAACGACTCGCGACATCTTTTCCTCTCGACTTAGTTGATTCAAATTTCGGATTTACCCGCTATTCAAGGTTCGGGACCAACCTGTCACTCGTTTTCGGTGGGCGGGGTCTCATCATCCCCTTCCTCGATCTCGTCCACATCGCCCTCGAGGGATTCCACCCGCTCGATACCGATCAGTTTCTCCTGCTTGCTGAGACGGATCATGATCACACCCTGGGTGTTACGACCCATGCTGGAGACATCGGCTACCCGGTTGCGCACCAGGGTACCGCCATCGGTGATCATCATGATCTCATCCTCGTCCACGACCTGGACGGCACCCACCACCGAGCCATTACGATCCGAAGTCTGAATCGAGATGACGCCTTGGCCACCCCGGCCGTGGAGCGGATATTCGCTGATCGGCGTGCGTTTTCCGTAACCGTTCTCGGTGACGGTCAACACGTCGCCTTCGGATGCGACGATCAGGGAGACCACCTGCTGGTCCTTCTCCAGTCGGATGCCGCGGACACCACAAGCGGTGCGGCCCATGGCTCGCACCTTCTCCTCATTGAAGCGCACGGCCTTGCCGGAACTGCTGAAGAGCAGGATATCCTGCTTGCCATCGGTGAGGTCGACCCCCACCAGCTTGTCGCCATCGCGCAGATCGACGGCGATGATGCCGCTGCTGCGGGGACGTGAGAAGGCCTCCAATGGAGTCTTCTTTACCGTGCCGGAACTGGTGGCCATGAAGATATAGCGATCCCCATCGTAGTCGCGCACCGGCAGGATGGCGTTGATCTGCTCCTTGCTCTCCAGCGGCAATAGATTGACGATCGGCTTGCCACGGGCATTGCGGCCCGCCTGCGGCAGTTCGTAGACCTTGAGCCAGTAGACCTTGCCCTGGTTGGAGAAACAGAGAATGGTGTCATGGGTGCTGGCGACAAAGAGCTTGTCGACAAAGTCCTCGTCCTTGGTGGCGGTCGCAACTTTGCCCTTGCCGCCCCGCCCCTGCGCCTGATAGGTGCTGATGGGCTGGGCCTTGGCATAGCCTGCGTGGGAGAGGGTCACCACCACATCCTCTTCCGTGATCAGATCTTCCAGGGTCAGATCGAGTCGGTTCTGGATGATCTCGGTACGGCGCTCATCGCCATACTGTTCGCGGATCTCGATCAGCTCGTCACGGATTACCTGCATCAGACGATCAGGACTGCCGAGAATATCAAGTAAATTCGCAATTTTATCTAGTAACTCTTCGTATTCCTTTATTATTTTGTCCTGCTCCAGCCCTGTCAGGCGGTGCAGCCGCAGATCGAGAATGGCCTGGGCCTGAACCTCGGTCAGACGATAGCCCTCGGGAGTCAGACCAAATTCTTCGGTCAACTCCTCGGGGCGGGTGCTCGATGCGCCGGCACGCTCCAGCATCTTCTCAACCACGCCGGACTGCCATTTCCGCTCGAGCAGGGCTTTCTTCGCTTCGGTTGAATTGGCGGCCTGCTTGATGAGCTGGATCACCTCATCGATATTGGCCAGGGCGACGGCGAGTCCCTCCAGCACATGAGCGCGGTCCCGCGCCTTGCGCAGCTCGAACAGGGTGCGGCGTGTCACCACTTCGCGACGGTGGCGGATGAAGAACTCCAGCAGCTGCTTGAGATTCAGCAGCCGCGGTCTGCCGTCGACCAGGGCCACCATGTTGATGCCGAAGACGCTCTGCATGGCGGTCTGCTGGAACAGGTTGTTGAGCACCACCTCGGCCACCTCGCCGCGACGCAGCTCGATGACGATGCGCATGCCATCCTTGTCGGACTCGTCGCGCAGCTCGGTGATGCCCTCGATGCGCTTCTCCTTCACCAGCTCGGCGATCTTTTCGATCAGACGTGCCTTGTTCACCTGGTAGGGCAGCTCATGGACGATGATGGTCTGCTTGCCGTTGGCGGGATCGGTCTCTATCTCTGTGCGGGCGCGCATATAGATGCGGCCACGGCCGGTTTGATAGGCCTCGAGAATGCCGCTGGCACCGTTGATCAGCCCGGCAGTGGGGAAATCGGGCCCCGGCACGTGAGTCATCAATTGTTCGATGGTGATGGCCGGGGTGTCGATCACCGCGACACAGGCATTGATCACCTCGGTCAGATTGTGTGGCGGTACATTGGTTGCCATACCCACCGCGATGCCGGCGGAGCCGTTGATCAGCAGATTGGGGATGCGCGCGGGCAGCACGGAGGGTTCCTTCTCCGTGTCGTCATAGTTGGTGACGAAATCAACCGTCTCCTTGTCCAGATCATCCATCATGGTCTGGGCGATGCGGGCCATGCGTACCTCGGTGTAACGCATGGCGGCGGGAGAATCTCCGTCTACCGAACCGAAGTTACCCTGCCCATCGACCAGCATGTAGCGCATGGAAAACGGCTGCGCCATACGCACGATGGTGTCGTAGACCGCGGTATCGCCGTGCGGATGGTATTTACCTATCACATCACCGACGATACGGGCCGACTTCTTATAGGGTTTGTTCCAATCGTTGCCCAGCTCGCCCATGGCGTAGAGTACGCGGCGATGGACCGGCTTCAGACCGTCTCGCACATCCGGCAAGGCACGGCCCACGATCACACTCATGGCGTAATCGAGGTAGGATTGACGCATCTCGTCTTCGAGATTGACAGGCAGGACTTCTTTAGCGAATTCGCTCATCTTTATGACTATCTTCGATACCACCCCAGCCGAATCTGTGGGGCGTCAGAAAAAACGCAAGTGTACCATAAGCCCCCTATCCCGTGTTGTATAAAAAACACCGGAAAGGGGGTTTCAGGGCGTCTCAGCTCACTTCGCCATCAGTTTTGCCATCTTTTTCTCATTTGGCGACAGTACAACACCCCTCTCCGTAACGATGGCGTCGACCAATCCCGCCGGCGTCACGTCGAATACCGGATTCCAGGCCTCGGCACCACTGGCCGCCACCCTCTTTCCGGCGCAACAGAGCAACTCGTCGCTCCCCCGCACTTCGATAGGAATCTCGCTGCCACTGGCCAGTCGCATATCGATTGTCGAGGTGGGCGCCGCCACCATCACCTTCACACCATGGTGCTTGGCCGCCACCGCCAGGGTGTAGGTACCGATCTTATTCGCTACATCGCCGTTGGCGGCAATGCGGTCGGAGCCGACGATGACCCAACCGACCTCCCCGCGTGCCATCAGACTGGCCGAGGCCCCGTCCGCCAACAGACTGACCGGAATTCGGTCATACAGCAGTTCCCAGGCGGTCAGACGCGAGCCCTGCAGCCAGGGCCGGGTCTCGTCAGCGTAGACCCGTTGAATCAAACCCTGCTCATGGGCGGCACGAATCACCCCGAGGGCGGTGCCATAGCCACCAGTGGCCAGGGCGCCGGCATTGCAGTGGGTGATGACACAGGTCGGTGATTCGATCAGGGTCGAGCCCAACTGCCCCATACGGCGATTGGCGGCGATATCCTCCTGATGAATCTCCCGTGCCTCCCGCAGCAGGCGCGGAACGGGATCCTCACTCTCCGGCAGACCCTCGATGAGCCCTGACATTCTCTCCAGCGCCCAGAAGAGGTTGACCGCGGTGGGACGGGCTTGGCGCAAGGCCTCCAGATCGTCCGTCAACGCGGCTTTCCATTGCGTTGCGGCCTTGCGGAAACTCTCTCTGGCGGCAAGCACCACCCCATAGGCGGCGGTGATACCGATCGCCGGCGCGCCACGCACCACCATTTGCCGGATGGCCTCAGAGGCGGCAATCGCTGTTTCAAGCTGAAGGAATTCGGTACGCTCCGGCAGATAGCGCTGATCGAGCAGGAAGAGCCGATCGTCCGCCCAGACGATGGCATGATCGGGTGAAGCCTGGGGGCAAGCCGGGATAGAATCCATTGATTAAGTTACCTCTTGGTAGACCAGCCTCTGAAGAGGTGATGTCATCAAATGTCGGGGGTTAGGCGGAAACATGAAACTCCCATTATGAAACCGTCATCAATTTGCGTACTCTGCGCATAAGTTACAGAGCACGCCAGGGCCTCTTAGCAAGAACCCACGAGGCCCTAGTTTACGCTAACCGAGAAAGGGAAAGGCAACCCATGTCTGAAAAGGTCGATCTACTGCTTCATGCCCGCTGGATCATTCCGGTGGTGCCGGAAAACCAGGTGCTCGAGCACCACAGCCTGGCTATCAGGGACGGTCGGATCATCGGCCTGCTACCCACGCAGGAAGCCACAACGGCCTATCAGCCCGAAACCGAGAAACGGCTGCCGGACCACGCCCTGATCCCAGGCTTGATCAACAGCCACACCCATGCCTCCATGTCCCTGCTGCGCGGTTTGGCGGACGACCTGCCCTTGATGACCTGGCTCAATCAGCATATCTGGCCCGCCGAAGGGCGCTGGATCAGCGAGGAGTTCATTCATGACGGCAGCCAACTGGCCATTGCAGAGATGCTGCTTGGCGGCACCACCTGCTTCAATGACATGTATTTCTTCCCCGATGTGACAGGTCGGGTAGCCGATGCCGCCGGCATCCGCGCCGTGCTGGGACTGATCGCCATCGACTTCCCATCGGCCTGGGCCGGCAATGGCGATGAGTATCTGTCCAAGGGGCTGGAGGTCCACGATCATTTTCGCAACCATCGCCTGATCCACACCGCCTTCGCTCCCCATGCACCCTACTCCGTAGCGGATCCGGTGCTGGAACGCATCCGGGTGTTGGCCGACGAACTGGAAATCCCGATTCACATCCACCTGCACGAGACTCAGGATGAGATCCTGCAGAGCCTGCAACACCACGACAGCCGGCCCATGGCCAGGCTCCAGCGGCTGGGTCTTTTGTCGCCCTCGTTGATGGCGATACACATGACCCATTTGGAAGACAAGGAGATCGAGGCGTTCGCCGCTTCCGGCGGACATGTGGTGCACTGTCCGGAATCGAACCTGAAACTCGCCAGCGGCTTTTGCCCGGCGGACCGCCTGATGCGGGCCGGGGTCAACCTGGCGCTGGGGACCGACGGCGCGGCCAGTAACAACGACCTGGATATGTTCAGTGAACTGCGCACCGCCGCGCTGCTGGCCAAAGGGGTCGCCGCAGACGCCAGCGCGCTGCCGGCCGCCAAGGCCCTTTCAATGGCCACCATCAACGGCGCCCGGGCACTGGGCCTGGAGCAGGATACGGGTTCGCTGGAGATCGGTAAATCGGCCGACCTGATCGCGGTTGCCCTTGACCGGCTACAGAGTCAGCCGCTCTATCATCCCATTTCGCAACTGGTCTACGCCTGCGGCCGGAGTCAGGTGAGGCATGTCTGGGTGGCCGGGCGGCAACTGGTCAACGAGGGCAGCCTGACCACACTCGATGCCGAGCGCCTGCTGAAACGAGCGGCCATCTGGCAAGAGCGGATTGCAGAGGCTGATTAAGCCGGTTGTTTCACCTGTGTTAACAGGCTGTCAGTCCAGGGTCGTCAAGCGACAGCTCCATCGTGTAATCTAGGGAACCTCTTCACAAGTCGTGGGCCGATAACTTGTTAAGAGATTCCCGAATCCATATATCCCGATATACAGGCAGTCACATGAGCCAGGAACAGATCAACGTCGATCAGGTGGAAGTGAACAAATTCGAAGAGCTGGCCGCTCGCTGGTGGGATCCGCACAGTGAATTCAAGCCGCTGCATGAGATCAATCCCCTGCGTCTCGACTACATCGACCGTCTGACGCCGCTGGCTGGAAAGCGGGTGCTCGATGTGGGTTGCGGCGGTGGCATCCTCTCCGAAAGCATGGCGATGAAGGGCGCCCAGGTCATGGGCATCGACATGGGAGAAGCTCCTCTGCAGGTGGCCCGGTTGCATCTGTTGGAGTCGGGACTGGAGATTAACTACCAGCGAATCCCGGTGGAGCACCTGGCAGAGAAACAGCCCGCCTCATTCGATGTGGTAACCTGCATGGAGATGCTGGAACACGTTCCGGATCCGGCTTCCGTAGTCGAGGCCTGCAGCCGTCTGGTCAAGCCGGGAGGACACGTCATCTTCTCCACCATCAACCGTAATCCAAAGTCCTATCTCTTCGCCATCATCGGTGCTGAGTATCTGCTCAAACTGCTACCCAAGGGCACCCACGATTTCGCCAAATTCATACGCCCCTCAGAGTTGAGTGGCTGGATCCGACGCACCCCGCTGCAGAGCATCGATATGACCGGCCTCAGCTACAACCCGTTAACCCGCGAGTACTCCCTGAGCCCAGACGTGGATGTGAACTACATGATCGCCACGGAGAAAGCAGCCAAAGCATGACCGCCTGTGTGCTCTTCGATCTCGACGGTACCTTCGCCGATACCGCCCCCGATCTTCATGCCGCCCTCAACCGGCTGCTCGACAGCCTGAATCGACCGGCAATCGCCTTTGAGGACTTTCGCCCCTCCGTCTCCCATGGGAGTCGGGCGATGCTGATAACCGGCCTGGGCATCGCGCCCGATGATCCCGACTTTGAGCAATTGCAAAGGGCCTTTCTCGACTTCTATCAAGAACGTATCGCGGTTCACACCCGGCTTTTCGATGGCATGGAGTCCTTGCTGGAGGAACTTGAAAAGCGTTCCGTCGCCTGGGGCATAGTCACCAACAAACCGGCCTACCTGACAAATCCCCTTATGCGGGGGCTGGGCCTGCATCAACGGGCCAGTGCCATCGTCAGCGGGGACACGACAGCCCATGCCAAACCCCATCCAGAGCCCATATTGCATGCCTGCCGTCTCTCCAAGGCGGATCCCGCTGAAACCATCTTTGTCGGGGATGCCGCGCGAGACATCGAGGCGGGACGCAGCGCCGGCACCCGCACGCTGATTGCCCTTTTCGGTTATCTCTCGCAAGGTGACAAACCTGAAGAATGGCAGGCAGATGGCGCTATCGAACACCCGCTGGAACTGCTTGATTGGCTCTGAACCCGTACATACCAACCCCTGCCCAGCCAGGTATAATCCCGCTCGATTAAAAAAACCTCTAGGAAACGCCATGCCGGACTATCAGCCGCCGAAAGACCTCTTGAAATCGCATAACATCCTTGTCACAGGAGCCGGTAGCGGTATCGGACAGGCAGTGGCAATGGCCTATGCGGAGCATGGCGCCACGGTCATCCTGCTGGGACGAAAACAGAAAAAACTCGAAAAGACCTATGACGCCATCGAGTCCGCCGGCTGGCCGACCCCCGCCCTGATCGCTTTCGATCTGGAAAAGGCAGCGGTGGAAGACTATTACAGGCTTGGCGATACCCTACTGAGTGAATTCGGCACCCTGCACGGCCTGGTCCACTGCGCGGCCGAACTCTCATTGCTGAGCCGCATTGACGACTATGACGTAACGACCTGGAACAGAGGCATTCAGGTCAACCTGACCGCTCCTTTCATCCTCACCCAAGCTTGCCTGCCCCTGCTGCGCAAGTCGGACGATGCCTCGATCATCTTCACATCCGACCAGATAGGGCGAAAAGGCAAGGCTTATTGGGGGGCCTATGGGGTTGCGAAATCAGGCATCGAGGGGTTGATGGAGACCCTGGCGGATGAGCTGGAGAACAGCCAGATACGTGTTAACAGCATTGCCCCAGGACCGACACAGACTGCATTGCGGACCTGGGCTTTCCCGGGGGAGGATCCCAGCTCTCTACCCAGACCTGAATCCCGGGTGATGAACTACCTCTACCTCATGGGATCCGATAGCCGAGGCGTGACCGGTCAACGCTTCGAAGCTGATTGAACCCTTGCAAGGGGCGGCTCAGAAGCTCTTGCTATGCTCCTCCTGTATATCGTTGATGAATAGCTCCCTGGCCAGTATGGCGTGATAGGCTTCTGTGTAAGAGCGCGAATCTGAACCTTCCATTGAGACCTTCCGTTCCCCATTTTCGACGTGCTCTCCTCTTCCCTGAGTTTCAATTTTGGATTTTGAAACTCTCGTGCGCATTCGATTTCCTCTGGATTTTTTTATGGTATGGTTATCCGTTTCAGGTTCAGCATCCCTTTCGCTGATTATAATTCTATTCTCAGATTTATTTTGTACGATCAGTCTGGCCTGATCCTGATGTAGGAAATTTCTGACATTTCAAACATCCCCCTGATTCCCGGCCTACAGGACGCAATCGCTTGGTATTCAGTGAAAAAGTGCTGATTCCATCGCATTGTCCAACAACACTTCAATCAGCATGTTGAAGTCCAATAAAAAATCTCAGTAATATTGTGGGAGCTACGGGTGTTATCACGGTGTCCTGCATGAAAGCCAAATATGGCCCAAGTCAGAACTGGAAAGCCTGTGCTGCAGGAACCTCTCGATACATCGAGGGTTCCACATAATCACTAATAAACGATCCGGTTTCCTATACGGATCTCAAATGAGGCTCGACATGTACATGCTCAACAAACTCTTTGCCATCATGATCTCCTTCTCACTGATCATGCTCCCTTTAGGCTCTGCTCAGAGCGCCATGATCGGAAACAGCCAATTGTTGGATGGCAGCTCAGACTCAGCACGGACCACGCTGCTGCAGACCCTTGAACGCGAACAGGTCCGCAACCAATTGACCCAACTTGGCGTTGACGCCGAAACGGTCAAACAGCGCGTCGCTCAAATGACGGAACAGGAGATCGCCACCCTCAACGAACGCCTGGGTGACCTGCCGGCTGGTGGCGACGCCGTGGGCGTGATTCTGTTCGTCTTCGTTCTCTTCATCGTCACCGATGCCATCGGCGCGACCGATATCTTCCCCTTTGTCCATCCCATTAGATGAGAGCGATATTTCAGCGGAACGCCCGACTCTGGCTGGGCGTTCTGCTGAGCGGCCTGATCTCAGGCTGTACCAGCCTCGGCATCACCCCGCGACTTTCGCCTCTACCCGACGACATTCCCCGTCGTGTTGAACTGGATGAAACCCCGTTTTTTCCACAGGAGCAAAACCACTGCGGACCGGCCGCCCTCGCCACGCTGTTGCAGCATCGGCAGATTCTGGCCACGCCGGAGTCCCTTGGCAGGCTGACCTATCTGCCGGGTCTTGAGGGGAGTCTGCAGATCGAACTGGCGGCTACCGCCCGACAGCAGGGTGTTCTGGTCTATCCGCTGAGCGGGAGTTTGAATCATCTACTGCGTGAAGTTGCCGCAGGAAACCCTGTCCTGATCCTGCAAAACCAGGCATTCAGCTGGTATCCGCGCTGGCACTATGCTGTGGCGGTCGGATACGATCTGGAGCAGGAACTGCTGATACTTCGATCAGGACGGGAACGACGCTGGATCACCGGCTTTGCTACATTCATGAACACCTGGAACCGGGGAGGAAACTGGGCAATTGTAACCCTGCCTCCCAGCCAATTGCCCGTCACGGCAACACCCTCTGTCTATCTCAGTGCCGCAAACGACCTGGAACAGACTGGCCAGCATGCCGCTGCACATCGCGCCTATCAGGCCGCTGTCGAGGCCTGGCCGGAAAACAGCACTGCCTGGCTCGCGCTGGGTAACAGTGCCTATAGTGGCGGGGATTGGCCGCTAGCCGTGCAAGCGTTTCGACAGGCTACCGAACTGGAACCCCAGAACACCACTGCCTGGAACAACCTGGCCTATGCCCTTTTGGCCGACGGGCAGAAGAGTCAGGCCGTTGCCGCCCTGCAACGAGCCCTGACTCTGTCGCCCGAGGATACGAATCTGCTCGACTCTCAGCGGGAAATTCTGCGACGACTAGAGGCTGACTAGGGCCTGTTAACACGAAGTAACCTCTGGTCAATACATGAATCGGCACATTTCATCTCGCCACACACTCGATCCGGAATTAATCAGAGATTCCCTAATCCACTAGGTCCTATCAGTTTACGCCCCTCTGTTGTCGTCCTTCACCAAATCGTAGTTGTCGTTTCTGACACCTTGCAACAACAGATCCACATTGTCTCTCGGCACTTCAACCATCTGCAGGGCAATGGCCCCCAAGCGCAGACTGCTCTCAAGAATTTCAGGAAAGGCATGACTGGCGCCGGCCTTCACCAGATGTCCGCAGGCCTCCAGATCCCGTGCGCGCGAGACCACCTGTAGATGGGGATAAACATTGCGGATATGCGAGATCGCCCTTAACGCAATAGGTCCGTTGTCGATGGTAAGGACCACCAAAGAGGCGCGTCCCACATCGGCTGCATCGAGAAGGTCGGGATCGCTGATATCGCCAAAATAGACAGGTAAACCGTCTTTCTTGCCTTGTGCTACCCGATCCGGACGGGTGTCGAAGACGACAATCGGTACCCCACTGGTATGCAGCAGCACGGCCACGGTGTGTCCGACCCGGCCATAGCCGCCGATCACAACTCGCTTGCCCACCTCCCCGCGATCGGCGGGATATCGCAGCGACTCCTCGCCCTGACCACTACCGAGCCATCCGGCCACCCCATCACTGAGCCTGATCAAAAGTGGTGTAATCAGCATGGAGACTGAGATCACCCCGACCGCCAGGATGAAGGTCCGATCATCGATAACCTCCAGCGCCGCCGCCGATCCGAACAGGACAAAACCGAACTCACCTCCCTGCGCCAGATAGAAACTGACCTTTAGCGCCACACGGCGGGAATAACCGAAACCCAGCGCCAAAAGGAACAGCACCGATAACTTGATCGCCACGATCGCGAGAATAAGGAGCAGGAATGTAACCGGCTCCTGAAACAACGAGGCAAAGTCGATCGACATACCGACAGCAACGAAGAAGAGACTCATCAACATCCCTTTATAGGGCTCGACATAGGCCTGAATCTGCAGCCGGTAGCTGGAGCTGGAGAGCATCATCCCCATGACGAAAGCGCCCAGTGCCATGGACAATCCGGCCTGATTCATCGCCCAGGCGGCGAGGAACACGGCAAGCATGACCACCAGCAAGAAGCCTTCCCGATTGCCCTGCTTGGCCAACTGGTTCAGGGCATAGGGCAAGAGGTAGCGGCCAAAGCCCCAGACCACGAAAATCATTCCAACGACGATGGCCACCTGCTCCCACAGCGGTATGTCCGCCGACAGCCTGCCGGTATCGGAGAGAATAGGCACCGCTGCCAGCAAAGGTACGATCGCCAGATCCTGCATCAACAGAATGGAAAAAGCCGTCCTGCCGTGATGACTGGCGATCTCGCCGCGGTCTTGGAGGATCTGCATTACAAAAGCGGTCGATGAGAGGGCAAAGGTGAAACCGATCAACAGCGCCAGAGGCAGTGAATAGTCAAAGAAGTGAATACAGAGCGCAATCCCAAAGCCACTGAGAATGATCTGCAGCGAACCCAAGCCAAAGACCTCACGTCGCATGGCCCAGAGCCTACTCGGATTCATCTCCAGTCCGATCAGAAACAGCAACAGCACCACGCCAAGTTCGGTGAAATGACGCACATCTTCCACATGCCGGGTCAGATAAGGACCCGGTGAGTAGGGCCCCACCACAATGCCCGCAACCAGTAGGCCCAGCACGGAACCCAACCCCAGATGTTTGAACAGCGCCACCGCCACCGAAGTCACCAGCAGCAGAATCAGAGTGGAAAAAATAAAGGTATCCAGATACATATAAGGCCTGTCTCGGTAGGACTCGCAGCGTTTATGAAGTGGAAACGGCATAGCCAAACAGGGCTGGGGCCTGTTAACACGAATCCGATGCTCGCTTTTGATTATGTCACGCCGGGATAGCGATTCAACTCACATGGATATCAACCGACGAAGGTTTGCCATACCCTGTAATTTGTTGGGTTATGTTCTATTGCATTGCTTTCCCTATGAGCTAGCTTCAAATGAAGGAATTCCTGAATGGGCCTGGGACCGATCAGATTGACGATCGAAAGGTACCGAATCAAGGCGCATCCCTAGGTCCTAGCCCGTTATTGCGAAGAACCGCAACACAGGAGCGGTGCATTTTGGCGTCAAGATGTCGGACTACGACTTGTTCAGAGGTTCCTTAAGGCCAAAAGGGATAGGGAGACAGCCAATGATCAGCTGCGACGCCAATACCGCGGTACATAGCAACGAATCACTCTCAGCGGAGCAGTTCCCTAATATTGAGCGTGAACTGGCAGGGGTCAGAGGTGTGGTCAGCCCCTGCACCCATCTCAAACTCCCCATCTGCTGGTGGACGATTACGATCCCCATACCCTGCCAGCACAACAAATAGTGGATCATTTCCAGCGACGCGGTCTGCATGCGGCAGTGGTTGGCGCGACATTTAAGCGCTGTTGATATTCAGTCACTTTGTTCGCACTTATGGCTGCGAGGTGAGATAAGATAGCGGTAATGAAGAGATCAAGAATCACAACTCATGCATCAACCCCGTAGGTTCAACATTCCGTACGAGACGCTACTGGAAGCGAAAAAGTGCGTAAAAAAACACGCTTGCCTGAAGGAAGAGAGTTATCAGCTGTGCGGCATTAAGATCACTACGGAGCATCATGCCCGTATGGTCTGCGGAAAGAACCCGGATCGTCAGGAATGCCCCTACACAACCCAACTTGGGAACAATGCCGTCTGTGCCTGCCCTGTCCGGCACGCCATTTTCCGTAAATACGACGTCTGATCGTTCTACCGATATTGTTGACCGCAAAGGAAGCGCCGAACGAGTCGAGGAGCGACATCATACCGCCATAACGTACCGTTTTTTATGCTACAGATCTTCGCAATAGCGGGCTATGGCTAACCCTCATTCAGAGGTGCCTGAGCAACATGCAACGATTCAATGGCTTTCCCACACAGACGCATCACCATTGATCATTGATCTCATGCGCAAGGACTTCGTGGCCAAGAATTTTACCGATACCACGCCTTTGGTACGCTATCTCTGCACCGCCGTTTAGGTGAGCTTCTAGAGAACCTCTGATTAATCCTGGATCGAGTGTAAGGTGAGATCTGCCGGTCAAGGCAATAAGTGCACGTAATAGCTGGCTTTTTGTGAAGTTTTGGCAGGTTAGAGGTTTTTTTGGCAGAGCCGGAGCATTTCAGCCGCCACACATCGATTCATGAATTGTACAGAGGCTCCCTATCCTTCCGCCTTTCGCAACCGCTGCCGAATCGCATCCCGCGCCTGCTGTAGAATCGAGTCCCGATCCACTGAGTCGAGAATCTGCTCCACCACACGCTTCGGACCGTCACTACCCCAGGAGCGTCCCTGGGCAAAGTAGCGCTGCGCCGCCTGTCCGACGATGTAGGTGGTGTAATAACCCACCGCGCCCTGGGCGGCAGCCGTAAGCACAGTGGATAACCCGGCGCTGCCGAGTTTCAGGGCGCTGGCCGCCAGATTCACCGTCCACACCGCCGCCATCAACAACGCCATCTGCGCGCCGATGGTGCGGATCAGCTGTCCCGCCTCACCACGACTCACGGACATGCCATAGACCCGCGCCAGGTGCACAACCATCGAGGCATCCATGGCCAGTGCCGCCACCAGATCGGCGACCGGAATGGGATTGACCGCCACGGCGATACCCTTACCCAGGCAGTAACCGGTGATCACCCTCTCAGCCACCTGTCGTCGTACCTCGACTATGCGCTCGGCCACTGTGTCGCTCAACTGCCCGGCAAACAGGCTGGCATTGAGAGCGGAGAGGGCCATACCCTCTTTTTCGATCAGCAGCCAGAGACTCTCAGTAAGCCGCTGCACATCCGGCGACGGTGTTCGCCGGATCTCCTGCTCCTCGCCCTGTGCGTTAACCTGGAGATAGATCTGCTCCGCGGGCCGGGCAGCCACCGGAACAATATAGGGCTCGGCTACCTTGCCGCGCAGCTTTTCGCGCAGGCTGCCGAGCAACAACGCAAGCTCTGCTTCGCTATAACGGTCGGCTTTGTTGAGAGCCAGCAAGATGGGCCGATTGCTCGTAACCAGGGATTCAATGGCATTGAATTCACTCGCAGTCAGGTCGCCATCCAACACGAACAGCACCAGGTCCGCACGACCGGCCACCTCCTGGGCCATGCGTTCCCGTTCCTGACCGCTGACCTCGTTGATGCCTGGGGTGTCGATGAGATAGACGCCTGCTGCTTCGATCTCGCGCCAGGCGGCCATGTCGCTGTGGCGGGTCTCGCCATGCAGCGGACTGACACTGAAGCGCTCCTCGCCCAACAGGGCATTGAGCAATGCCGACTTGCCCACGCTGACACGCCCGAAGACGGCGATATGCAGTTGACCATGCTCAAGTTTATCCAACATCGCCTGCACCTGCAGGAAATCGTCCTGCAGAGTCTCGCGAACCGATGCAGGCAGGCGCTCATCCTCCAACAGCTCACGCAGGTTATCCTGTGCTAGCTGTAGATGATCACACGCTGCGCCGGAACGCTCCGGGCTATTTTTTTGCAACGACCTCTTGCCAAGCCAGCCGGGCAAAATGCTTCGCACGACCTTCCAGATCTCCACTGATACTCTCCTCGAAATAGTCCAGAACCAGACGACTCTGTAGCTGGCCGCTTTCTTGCAATGTCCGGGACACGGCACTACCCAGGCCCTCGAAAATCATCCCATAAGCCACCGCATGCAGCAGCCCGCCGGCCACTGTGCCGACGCCGGGAAAGGCTTTGAAGACATTGCCTGCCAGCGCCAATAGCAGCGTCATCCGTTTACCCACCTGTTTACTCGCCAGCGCGATGAACTGATCGAGATCCGCCTGCCGCACCTTGACTTCATGCAACCGCGCCAATTCACGCACCATCTGCACACCGAGGTAGCTCTGAACCAGCACATCGGTACCGGGACTGACGGCCGCCATGGCCCCTACCATCGCCTTGCGAGAATAACTTGCGACCACCTGTTCGCTGATTTCTTTGCGATGGCTCATTGTGGCCTGATTCAGCTTCTCAAAACCGAGTCGCACCAGGCTATCATCCCGCTTCTGCCGCAGCAGCTCAGAATCCAGATCGATTCTATTGCGGATCGCACGCATCAAAGGCTCTACCTGTGGAGCTCTCTCACGTATCATCTCCGACTCACTGCCCTGAGCATCCTGCCGGATAACTCGCTCTTCTCCCCCCGCCTGCACCGGAATGATATCGATATCCGGGAGCTGTAGATGAAGCCGTGCCACAATGGATGTAAGATCTGTCTCACTGTATCGATCTATTTTATTGAGGGCCAATAACATCGGCCTGGCAAAGGATTGCAGCTGGATCGCCTCGGCATGCTGGTCTCGAGTCAGCTCCCCATCACAGACGTAGACCACCAGGTCGGCACGCCGTGCTTCCTCCTGGGCGAGACGAACATTTCGCTCATCCAGGTCGAGGATACCCGGTGCATCAGTCAGATAGAGATCGGCGGTCATGCCATCACTGAAGCGATAGTGTGTAATCTCGCGGGTAGTTCCCGCCCTCGGATCGACGCCGATTCGCCGATCACCTGTTATCGCTTTGAGCAGAGCGCTCTTACCGGCCGATACGGCACCGAAAAAAACCACATAGGGAACAGCGTCTCCTGCCCGCTTATCGAGCTCGCTCACCTCCTGTTTGGCTTCTGCTGTGTCGACCCCTTGCGCATCCGCCTTTTGCAGCGCCCGCTCAAGATCATCCCTTACGACCGGGATCTGAGCCTCAACTGCGAATTTTTTCGCACGCCTCGTCGAAGGTTTAAACAGAAACCAGATCGTGGCGAGGGTTAGCAGGCCAAACAGTGACAATCCCACGGCATAGATGGCCAATAAGGCGGGAGACATCTGATCGAGCATCTGCCAGATACTGAGGGCGGACTCTGTCAACTGCAATGCCAGCAGTAGAATCAACAATGCGAAAATGATGAAGGCAAGCCCCAGCAACAGCCGTAAGATCTTTTTTACTGAGTCTCGATGATGAAAATCGTTCATACCCATACACAACAGATGTGACTAAGTGACATCAACCCGGCAACCGATAAAGTCGCGTGAAAAGAATAGCGGGTTAATAATACCCGAATATGACCATCACCAGTCACAACGTTTGCCCCCAGGTGATTGGAGCTTTACATAGCCTGTTTAAACAGATGTAAACCCTCTCTGGATATTCAGTTGATCAATCGCCGCTATCGCACCTTGTGGACTTTACCGTCGACTATAACGTCATTGGACACTTCAAGCATTTTTGTTTGAATCGACAAAGAGGCGGCCCGAGCCTGATCAAGATTGATGTGCATCTCCACAAAGTCCGAAACATCAAATCTGATAATCCCTCCCGCTTCCAGGAAATCCGGTGCATTACTGACGGTCAGTACGGGCAGATGCTTTATTTTGGCAAGGGCAGTATGTCGCTCCTTACCGACCAGGTAGGCCATGTAGACAATTTGGCATCGATGCAATTCTGCAGGATTATCCGTACGCAAGACTAAAAAAGAGCGCCCCTTCTCAGTTCGCCCATTCAATGTATTCTCCAAGGCTTTTCCAAAGGGATCGCGTCCCAGTATGCAGACATACCATGGGGAATGATCGTTACTGAAGGCAGACTCCGGCCATGTCACGTAGTGTGCAAAATTGCGCAGAAAGGCAGCTTCAATACGCCAGGGATCCGCTTTCTCTACCTCCTGGCCGACAACAAGGGCAGGTAGACAGATGAACATTAGCAGGCCAAGCAGGTGCTTCCCTGGAAGCGGCAAGTGACGATCATGATTTTGATTTTTCAATCTGTCCTTGCTCATTCGCAATTCACCGGCGATCAATGCAAATAAGAAGCCGGCGGCTAAGTGTGCTGTATTAATAATAGCAGCCTCCACACCCGCGCTTGCGAGTTTCGTGCACTGGTATAGACATCCCCATCTATCCCGTGTGATCAGAAATTGGCAGATAGGGTGAGCATGAATTCCCGAGGCCGACCGCGTGTGCTCTGCGAGGGTCGGTAGCGCTCATTGGTGAGGTTCTTTCCCATCAGGTCCAGATTCATCCGCCTGCCATGCCAATTCCACGCATAACCTGCCTTCGCATTGATGAGGGTATAGGTCTGACGGGATGACTCGGGACTGTCGGACAGGAGCGTCTGGTCGTGCACGAAATTCAGACCGCCGGCGACATAGGCGCCACGAAGCGGATCCCGTGTAAAGTTGTAGCGAGTCCAAACATTGGCCAACTGAGGCGCGCTCATCTGCAGGGGGGCGTCATGAAACCGTTTTACGTTTCGATAATTCTCCTGCCCGGCAGCATTGAGCGTGGACGGATCCTGGGCCAGGATGGCTGCATCGTTACCGCTGAATTCGGTAATACGCGCGTCCATGTAGCTATAGGAGAAGTAGAGCTGCCAGTTGTCGGTCAATGTGGCTGTGGCATCCAGCTCGACTCCCTGTGAACGCTGCTCGCCGCTCTGTACGTTATATATCACCACCGATCCGGTGGTGTCTGTTTGCGAAAGGTCATTGACGATATTCTGGTTACGGATATCGAAGAAGGTGAGCGTGCCTGAAACCCTGCCGTTAAGCAGATTGGCCTTGACACCGATATCGTAGCCCTCACCCTCTGTCGGCCTGGCTTGCGTCGTCGTCCCGTCAGGATGTCTGAGCAGTTGCGAGCCGGGCACGAACGACTCCGCGTAGGAGGCAAACAGAGAGAGTTCCGGATTGAGTTTATACAGCACACCGTATTGAGGGGTCACCTGTCTCTCGGAAAATTCGAGCCCGACAGACTGTGTCAGGTTATCGGTAAGTTGGTTTTTCGTCGACGTCAGACGCCATCCGGCCAGTATCAGCAGACGATCGTCGTAGAAACCGAAGGTGCTGCCGGCATAAACTGACTTATCCGTATAGGAGACGCTGGCATCAGTTTGATTCTCGGTCAGAGCCGACCGCGGAACCGTAGGGTCGCGATCCCAAGTGGATGGGTCGCTCAGATCCCATAGCGGAAATGGCGAAGCGGTCGGATTGCTACCGAGGGCAGGGTCATTGGGCGCCTGGGCGGCCCAGTCATCGAAACCGCGGTCGACATATTGTGCGCCGAGCAACAGACGTAGGCTTGTCGGTCCGAAGTCGTACTTGCCCACGGCGTGGGTTTCGTAGGTATCCCCCTCGTTGGTGTAGATCTGTCCTCTTATACGACGCCCCTGCAGCAGAGTGGTGTTATTGGCCATACCGAAGTTGCCGCTGAAGAGTGCATCGATCGTATAGGCCTGATGGGAGTAACCGGCGCGAAGATTCCAATGATCGTCGAAATTGATATCGAGCCATGCGCTCAGGCTGCGGGTGTCGCTATTGCGGTAATCCGCATAGGACAAACCGTTCCAATCGTCTGCCAGACCCGGCACTTCGACACCTGAAAGGTTGGGGTCAGAGGGGGACGGCACAACACCGGAGTGGGCATTAAGGCCGGGCTTTTGCATGAGCTGGGGCGATTCGACCTTGCGGAACTTCTCGTACTTGAGTGAAAAGCTCACCCGATCGTTCGGTTGCCAAAGTAGCGATGGTGAGAAGTTCCAGGAATGGGCATCGTAGGGCTCCCAGTAATCCATATCCTGATTGTAGGAAGTGGCTAGTCGGAACAGGAGCTTGTTCGATATGGGGCCGGTAATATCGGCATCCAGGCGATACTGATCGTAAGAACCATAGGTCACATCGGCGCAAGCGGCGAAACGAGACTGGGGCTTTTTGGTGATGATATTGACGATACCACCGGGAGCGACCTGCCCATAAAGAAACGAAGCCGGTCCCTTGACCACCTCGACACGTGAGATATTGGTGAAATCGAAGATGGAGGGGCCATTGACACCGTCGCGCAGAATTTGGATATTTCCCTTCGTTGAGCTGACTGGAAAGCCACGGATAGCCAGGTTTGCGTTACCTTCGTTAAAGTCATTGCTGCGGTAGGTGACGCCTGGCGAATAGCGCGCGATATCAAAGATATTTTCCGGTTTCTGGTCCTTGATGAAGGACTCAGTGAATGCCTGAATGGCAAAGGGAAGCTCTTTTATGGGTGCATCGAAACGGGAACCGGAAACAGCGTTTGAAGCACGGTATCCCCTGTCCAGGCGGGTAGTGACTTCGAAGGGTGAAACCCTGACATTCACCAATTCCTCGATATCCATGTCAGCAATACTTTTCGTTCGGTGTGACGAGTCCGCACCCCCCACCAATTCATCTGCTCCGACGATAGTTTGCTCCAGCATCAAACCGGTGAGTAGCGCCACGCCTATCGGATGCGAAAATCTATTCATTTTCGAAGTGATCAAGTGCGGAAACCCCTGTGTGAGCACCATAATTTGAAAATTACTTGGACTATTTTTTTATAGCTAAGCATGAAATCGTATGATTTCGGTTGATGAATATACTACATGGATCAGAACAGGGAGTACGCAAAAAGAAACGAATTGTGGTTTCACGGCATTTTCTATTTCTTAAATATCATCCGAATTCAACGTTCGATAGGGGAGGCAATCTCGTAGGATCGCCTGACCACGCGAGTTGAATTACTTCGACTCGGCAGCGCATACCGTTTGATTGCGACCCTTCTGCTTCGCCTGATACATCGCTTCGTCGACTTTCTTAAACAGCTGCGGAATATCACTACCATGAATAGGGAATGTCGCGACACCGATGCTCACAGTGACGCCAACCTGCTTATTATCAGCAATGGAGATCTGCTTCGCCTGTACCGTACGGCGGATACGCTCAGCCATGGCAAAAGCCTCATCTTCGGCGATTTCGGGTAAGACAATCACCAACTCTTCGCCACCATAGCGTGCCACATAGTCAACGGTGCGGACGCTCGCTTGCAGTAGACGACTTAGCTGACGCAGCACCTCGTCCCCCGCCAGATGGCCATACTGGTCGTTGATGTTCTTGAAGTGGTCGACATCGAGCAATAACAGACTCATGGGATGTGCGTAACGTTCGGAGCGCACTATTTCATCATCCAACTGCTGCTCCAGTTCACGTCTGTTGTAGAGGCCGGTGAGTGGATCGTGGCTAGCCATTCGCTCCAGCTTCTGCTCCATGACTTTGCGCTGATTGTTATCGAGAATGATACCCTCGAAAAAAAGATCAGAACCGACTTGCACCGCCCGTCCCTGCTCCCAAACCCAAATGACGCTGCCATCCCGACGTCGTATGCGGTATTCCATGGCGAATGGGCGTTTGCGGCCCAATGCATTACTAACCTGCCTCGCAATGCTGGTGCGATCGTCCTCATGAATGATGGAGGCAAAGCTGATGTCTCGATTATCGATAAGGGCACTGCTCTCGTAACCGGTCAGTTTTTTGCAGCCGCTGGAGACAAACTTCATGGTCAAGTCGTCATCGTTCAGGCAGCGATAGGCCATGCCCGGCAAGTTGTCCATCAATGTCGCCAATTGCATCTCACGCCTCTTCAGCGCCTCTACGACCCGCTTCTGTTCACTGATATCGCGCCCGATGGCGATCGAGCCCATGACCTCATCTATATCATTGAGAAATCGCCGGGTGTTCCATGCGATGATCTTTTCCTGGCCTGACTTGGTGCGAATGGTCGTCTCGAAGCCCTCCACTTCGGCCCCTTGGCTGACGATCTCCTGGGAGATCCGACGCACCGATGCGCGGTATTCCGGATCCGGATAGAGCCACTCCCAGACCTTGCTATTGTTCAACACCTCTTCGCGACGATAGCCGCTGATCTCTTCCGCCGCCTTATTCCAAACCGTGATATAGCCCTGTTTGTCCAATACCGTGATCCAGATGCTGGCATTGTCGATGATGCTTTTACGAAACTGACTCAGCAGGTGCATCTCCGCGCGCTGCAACTTGAATTTATGTAGATGCTGACTGTATTTTCTGAGTTGAAAAAAAACCAGGTAGTAGAGCACCAGAGTCGTTATCAGTATGAATCCCCAATCCTTCAGTGACTGATACTCGACGATATTGACCGGTTCCTCCACCTGCACAACCAGGAGATATTCCGAGATGAATATCCACGCCACCGCCGTCACCACATAGACAGCCGTGATGATGGCTGCATAGAAGAAATGGGATATCGGCTTCTTCCTATCTGCCATGGCCACTTTAGGAACCTTTGAGTAAGCCTGGGCCGGACAGATTGTCGATCAAAGTGCACCGATTCAAGGTGCAGCCCAAGGGTGCTTCCTTCATGGCGCGGATCGCATGGAATAGCCCGCTATTGCGAAGATCCGCAATGCCGAAGCGGTGCATTTTGGCGGCAGGATGCCGGTCCACGACTTGTCCAGAGGTTGCATAATTAATTAGGTCAAGGTTGGTCTGTTTGGAGTTTAAGTGGAGTGACGGGAGAAATCCAAGCCGCATCTCCAACGCTGGTACGAAATTACGTTATCAGGAGAAAATGGAACACCCTCCCCCCGGCTGCACTCAATGCACTGTACAAACCATGCAGGGATCGAACGACCTTACGATATGCTGCACCGCCACCGGATCCTGCTCCCCTTGCCTCAGTTTTGCGCCCTGCAGTGCGAGTTCCAGGGCGCCGGGTTGTCCATCACAGTCTCGGGGGGAAAAATTCCAGGTGGTGGGAGCGATAATTTGATAGTTGAGAATGCGACCGTGCTTGATGCGTATCCAATGTCCCAGACTGCCACGCGCCGCCTCGACCAAACCGCAGCCCTGCGCCTCCTCCGGCAGCGGGGCCTGCTGACAGAAGCTCTCCCCGGGCCGGATCTCCCGCACCCACACCTCCATTTGAATAAGGATGCGGGCAATCTCCAACAGTCGTGCAATCACCCTGTTGCGTACATTACCGCCACTCTGCGCAACCAATTCGCGAATCAGGGGATGGCCATCCACCTGCTGACGCGCCAGCGCCCCCACCTCGACCACTTTTCCATCCAGCCGCGGCGCCTTGCACCAGGTATAGCCCTGTTGCGCATCGGCATCCGGCAGGGTGATGCCCTCGAAGGGGTGTTTGGGCTCACTCTGATGCCCCATCCAGCTGTGGCTGACATCCTCGGCGATCAATGCGGTATCAAGCCCCTGCAGGCCACCGCTCCAAATCCCCTGCGCCAGATGATGTGCCGTCCCGAATCCATAGGCGCCGTAACTCATGAAACGGTCGCTGGCCCGGCCGAGCCGGTCCAATTGCAGATCTCCCGCCAACGCCAAAAAGCGACGGAAATCGCTGCTGTCTGGAGCTCTTGCCTCCATCCATTGATCGAGTGCCTGGATCGAGTCGAGCGCCACGATGCTCTCCAGCTTGTCGCCAAAAAGGGTCGTCTCGAGAAAGCGCCGAAAGCCATAGAGGAGCATTTGCACCCTGGCTTTCATCTGCACCTCCAGAGCGCGGGTGGTACCACCGGGTTGGATCGCCAGGCTGTGGGGCCACTTCCCCGCCAGTAGCCCCATCAGGTGCATGAAATCGGCTCGCACCGGTAACATCTCCCGGAGGGCATTACCGGTGTGCGCCCGAAAGCGCTCCGCGACCTGTGTGTACCAGGATTCACCGGCATAGACGGCGCGGGCGAAATCCGGCATGAAAAAGAGGTAGAAGTGGGTCAGGTGGTCGGCCAGATTCTCATTGGCGAGAATCAAGTTAGTTGCCAGTTCGCCGTTGGGTGGCGGCGTGACTCCCTGCAAATCAGCCAACGCCCGGGCCGCGGCCACTGACTGAGAGACCGAGCAGATACCGCAGATGCGGGGTGTGTAGACCAGGGCATCGCCCGGCTCCTTACCATGCAGGATCTGTTCGAAACCCCGGTAGAGAGAGGAAGAGACGTTGGCGGAAACCACCTCCGCCGCCTCGATGGTCAACTCGACTTCCAGGTCCCCCTCGACCCGGTTGAACGGCCCGACAATACGCCGACTCACGATTTCCCCCCCGGGTGACGACCCGGCGGCACCCGGATATGGTCCGCCACCGCGTTCTCCTTCAGCCGTTTTGGGGTGGCCGCCTTTGCCAGCGAGGCGAGCGCCACGAACCAGGCCTTAGGCATGTCGGTGGGCAGTCCCACCGGAATACCGGCAATCTTCGGTGTCTGGGTGAAGGCATGCCCCGGCTCTTCAAAACCCGGGGCGGTGCAGTTAATGCAAGCGTAACCGCCACGCAGGCAGGAACCCTCCCCGTTCCACAAGCGAGTGTTGCAGTCGGCATGGGCCTGGGTGCCGAGACAGCCCATGTGTTCCATCATGCAGCCGAGATCCGAAGGCTTCTCAGCGCTCGCCTTGTACTCGTAGAACTCATTGCGCGGACACCCATGGTGGACAAGATGATCGGCATAGCTGCGGGGCCGCCCCCACTCGTCCAACCCTTCCCAATCGAGATCGCCAAAGGCGATCTGTAACAGGGTCTCCGTCACCCAGTTGGGATGCACCGGGCAACCGGCGATGTTGATCACCGGCAGACCCTTGGCATCGGTAAAAGACTTGCCCAGTAAGCCACCCTTCAACGTCTCATCGTATTGCAATCCGCAGGCTTCGCTGGGGTTGCCCCCTGCCGCGGTGATACCGCCGTAGGCGGCACAGCTGCCCACCGCCACTACATGGCCTGCGACTCGGGCCAGTCGTTCGATCCAGTACATCATGGGCTTTCCCGTGCCCGCCAAGCGGTGGAAGCGACCACTGCCATCAGGACCACGAACGACAGAGCCCTCCAGACAGAGCAAATCGAGTCGCTCTTCGCCCGCCAGGATCGCCTCCAGTAGAGCGATGAACTCTCCATTCGAGGCCTCGCTGATCGAGGGATGCCAGAGTAGGTTGACTCCGGCACTCTCCAGAATGGTGAAGAGATCGGGCCCTTCGGCGCAGAGCAACGAGAGGCTACAACCGCCGCAGCCACCGGATTGTAACCAGAGCAGGTTCAAAGGCTCCCGGCCTGTTTCAGTCATCATCGCCACCATCCAGCGGCAGTTGCAGGGTAAAGACCGCGCCGCCCTGCGGGTGGTTACCGGCCCAGAGGTCGCCGCCCATGTCATGGGCCAGGCCGTAGCTGATATAGAGCCCAAGGCCGGTGCCCTTGCCCACTGCCTTGGTGGTGAAGAAGGGATCGAAGAGTTTTTTCAGATCCTCATCGGCAATGCCTGGACCGCTGTCGCGCACGCTGATCCAGGCATGCTCCCGGTCATGTTTGCAGGCGATAGTGAGTCGGGACGGCTGGCCTTCCATTACATCAATGGCGTTCTGCACCAGGTTGATCAAAATCTGATGTACCTGTCCCTGCCGCCCTCGAATCACAAGATCGTCGGCCAGCTCATAGCTCACCTCCGGCTTTTCCCGGGCCGCCTTGATCACCCATTGGGTCGCTGTCAGCACGGCCTGTCGCAGATCGAAGGGCTCCGGCTTCTCGCGCTGGATACCCGAGTAGCGGCGCAGATCAAGCACGATTTTGCTGATACGCTCAGCCCCTTCCATGGTCCCTTCGATCAGGGGGCCCATGTCGGCCTCGATTCGGTCTATGCGGTAACTCTCGCGCAGTCGCTGATTCAGGTCCGGTTCGAGATGTTTCCCCGCTTCGGACAGATAACCGTTGATCTGCTCCCCATAGCGTTTCAGGGCGTGCATGTTGCCGAACACCACACTGATGGGATTGTTGAGTTCGTGCGCGACACCTGCTACCAGACGTCCCAACGAAGCCATCTTCTCCGAATGGACCAGATGCTCCTGGGTCTGCTTCAGTTCCAGATGGGCCTTGTTGAGGGCCTCATAGGCACGCCGCAGTTCGCCCACCGGCCGACCTATCAGCACCATGCCCATCAGCCGGCCCTTGACGTCGTAACGGGAGGAGCAGTTCATTGCCAGCGGCATGGAGCCCTCCAGGGTCTGCAGGTTGACCTCGCAGTCGACAATGGCGTCACTGCCCAACTTCTCGGCGAACTGTTCCACCAGGGGCAGGGACTCGAGGCCAAAGAGCTCGTTGAAGGGCCGGTAGAGCAGTGCCTTCTTGGGCTGGCCGGTGAAATCCTCCAGCGCCTGATTGACCTGTACGATACGTCCCTGGATGTCGCATACGATCAGGACCTCGGTCATCGACTCCAGTACGCTGCGGATAAACTGCTGGGTCTCCTCAAGCTCGGCATTCTTCTGTTCCAGCTCCACCTGATAGTGGACCAGGTCGGCGTAGACCTTATCCATCTTCTGGATCACTTCGATCCAGGCATTCTCCGTCGTCTCCGACAACTGCAAGGGGCCGGCCATGTCGATCTTGTCGATCAGGCTGGTGCTTAGACGCGATTTTGTCTCAGACATCTCCACTCCTTGTAACCTCTCCGTCGATGATCGGCTCACGACGGTGCTTTCCTGTGTAATCGGTTTGAGTAGGGAGGTAAGTCCGCATAGGAACGTGAGTCAATGCAGCGGATTGCAATGCGTTTAAGCCATAGCGGCGATCAGGCGAAACCGTGCGGTAGAGCCGCACCCTCCCCCTCGGTTCGCTGAAGGATGCGCTTTGCCGCACCGACAAAACCGACAGCTTGCGCTCATTGATGTTCATTTGCAGCCAGCTTACCCGGCCATGTCCTCATCCTCGCGCAGCTGCTCGATCTTCTCCAGACCGTACCGCTCCAGCTTGCTGCGCAAACCGACTCGTGAGAGCCCCAGCTCTTTGGCCGCCTGGCTCTTGTTCCAGCGATGGCGGATCAGGGTCTCTTTGAGGATGCGGGCCTCCAGGGACTCAACCCGTTCCTTGAGTGAACCGTCGAGGTCGTCGAGCATCTGCAGCTCGGCCTCGTCCTCCACCGGCGCCGCACGCAACACCCGGGATGAGAGCAGTTCCGCGCCAAGCAGATCATCGTCACCCATCACCAGCATATGGCGGATTTCGTTCTGCAGTTCACGCACGTTGCCCGGCCAATGGTAGGCCTGCATGCAGGCCAGGGTCTCACTGGTGAAACCCTGCACCCGTTTGCCCAGCTGTTTCATGGAAGAGTCCAGAATGCTGTTGGCGATCAGCGGGATATCCATCTTGCGCTCGCGCAGTGACGGCAGCTGGATGGTGACCGTGGCGAGGCGGTAGTAGAGATCCTCGCGGAAGCGCCCCTCGCGCACCTCCTGCTCCAGATCCCGGTTGGTGGCGGCAATGATACGCACGTCGACCTGACGGGTTTGACTGCTGCCCAGGGGTCGGATCTCCCCCTCTTGCAGCACTCGCAGCAGCTTCACCTGGAAGGCAGGCGATACCTCGCCGATCTCATCCAGAAAGACGGTACCCCCGCTGGCCCGCTCAAACAGGCCTGCGCGGTCCTCTACCGCACCGGTAAAGGCCCCCTTCTTGTAGCCGAAGAGCTCACTCTCCAAAAGTTCGTCAGGCAGCGCGCCGCAATTCTCCACCACGAAGGGCTGATCCCAGCGGGGGCTGTTGTAGTGCAGCGCGCGAGCCGCCAGCTCTTTGCCGGTACCCGACTCGCCGGTCAGCAACACCGAGACATCATAGGGCGAGATGCGGCGGATCTTCTCACAGACCTGGTTCATGCAGCTCTGAGGGCTGCGCACGATCTGGTCGTCGCAGCTGTAATCGTCGCGCAATCGCTTGCGTTTCTGATCTATCGTCGATTGCACCCGGCTGGGGGACATCTTCAGCTCGATGGAGAGGATCTCGTTTTTACGCTGCAGCTCGAATAGCTCGGCGGCGTTTTTCAACAGCAGGATCAGACTGTCGGGGTGCCAGGGCTTGGTCACAAACTGATAGATGCCAGCCTCGTTGACCGCGCTGATAATGTCCTCGGAGTCGGTGTAACCGGAGATGATCATTCGGATCACCTCGGGCCACTGTTCCCGCACCTGCTTGAGGAACTCCACCCCGGTAATCTCGGGCATGCGCTGATCGCAGAGGATAATCTGTACCCACTCGGTCTCGAGTATGTGCCGCGCCTGCTCCGCGTTTTCAGCACTCCTGACATCGAAGTCGTCATGCAGGATGCGCTGCAAGGTCTCCAGGCTACGCACCTCGTCGTCGACAATGAGTACGGTGGGCAGAGTGCTCATAAGACTTGCTTCCGGGCCGGGATCTCCCGGCGATGATTGGCGATGGTCATCGGCATGCGTGACTTGGGCACCGTGTAGACAAAGTTGTATCGAGCCATATGATAGCTCGGATCGAAGCCGTAAAGTTTACGTTTCATCTGCTCCAGTTCCTCCTCACGATAGCGTGCAGGCGGCTTCACGGACTCGTCGGCCTGCCTGCGCACACTCTTAATACTGTAGATGCCTGGCAAGGCAGGCGCACTGATCGTAGTGCCCGCCAAATGTTCCACCTGGCCTACAAATTCATCCCACCGCTCTTCGATGACGCGCTCACTCCCCAGCAGATGACCAATCCGCACGGCTCCATCCCGGGTATCTCGACAGACCGCCGGACCCCAAGCCGCACCCGACAAAAATCCTCTGTGCTCTTTGCGCTTCATTGCGCCCTTTGCGGTAAATCCCGGCTTAAGCCGACAACGCCGGATGGCCGACCAGTTCCATCTGCCGGGTAGCGGCGATCCACTGATACCAAGCGTCCATCCCTTCACCGGTGGTGGCGGAGAGCTGCAGCACCCGGATGCGCGGATTGACCTGCTGTGCGTAGCCGATACAGCGCTCCACATCGAAGTTCAGATGGGGCAGCAAATCGGTCTTGTTCAGCAGCATTAGATCAGCGGCGTGGAACATATCGGGATACTTGAGGGGCTTGTCCTCTCCCTCTGTGACCGAGAGGATCGCCACCTTGTGGGCCTCGCCCAGGTCGAATGCAGCGGGACAGACCAGGTTGCCTACATTCTCGATGAAGAGCAGGCTGCCATCAGCCGGCCGCAGTGTCTCCAGGGCATGGCCCACCATGTGTCCATCGAGATGACACCCCTTGCCGGTGTTGATCTGCAGGGCCTTGACTCCGGTAGCGCGGATACGCTCCGCATCGTTGGCGGTCTGCTGGTCTCCCTCGATGACCGCCATGTCATATTCGCCCGTCAGATCCCCGAGGGTGCGGGTCAGCAGGGTCGTCTTGCCGGAGCCGGGGCTGGAGACCAGGTTGAGCGCCAGAATCGCGTGCTCGCGGAAGTAGTGACGATTGGCCGCCGCATACTGGTTGTTCTTGCTCAGAATATCCTGCTCGATCTGCACCATACGCGACTGGCTCATGCCCGGCGCATGGGCGTGGGCCGGCCCCTGCGCATAGTCGTGAGTGTGGTCATGATGGTGGTGGTGTTCGTGGGCGTGATGATGCTCATGGCCGTGTTCATGCTCATGGCCTTCAATCCGGGTCTCGCCTTCGCCGCAACCGCAAACGGTGCACATAACTGACTCCTCAATTTACATGTTTTGAGTTTTGAGTTCTTAGCTTTGGGTTGGGATGTGTGCGCTTTGCGCACGCTTTTAAACTCCCCTCACCGGCCCTGGACATTGTCAGATCGGCACCGTAGAACCAGACATTAACAACGGAGGATAAGCGGCTGCGTGCGCTACGAACAGCTCAACTCATCACTAAAAAAACTAAAAACTCGAACTATCATTCAACTTCCAGTTCCTTGATTCTCATCTCGTCTCCGCCGGTGACCTGCACTTGGTAGCTGCCGCACTCCGGGCAAGCGTCGTAGCGTGCCGTTACCGTCACCGGTTTGCTGCAGGGAAGGCACCAGGCCTGGCCGGGCAGATCGATGATCTTCAGTCCCGCGCCATCGGCCAGAGTGCCCTTCATCACCGCATCGAAACCAAAACGCATCGCCTCGGGATCGACACCCGAGAGGGCGCCAATCTCCAGCCAGACGGTCTTTACCTGGCGAAAACCCTGGCTTTGGGCATGCTCCTCCAGGATCTGCAGCATCCCTTCACAGAGCGACATCTCATGCATCAGACAAGCTCGAAGCTGTAGCCGACACAGGGATCGACGGCGCTGATGAAGAGGCTGGCTTGCTCCCGCATGGTCGATTCATAACCACAGGCCAGCCCCAGCAACCCCTCGGCAACCAAGCCGCGGGGATGAAAATTCCACTCAGTGGGCGCCAGGATCTGATAGCGGTCGATGGTGTTGCCTTGCACACTGGCGCGATGGACCAGACGGCCGCGAGCAGCCTCGACCACACCCACCCCTATTCCCTTTGGCAGGGCGGGCGTTGCAGCGGCAGTCGGTTCCGTCTCCCGGGTAATCGCCTGCAAAAGGGCCTTCATCCTGTCCGGGATCGATGCCAGCTCCAGCAGTCTGGACACCAGCCGGGTCAGCATACCCTTACCATAGACCGGCTCCATCGCTTTGATCAGCGGATGCTCAGCTTGACGGGTCAGACAACTGGTCTCCCTGGGACCCGCCTGCCACTCCGGAGCGGCAATAAAGCCATCGGCATCGTCCGCCTGCATGCGCGCATGCAGCAGTTCTGCGTCGATCGTCGGCAACGCCTCGATCCCGCTCTGTCCCAATTGCGCCACCCCGGCATCTTTCACCCTTTCCAGGTAGCGGGCCGCCCCTGTCTCCTTGGCGTCCATCCAGCGCTCCAGCGCTTCCAGGGAGGCCATCGCATACCATTCCGGAGCCGGCATTTTGAACACCGAACATTCCAGCATCAGTGCCAAACGGTCGATCAAACCCGTGAGTGATTCCGCTTCGTGGCGCAGGAGCGGTTGCAGAGAGAAGGCGGGAGCCATGTTATCGAACAGGGCCCTTTTCGCCTCCGGGATCAGCTGGGAGAGCCCGGGCAGTTGCTCGGGGTCAACCGTCTCGCGGAGGTAATCGGGCCAGTCGATGAGTACCCGCCAGAGATGTTCCCGCGCCGTCTCGAACCAGACCAGCAAGGTCTCGGCCAGCTGGATTTTGGGATTGACGCTGACACCCACCGCCTGACGGCAGGCGATGGCAGCGGCATTGGCCTGAGCGGTGGCGCAGATGCTGTAGAGCATGGGGAGGGTCTGCAGGACCTTCTCCACCGCATTGCCCTCGAACAGCAGTGGCAGTTGCAGAGGACGACTCGAAAGGATGTTCACCCGCTGGATCCGGTTGTCCCGGCACAGCAGTTCAATACGCAGATTGCCCTCAATACTCACGCCTGCTCCTCACGGGTCAGCTTACCGCGCAGCAGATCTCGCCGACTCAGGGGCTGCTGCAGACGTTCACCGATGGTCAGGGACTGATCTCTATCGGACTCCTCAGGCGCGGTTTCGGCATCCTCGGCTGTCGCCTCAGTCTCTCCCCGCCAACGGCGCTCGATCTCGCGCTCACGGGTGGAGACACTGTCCCGGTTCTCCACATCCATTAGCGCTTCTATGACTGCCTCGGCGGTGGCCTCGGCCGTTTCCTGATCGGCAAACTCGAACACCGGGGAGAAGAGCGAGCACATCTGGTAACGACCCACCCCCGGCTCCTCCCCAAGAATGAACTCGTAGGGTCCAGAGGGTAGTTGATGCAGCTGCTTGTCACCGATACGCAGGTTCTGCCATTCGTCCCCTTCGCTGGGCAGCAGCATCAGGTTCATGAACCAGGGGGTGATCAGAACACCCAGACAGTGTCCCCGCCACTCATGGAAACCAACCGCCCTCACCCGCAAGGCGGGATTGAGGATCGGCAAACCAAGCATGCGTTCCTGCCCGATACGGCGGAAGACCTGTTCAAGCCCTTCGGTGAGATAATCAGGGCAGATCACTGCTATCCCTCAGGACCATAAAGTCATCCCTGCGGCCGTCGCAGTTGGGACAACTCCAGTGGTCGGGCAATTGCGAGAATGGGGTGCCCGGCGCTATCTGCCAATAGTCGTCACCCTGCTTCGGGTTATAGATATACCAACAGATCTTGCACTCCAGGCAAGTCTCATCATCGATCTTCGAATCGTCGCCGCCGTAGGAACCGCCGAAGAAGGCGTCGCTCACCGGTAGACCTCCATCATCTCGGTCAGGCGTTCGGCGCTATCCCGCAGATCTTCGACCGCAGCGCCCGCCACCGCCGGCACGCCGCCGATTTCAAGGGTATTGAGGATATTCTTGTCCTGGGAGTTGAAATACTGCACCCACCACACATTCTCCACCCCAGTGCTGGTAATGCGGCAGTTCCCATAGCCACGGGAGAGGATGGTCAGTGGTCCCTCCCCTAAACGGTCAATCAGATAGCCCAGATCCTCCTCGGTCTGCGGCAGCAGGGTGAGATTGATCACATGGGATTCATGCCCCGGACGGTATGCGGCCACCTTGTCATTGATCTCGGCCAGTAAAGGGGGCGCATTCAGCACGCCGGGTGGAATATTGTCTTGGCACATATCCGCACGATGGGCGGCATGGGTGAAGACGTGGCGACGACAGAGCTTGGGCACGTCGCTCACCTCGACGGTATCGGTGGCAAGTTCGCCCTCGGGTGTGAAGTACCTTATCCGCCAGACACCCGCCAGTACCGATTCCTGTATACGCGCATGGCATGTGTCGCTCTCAAAGCGCATGCTGACCTCCCCCTCGCCGAGCAGCTGATCGATCATTTCAAGGCTGTCGCTGTCGAGTTTTCCAAGATCGATGGGGTCAACCAGGCCCAGGCGACCACTCGCCTGCGCAACCAGGGCGCGATGTAGCTGGCCCATCATCTGCTTGGCCGCCGACTGTTCGGTGAGTCGCTTGGGATCGGGGATTTCGGGCATGCGGAAGGTCTGCATCTCATCCGGTAGCTGCAGTATATCAAGGCTCGCTCCGTCCGCTTCGGCGGGCTGGCTGCCTGCCCCGATTTGGGAGACTGGGATTTTGATATGTTGCATGTTCATGCTCCGTTCAGTGGCAGCTGGAGGTGGCACTGACCACCGGGATCTTGAAGCCGGTCATGCTGCTTGGCTCACACTTGAGCAGCCGTTCCATTTCTGACAGATAGACATCCCAGTCCTGCATGCGGCTGATGGCGCCCACATAGCGGCCATCGCGTAACAGGACCAAAGCTGGCCAACCATCGAAGGGGAAGCGGGTATGGAGCATGCGCTCATGCTCCCGCGCCACCACGCCGACGTGAAAGCGGTCGCCAAAGTGTTGCATCAGCAACGGCAGCACCACCGCCACATCGTCACTCTCCGGAAACTGCAACGGATTCTCAGTAAAGAAAAGCAATACATGGCGGTGTGTACGGGTAAAAGCCTCCAGAGAGGCTTCATCGACCAGGGGGAGACGCTTATTGTCGATCAAGTCCTGAATCAAGGGTGAGGTCATTATCAGGCTCCCGTTGCCGGGTCGACCGGCTTTGGTTGAAGGTGTGTCGGTAGCTTTGGCTCCTGATCGATCAGGTCGGCGAATAGATGATCGAACTCGGTTTCGCCCTGCATCGCCAGCTCCAGTGCAGTTAGCGCCTCGGTAATCCGCAAGGCCTGTTCGACACTCAGCACCTCGCGGGCACTCTCGAGAAACACCAGCAGCCAACAACCGGGGGGCTGATCGCCAACCAGCAGGGTGTCCACCTCCCGTTGCTGTCCCATGCCGCGACAGAGTGCGCTACCGGGCTGTGACTCGAGCACCTGCATGGGTATGCCGATGCACATCAGCTGCTTCCGCCGTCACGGTATTTATCGAGATGGGCATCCACACCGATAGAGAGGTGGCCCATGTCAGCTACCCTCACTGACGGCGCCGGTCGGAAACCCTCCATCTGCAAAAGACGGGCATCGCCGACCCGGCAGGCCTGAGTCTCAGCAGGGCGTCCGGTCTCGTAAAGATCCATATCTGCGATCGCACCTTGAGTGACAGGATTGGGCAGCAAAGGTTTTTGACGCCGCTGGGCCAGCACGCCGAATTCAGCCAGATAGTCGAGGGCCAATTGGATCGCCGGCTCGATCTGCGCCTTTACCTTATCGCGCAGGCTGCCGCCGTAGTCATCAAGCTCCACCGGCTGTACCCCGATCAGCAGCAGATGGGACGGGTAGTCACCCAGCATCTCCGCCATGGCAAGTACCTCCTGAAAACCCGTCTGGTGCAGACTGACCTTCTTGGCGCCGAGGAACTTGGGCACCTCGTCCCCTTCGATTCGCTTCAGCGTACCGCCAGGCAAGCCGTAGTCGACGGCATCGAAGACCACTAGAATGTCTGCTTCCCGGATGTGCTGGACCAGGTAGATACCCTGGGTACCACCATCCATCAGACGTACATTGGGCGGGAACCGGTGATGCCGCTGCAGAGACTCCAGGGCCCTCACGCCAAAGCCCTCATCCGCCCACAGCAGATTGCCGATCCCAAGAATCAGGACCGATGGTGCAGCCCGCATGCTCTCCTCCAGGTCGGTCATTGTATGTCGATTGGGTAATTCAATGCGCAATCGGCATGCCAACTGGAAAGACGGTGTTATCTGCTTGTTTTTAGTCTGATTCTGCGAAAATATAGCGCTTCACCCATCATTGAACCGGATACTTTGTTTCCACTATTAAGGATAAGTGGAATGTTATATATCAATTGATTGGCTCAATGAAGGCCTTTCTCCGACAAAGAGTAAGGTTTCGATGCAATCTGAATACAAACTGGCAAAGGGCTTTGCGCCCTTCATCGATCCGCTATCCGGTGCTAGCGCGGTTCGATACGCACCGCAAGAACATCGCATGCGGCTGTATGCAATACCCCGCTAGCCGTAGAACCCAGTATACGCTGCAGTCCGTGCCGACCGTGGCTACCGATGACAATCAGGTCAATCGCCTGCTCCCGCGCGACCCGCACGATCTCCAGCGTCGGTGATCCGACCTCCACATAGCGCGACGCCTCTGTCAGTTGCTTGCTCTGAGCCAACGCATCGAGGCGCTGCTTGGCCTTCTCGATAAAATGCTGCTCCAGATTGAAGTCGATGGGCAAAGGCGTATCGGGGGTAAACAGATAGGGTGAATATTCAACCACGTGTATCAGGCTGAGCTTTGTCGCCACGCTTGCGGCCATAGCCATAGCCCTATTGAGTACATAATCAGTCTCTTGTGAAAAATCAATGGCCGTCAGTATATGTTGATAGTCAGACATGGATAGCACCTCAAGCAGCAACTTGTATTTGCAAACAGCATCCGATTAAGTCTAGGCCGTACAGGTTGTCGATCAAAATACGCGGTTTACGGCACGGGCTGTGCGTTATCCCCCTGCCATCACGAAAATCCGTGACACAGAAGGGGCACTAAAGCCGCAAGATGTCGGTCCATGACTTGTCCGGAGATCAACTGAATGGAACCTCTGAATAATACCGGATCAACTGCGTGGTGAAATGAAACGCTTCGGATCAAGGCAAACAGTCTACTTATTGACCCGGCACCTCAATCGGCCATGTTCAGCCTCCACACACCGATGATCTGATATCTTTTAAGTATGGCACGTCAAGCAGGATTTAATGAACTGCCGTAGACGACAAGGCAAGTGTAAGATAGAACATGTCACAGGCTGCAATAGTCCAATATCAACCCAGCAACCACTATGTCATTTGAAGTAAGGTAAGTATGAAAACCGGCTTTCTGACTCTGATTACCCATCCCGATCACCAGGGACTGGTTCGCGTAAAAGTCCACGACACGTTACCCGAAATAAAAAAACAGGAAGATGGCAGCGAAATCCGATATGTCGCTCGTTTCAAGGATATTGATGCCGGTGTGATGCATGTGCAGAATGTCATGCATGCCGCCTTGGTGGATCTGGAGAATCGAATCTATCGCGGCTCCCTGCCGCAGATCATTGCCACTGTCGAGGCTGATTATCTCGATCATTCGCGGATCTGGATGGATCCAGCCCTGTCAGAGGATAACCTGCAAGAGATAAACGAACTCATCAAACAGCAAAAGGCGTCTCAGCGTCGCACAAATCGAATCTGGCAGCTTGTTGGATGGCTGGGACTGCTGCTGCTTGTACTGACCTCGTTACGCCTCTAGCGGATTGTTCGACTCCCTTTACCCCCCCAACCTCAAAGGTATCGATTCACCACAGAATGACGCTGGGATATACACTGCTATCCCAACGTTCAGAACGATGGCGAATGCTCGCACCACATCTCGAATGCAGCTGAGTTGTATGGCTGGACAGGCGCGGCTCAGCGCAACCAGCGCATCTACAGTGATCCCAATTGCACCAGCGGGTCGGGAGGGAGTCAGCAGCATCGCATCGGAAACACCTATCCGCGCCGATAGCGTTCTATCGGGAGATATTCTCCAGGGCTTCAATCTTTCGCAGCCAGCTGTCCCTGCTTCATCATCAACCAACGGTATCCGCACTCCGGATACCACAGCGGGTGATGGCGATATTTTTACTCGCTTGCCGCCTTCTGATACGGCATATCGACCTCCAGCCCCAGACCCAGGGCCTGCTGCAAAAGGCCGACAGTGAAAGGCTTAGCCAGACAAGCCTCCGCACCCGCTTTAATGATGTTGTGGCGGTTTTCCTCGGTGCAATAGCCGCTCATGGCGATGACACGGATAAACCGGGTTTCAATGTCTTCTTTGATCAGTCTGCAGACCTCAAAACCATCCAGACCCGGCATCTTGAGGTCAAGCAACACCACATCAGGCTTGAATCGTGGGATCATATTCCCAGCTATATAGCCGGAATGGGCAACAGACACAGCGGACACCTCTGGCATATCCTGCAGCACCTCCGTGATGAACTGGGAGAACTGCTCGTCATCGTCGACAACCAGTACACGCAATGATAAATCTTCAGGCAACCGCAGCTCTACACCGTTACTTTTCGCCAGGCGCAATACGTCATTGACAGGATAACGACGATGCCCCCCCTCGGTGGTCTCGGCACGCAACCTGCCGCGATTGGTCCAACCTCTCAGGGTAGCCGGCGTTACGCCAAGAATCTTGGCTGTCTGGCCCGGTGACAGATAAAGCTTTTTCCATGGTTTATGATACATTTCGATATTCTCTGCGCCATCTAAAAATAATGATATGACAATCCAGTAAAAAAACCGGATTTCGCCGCATAGGTTATGACTTGAATCAAATGATTATGTGTGATTTCGAACGAACTACTTTGCTGACCACGTATAGGTACAGGGCAAGCGATAGTCTCTATTTATCAGCAATCAGCGAATCAAATCATCAAGCATAGCAGTCCTTGCCAAAACCGCAGACTCGCATTGATTAAGGTGTTTCGAGATTAGCATAAAAACCAAATTTTTGTGCCAATATGTGTGCTGTTCCATCATTGCTTGTGGAATCGGTCACACCCTGACAAATCCATTATCGGACAACACGCACCCACACTTTTTCGACAAACTGTCGAAATCAACTTCAGACGCAGCCATTCAGACCCAAAAACACAGTTATTTTGGCTAATTAGACGATATTTGATTCTTCCCCCGTTCAACGATATCCCTGCTGTTTCGACCGTTTGATAGGGCAGCATTATCTACTGTTTTTTTTTATAGTTTTTTACTAATTTATCTCGTCCAGTTTATTTGCTTTTGATACACCCAATACTTGTGTGATTTCCCACTTCAATGCACTGGCATATAAATAGCTAGAGAAACTGAACAGGTCGCGGCCAGACATCTTACTGTCAACAGGTATCGCCTCTGCGTTATGGACCTTCGACATAACAGGGGCGGACCGGGGTCATCCTGTTTGAACGGCAATTGACCCGGCGTATTTTGCTCGACAGGTCGTTCGACCCAGACTCATGCATTGGATGTTTGCTGATAGCTTATGCAATGTGGCTCATCGCTGTGCGGACCGGATAGATCCCTGATCGATTCACATGCGCCCTTGTTCAAGCGCCTCGGCATAGAAGCCATGGTAGTGCGGAATTCGGAGCTTGGCCTGGCGCATTTGCCCTGGCAGCGGACATAAAAAAACCGGTCAATGACCGGTTTCCATGTTTGGTAGGCGCGATTGGAGTCGAACCAACGACCTCTACCATGTCAAGGTAGCGCTCTAACCAACTGAGCTACGCGCCTGTAAGACGGCGAATCATACAGGCTGCGTAGTGTGTATTGCAACCCCTTGTGAGTGGCGGAATGCATGTGAGAATCGGGGATTTCCCAGGGCCTGCTCAGACCACGAGATCGATCTGCTGCAAGCTACCCGCGCCCCCCTCTTCCCGCAGATAGAGACCACTGTCTCTGACCACGCCGAGCAGGCTATTCTGCTCGTTCTTGAGTTCGAAGGGCGTGGTGATATGCCCCAGATAGATGGCACCGATACCCCTGGCGCCGAGCGCGACCAATTGATCCTGACCCTCCGCGTCCTTGGACCAGATGCGCAAGGTCTCGAAAACAGGGTCGTTCTCGTCGATCCAGTCATTGCCGTCGCTGTCATACCGGGCCAGATCGGCGAAGCCGTCACCACTTCGCGTACCGAAGAGCTCCGAACCATCGTTGATCAAACCATCCTGATTCCTGTCCAGGGCAAGGAAGCCACTGTCGGAGGTGACAAAGTGTACCTGGTCGCTGACACCGTCCGCGTCGAGATCAAAGCTGTAACTCTGCTGGGTCAGTTCCACCGCCGCTCCGGCAAAGTTGACTACCAGCGGATCTTTCAGGGCATCTCCGGCACGTAAGGTGGTCTCTGTCTGGGCTAAGAATTCCCGACTCATGCTGAGCTGGATATCGAGGGTGATCTCCTGCCCATCAAGGGTCTTCACCACGCCCTGCGCCTGAAACTGGGTACGTTCCGCCTCATAATGCGATTGATAGTTCCGATAGACCATACCCCAGCCTAGGCGCCCGGTGGGAGGGTTCTCGCCGGCGGAAAGATCCGATGCCTCGACCTGCTGGCCGGCAGGCCCGAGGTCATCGGGTGTCACCACCTGGATATGGTGGCCACTGAAGCGTTCCACCAATAGCTTCAGTAGAGACAGCTCCAGTTCATGCAGGTTATCGAGGGGCTCGTCGCCTTTGGTGACCGCTTCGGTGGCTTGCGTGTCCGGGGCTTTCGCCGATGTGGCCGGCGGAGATCGCAGCAAAGCCATGGCGCGCTGGCGAAGTACGCCTAGGGCGCCTCCCTTAAGCTCACGGCTTTCCGGCTCGCTTCCCTGGCGCCAAACCTGCAGGCTTTCGCGCGACACATCCCGGATCACGGCTTCGTGAGCAGATTGCAGGGAAAGTGAGCTGTCAGTGATCTTCATCGCGGGCCTCGCCGAAAAGCATCGCTATTCAGGCTATCGGCGAACTGAGGCACGGCTTGATTATTCAAGTCGTTTAAAACCTATGGGTCTTCTGAAACCTGGGCCGAACAGCGTGTCGATCAAAACAGGCTGGCGCAGGAGACAAACTTCTTCGGGCAGTTAACAGGCTGTAGCAGGGATCAGTGGAGAAACTGAAAAATCAGCCAGAAACGCCGGGCGATACCGCTTTGCAGTGCTCACCGGCCAGAGGGACGAAGGTGACGGGCAGCAGGCTGGTGGAGTGGATCTCGCCTTCGAGGCTTTTCTGCAGCAGGATCAGATCCTGGGTATAACGGCGCTTGCCCACCGGCAGAATCATGCGACCGCCCGGTGACAGCTGCTGGATCAGCGGTTGCGGTATGGTTTCCACGGCGGCGGTGACCATGATTACATCGAATGGGGCTGTCTCTTGCCAACCATAATAGCCGTCGCCTATACGATAGTGGACATTCCGGTAGCCTTCCTCGTCCAATCGATGCTGGGAGGCCTGAGCGAGCTCGGGGAGGATCTCGATGGTAAAGAGTTCGGCAGCCAGCTGGGCCAGAATGGCCGTCTGGTATCCGGAGCCGGTACCCACCTCCAGCACCCGGTCGGTGGCTTTAGGCGCCACCAGATCGGTCATCAGTGCGACGATGAAAGGCTGTGAGATGGTCTGTCCGCCGCCGATCGGCAACGGACTGTTCTCGTAGGCGTGGGAGCGGAAGGATTTGCTGACGAAGCGCTGTCGCGGCACGCTGCGCATTGCGCTCAGGGTCTGATCATTCAGGTGCTCGCGCCCAGCCATGCGGCAGACATATTCCGCCTCCGCACAGATATCCCGTAACATGCCTTCCAGATCACTCATGAGTCACAGTCGCCAACCGACAAGCCCAAGCCGCCATCGACCTATTCTAAAGCTAGATTAATTCTAGATTAAACCCTACAAATATAAATGAATACTATAATTTTCCCTCTTCTTCACACAACCAGCCCCCGATCCTGCAGGGATTTGATCTGATCGCGGAGTCTCGCCGCCTCCTCGAACTCCAGATCCTGGGCATGACGATACATCTGGTCCTCCAGCTGGCGGATGCGTTTAGCCATCTGTTTCGGGGTCAATTCGGCGTATTCCAGCTCCTCCTCGGCCACTTTGGCGTAGCGTTTGGCGTTCATCTGCGCCCCGGGGTAGGCCCCTTCCATGATATCGGCGATCGATTTGAGAATGGTCTGCGGCGTGATGCCGTGGCTCTGGTTGTGCTCGAACTGCTTTTCGCGCCGCCGTTTGGTCTCTCCGATGGCTCGCTGCATGGAGCCGGTGATCTGGTCGGCATAGAGGATCGCCTTGCCGTTGACGTTTCGCGCCGCCCGGCCAATGGTCTGGATCAGGGAACCTTCTGAGCGCAGGAAACCCTCCTTGTCCGCATCCAGGATCGCCACCAATGAGACTTCGGGCATATCCAGTCCCTCGCGCAGCAGATTGATGCCGACCAGTACGTCGAACTCGCCCAGGCGCAGGTCGCGAATGATCTCCACCCGCTCAACCGTGTCGATGTCCGAGTGGAGATAGCGCACCCGCACCTCGTGATCACTCAAATAGTCGGTGAGATCCTCCGCCATACGTTTGGTCAGCGTGGTGACCAGAACCCGTTCGCTCTGCGCCACCCGCAGGCGGATCTCCGACAGCAGATCGTCGACCTGGCTGGAGGCGGGCCTGACCTCCACCTCGGGGTCGACCAGACCGGTGGGGCGCACCACCTGCTCGACAATCGCGCCGGAGTGCTCGATCTCGTAGTCGCGCGGGGTGGCGCTGACATAGATGGTCTGGGGCGAACGGCGTTCGAACTCTTCGAATTTCAGCGGCCGGTTGTCCAGCGCCGACGGCAGACGGAAGCCATACTCCACCAGGGTCTCCTTGCGCGAACGGTCGCCACGGTACATGCCGCCGAGTTGCGGAATGGTCACATGACTCTCATCGACCACTAACAAGGCCCCGTCAGGCAGATAGTCGAACAGGGTCGGCGGCGGCTCTCCGGCCTTGCGACCGGAGAGGTAGCGAGAATAGTTCTCGATGCCCGAGCAGTAGCCCAGCTCCATAATCATCTCGATGTCGAAGCGAGTGCGCTGAGCCAGGCGCTGGGCTTCAACCAGCTTATGGGCCGATTCGAGTTGAGTCAGTCGCTCCTGCAGCTCCAGCTTGATCTGATCCACCGCACTGAGCAGGGTCTCCCTTGGGGTCACGTAGTGGCTCTTGGGAAAGATGGAGTAGCGCGGCACCTTGCGCAGGATCTCACCGGTCAGAGGATCGAACACAGAGAGCTGTTCCACCTCGTCGTCGAACAGCTGTACCCGCAGGGCCTCCGCATCTGACTCCGCCGGATAGATGTCGATCACCTCGCCGCGCACACGGAAGGTGGCGCGGTGCAGTTCAACCTCGTTGCGGGTGTATTGCAGCTCAGCCAGGCGCCGCAGGATGGCCCGCTGATCGATGATGTCACCCCGGCTCAGGTGCAGCATCATGCCCAGGTAGGCGCGGGGATCGCCCAGACCATAGATGGAGGAGACGGTGGCGACGATGATGGTGTCCTGCCGCTCCAGCAGGGCCTTGGTGGCCGAAAGCCGCATCTGCTCGATATGCTCGTTGATCGAGGCGTCCTTCTCGATGAAGGTGTCCGAGGAAGGCACGTAGGCCTCGGGCTGGTAGTAGTCGTAGTATGAGACGAAATACTCCACCGCATTGTCGGGAAAAAACGCTTTGAATTCGCCATAAAGCTGGGCCGCCAACGTCTTATTCGGCGCCAGGATCAAAGTTGGCCGCTGCAGTTGTTGAATCACATTGGCGATGGTGAAGGTCTTGCCGGAACCTGTCACGCCAAGCAGGGTCATGCCCGCCTCGCCATCGTTGAGCCCCTCCACCAGGCCGCTAATTGCCGTTGGTTGGTCACCCGCAGGATCAAATTTGGAAACGAGTTGAAATGTTTTGTTCATCTGGGGATTCTGTGCGCAGAGTTAATTGGCTATTATGACATCTCGCCTGCGTCATCCGCGAATGGCGCCATCGATAAACCGATCAGCCCTGAGTACCACTGGACCACAGAACATGAATTCACAACTCTCCAGCCGCGTAAAGGCTGTCAAACCCTCTCCCACCCTGGCTGTCACCACCCGCGCCGCTGAAATGCGCGCCGCTGGCAAGGACGTGGTCGGACTCGGCGCTGGCGAACCCGACTTCGATACCCCGGACCACATCAAGGCCGCTGCCATCAAGGCGATTCATGACGGTTTCACCAAATACACCGCGGTGGACGGCACCCCCGCTTTAAAACAGGCGATCATCACCAAGTTCCAGCAGGACAACGGCTTCGACTATGCGCCGGATCAGATCCTGGTCTCTTGCGGCGGCAAGCAGAGTTTCTACAATCTGGCCCAGGCGGTACTTGATCCGGGCGACGAGGTGATCATCCCCGCCCCCTACTGGGTCTCCTATCCCGACATGTCGATCCTGGCCGGCGGCGTGCCGGTGCTGGTCTCCGCCGGCGCCTCGCAGAAATTCAAGATCAAAGCCCAGCAGTTGGCCGCCGCCATCACCGACAAGACCAAACTGTTCGTCATCAACAGTCCCTCCAACCCCACCGGCATGGCCTACAGCGCCGAGGAACTGGCCTCCCTGGGCGAGGTGCTGCGCGAACATCCGCGCGTGCTGATCGCCACCGACGATATGTACGAACACATCCTCTGGCCGGGCAACAGCTTCGTCAACATCCTCAATGTTTGTCCCGAACTCAAGGAGCGCACCCTGGTGCTGAATGGCGTCTCCAAAGCCTACTCCATGACCGGCTGGCGTATCGGTTATGCCGGCGGACCGAGCGAGATCATCAAGGCGATGAAGAAAATCCAGTCGCAAAGCACCTCCAACCCCACCTCAATCTCCCAGGTGGCGGCCCAGGCGGCGCTTGAGGGTCCGCAGGCATGCATCTCCGAGATGTTGACCGCTTTCAAGCAGCGTCACGACTATGTGGTAGATCGCCTCAACGGCATGGACGGTATCAACTGCCTGCCCAGCGACGGCACCTTCTACTGCTTCCCGAATGTGGAAGGGGCTCTGAAAAAGCTTTCCGGCGTAAAGAACGATCTGGAGTTCTCCGAATATCTGATCACCGAGGCAGGCGTCGCTCTGGTGCCGGGCACCGCTTTTGGTCTGGCAGGCCATGTGCGCATCTCCATCGCCACCAGCATGCAGAACCTGGAGAAGGCCCTCGACCGGATTGAGCAAGTCCTCAAAGTCTGATATTTTTTAGCGCACGTCAACGGAGCGCAGGACGCGCTCCGACAATTCGAACTGTTCCATGGAGGAACTGCGCATGCAACGGAATGCAGCCTATTGTCCTGCCTCGCGGCTATACGCCTTTACCCTGCTCGAGCTGTTGATCTCACTCGCTTTAGTGAGCTTGATCCTGACCATCGGCATACCCGCCCTCAACAGTCTCAGTGCGCGCAGTCAGCAGACAGCCGAGATCAACCGTCTGGTCAGACATCTCCAACTGGCCCGCAGTAGCGCCATAAAGACCGGGCGCGATCATATCCTCTGCCCCAGCAAAGACATGCTGGCTTGTCGTGGGGATTCGCATTGGGATGGCGGCTACATCCTGTTCGTGGACAGGAATAAAGACGGTATTCGCGACCCGCACGAAACCCTGGTACAGGTCAGCCGCCCCACCGGCAAGATCGACATCGACATGCAATCCACCGCGGGACGAAAACTTGTCATCTATCGTGCCGATGGCCGCTCAGCCGGCAGCAACCTGACCCTGACCTTCTGCGACCCGAATAAAAGTATTCCACCGAAAGCGGTGATCCTCTCCAACAGCGGCCGCGCCCGGGTATCAACGACACGTTGGGACGGCGCGCCACTCACTTGCAACTGATTGGCGCCGGGAAACTATTGACGCCGGAGGTCAGTCTCATTAATATGCGCCCCTCACATCATTCCCCGGTAGCTCAGTCGGTAGAGCGGGTGACTGTTAATCACTAGGTCGGCAGTTCGAGCCTGTCCCGGGGAGCCAATTAAAACAAAGGCTTACATCGTTTGCATGTAGGCCTTTTTTACTTTTCCGGTGAGTCGGGCAGCTACGACCCGATAACCGATACCGCTCCAATTGCAGATGGTACGCGGTTCCGTTGTGTACTGACTGCAAGCTGCCCATCTCCCATCCAATCCCTGTTTCTGAAAAAGTCAGGAACTATTCTACTCTGGTATCAAGCAGGGATGTTTCCAAGAATGCCTCGCTGTGATTTGGATAGACGCATGAGGAACGCCCCCGGAATGGGGGTGGATCAGCCAATCCTTATCTTGCTTCCCGGATGGCCTTTGTCCAAACTTCAATCAGTGCATCAGGTTGCAGCAGCATAAGGTATATTTAAGGATAATGAGCTCCAAGGTGGATAGTCTCGACAGAGCATGGCAGATGAATCCATCCCTGAACGACCGATAGACATATGGATTTGGCATACAGATACCTAAAATGGTTTCTTCTCACTCTGGTGCTTTTTACGGGTATCGGGCTGGCTGAGGAAAGCCAACAGGCCTCTGTGAATGTGGTTTATACTCCAAACTCCCCCCCCCTCTCCTTCACGGATTCCCAAGGCAAAGCCGCAGGGCTGCTAATCGACATCTGGCGTCTATGGGCCGACAAGCAACACAAAAACCTTCAATTTTATGCTGAACCCTGGACTCAGGGCCTGCAACAGATCAAACAAGGAGATGCCGGCCTGCACGCAGGAGTGCTTGAGGAGGAGAGCACTCACAATGAATTCCAATACACGCGGCCACTGCTTGAGAGCGAGTATTTCGTATTCAGCCACCCCAAGATTCTCGATGTCAAAAGACTCCAGGACTTACGTGGGTTTCGTGTTGGCGTCACTGCAGGCAGCATCGCCAACCAGCTTGCCAGCCATATCGATAAGGCATCGCTGGCAGTCTATCCAGATGATGAAAAGCTCTTTCGCGCTGCCATTGCCGGGGATATCCGTGTCTTTGTCTCATCATTGATCAGTTATCGCTATTTTCTAAAGCAATCCGGACACAAACCAGTTTTTCAGTACGATCCGGCCCAGCCTGTATTCAGTAAGCCCTATCGTGGTGTGCTGCGGCTGGAAGATACCTCTCTCATGCAAGAGATCGATATTGGGCTTGATCAGATCTCCCCCGAGGAGCGAACAAAGATTGAGCTCCGCTGGCTGGACGAGGCTGAAACGGATTCACAGGAGGTACTGACGATTGTCGGCAGTCGGAATATACCGCCCTTCAGCATGCTGAATCAGGAGGGAGCGCCTGTCGGCATCGGCGTTGATCTATGGCGACTTTGGTCACAAAAGACCGGCAGACCGGTGCGTTTCCGACTGACCGATATCTCCAGATCGCTGGAGGAGATGAAGGATGGACGCGCCGATCTGCATGCCGGTCTCATTCTGTCTGAAGAGCGCAGCAGATGGCTGGACTACTCCCCTCCCTTTCTGCAAACACCGGTCTACCTGTATTGTCTATTCAAGGAAGGCAGACAACCTTCGCTCCGTGTTTTTTCCTCCTCACGGATCGGCACCCTGGGCCCTATTCCCCAACAGCTGTTCGAAAAACTCTTTCCCCAGGCAACACAGGTGGTTTTTGAAAATATTCCACATATGATCCGTGCTGTGGAAGACGGTGAACTCGACGCCTTCATTGCCGACCGTCCGTCAACCGACTTGGCGCTTTTGCGCCTTGGAATGCGGGGGGAATTTACAACAGTTGAAAAGTCACTGTTTCAAATGGCCTTACACGCCGCCATGCCAAAGGGAAACAGCGAACTGTTAGCGACGGTCAATGACGGACTCAGCAAAATCAGCCGGGATGAAATGCAAGCCATCCTGGCGCGTTGGGTCGACCAATCCGCACGTATCGCGATCGATTTACCCATGCAATCCGAGCTGAATCTCAGCCCCGAAGAGATGGCCTGGTTACAACAACACAAAACGCTGCGTATTGCCATCGATCCCGACTTCGCACCCTATGAATTCATTGGTCAGAGCGGACAGTATCAGGGCGTTTCTGCGGATATGATTCAACTCATCAGCCGCAAACTGGGCATCGACTTCAAGCTGGTAGAATCATCAAGCTGGGAACAGACATTGGCGATGTCCTCCCGGCGGCAAGTCGATGTTTTACCACTCGCGAACCGCAACCCGGAAAGAGAGCAGTATCTCGATTTCACTGAACCCTATCTGCTGTCTCAACGCCACATCATCACACGGCGACAGCAAAATGAGATCCAGACGCAAGCGGATCTGCCGGGCCACACATTGGCGCTGCCGGCCGGTTATTCGATCATCCCTCTGGTACGGCAACGCTGGCCAAATGTCACGATTCATGAGGTTTCAGATATCCCAACTGCCCTCCAGCAGGTGGCTTTCGGCGCGGCGGATGCGACGATCCTCAGCAGTGGTGTGGCCGGATATTGGCTCGACCGAAAAGAAATCAGCAATCTAAAAGTTGTCGGAACATTGGGGCGACCCAGCAGCCTATCACTCGCCAGTCGTAATGATTGGCCTGAACTCAAGAGCATTCTGCAAAAAGCCTTGAAATCTATTGACGAAGAACAGCGCAGCGCTATTCGCCAACGCTGGTTATACCTGGATGACGATCATATCGACCCATATCAGCTTGGCCTCACCGCCGATGAGCAGACCTGGATCGAGCAACACCCCGTGATCCGGGTTGGCGCAAACACGCAAGCCAAACCGATCAGCTTTCTGGGACTGGACGGCGACTATAGAGGTCTCGCCGCAGACTACCTCAAACTCCTCGAAAAGCGTCTTGGTTTGACCTTTGAAATTGTAGCGGACAGCGACTGGTCCGGCATGCTGGACCGGATTCAGGCGCATCAACTCGATATGATCAGCACCATCTCATCCACCGATGAACGCCAGCAATATTTAACATTCACTCTGCCCTACTATGTCGCGCCCACCAGAATCTATGCGCGTAATGATGAGATTCGCATCAACAGCCTTGACGATATCGAGGGAAAAACGGTTGTAGTCGAAAGAGATTACTGGTTGCATGAGCGACTCTCGACGGAGCACCCATCGTTTCCTCTGCTGATCGTTGCCAACACCCAGCAGGCCCTGGAAACAGTTGAGAGTGGCCAGGCGGATGTATATATCGGCACCCAAACGGTAGCCGACTGGCTGATCACTGAGAATCGACTGAGCCATCTCAAAGCGATCTCGCCGACAGTGCAGCTGGACAAGACTGAGTTTCGTTTTGGCATCAGAAAAGACTGGCAAATACTGGCCAAGATAATTAACAAGGTCCTCGCCGGCATCACCCCCGCAGAGCATCGAATGCTGCGGCAAGGTGGACTCACCAGCGAAAAAGACCGGCTCAGAGCCTCCGTGGTACTCAGCGAACAGGAGCGCGACTGGCTGGCGCAACATCAACAGATCGCAATTGGTGTCATGAATGCATGGCCACCCATGGACTTCGTGGACGCGCAAGGCACAGCCTCAGGCATTGGCGCCGATATTATCAAGGCGCTGAATGAACGCCTTGGGGGTGTGTTGCGCCCGCATCCCGCACCATGGAATGAGCTCTTCAATGCCGTTAAGGAGAAGCAACTGCCTGCCTTGATGGATATCACTCCAACTCCCGGGCGTATGCCACATTTTCAATTTACCGATCCCTATCTGACCATCCCGCATGTCATCATCACGCGAAAGGACAATCCGGTAGGTGACAAGATATCCGCCTTATCCAACTCACGGATCGCCGTAGAGCAGGACTTCATGGTGGCGAAGTACCTTGCTGAGCATTTCCCCGACTTCCCGATACTCGAATATGCAACTACCAGCGATGCCTTGGATGCAGTTTCCCGAGGTGAAGCCGACGCCTATATCGGCAATCGGGCGGTCGCTCTCTACCTGATTGAGCATGAACTGATATCAAATCTGAAGATACAGGGAAAGATTGAAGAGACAGCATCAGTCAATTCCATCGGCGTGCGAAAGGACTGGCCGATTCTACATGGCATCCTGCAAAAGACCCTGGCGACGCTGACTCGTGAGGAGCTTCGATCAATACTAAAAAAGTGGGTGCCGGATGCCGAGGAGAGTCTACCGCCACCCTCCCCACAATCTCAGCTTTTGCTAACACCAGAAGAACAGGCTTGGTTGGATTCACACAGACAGCTTCGCATCGGCCTGGATCCTGATTGGGAACCCGTTGAATATATCGATAAACAGGGACACCACAGGGGCATCTCGGCAGACTTCCTTTCTCGTATTCGAGATATGCTGGGATTTGAAGTTACCTTTACGCCTTCGCTCAGCTGGTCACAGGTCATGCAACGCGCAGAGAAAGGCGAGATTGATCTTCTGCCAGCGATAACGCCCTCGCCCGATCGCTCACGCTATCTGAATTTCACCCAACCCTATCTGCATTTCCCCTTCATGATCTTCACCCGCAAGGAGGCACCGCTGATTACCAGCATCAAAGACCTGACAAACTCCCGCATTGCGGTGGAGCGAGGTTATGTCACTGAGGAGTATCTCCGCAAGGACTTCCCACAAATGAAACTCAGTTTGTCGAACACTACAACAGAAGCCTTGCAGGCCCTGGCCAGTGGCGACGTGGACGCCTATATCGGTAACCTCACACTTGGCAGTTATATGATTGACAAACTGGGTCTGGGCAATCTGAAGGTCGCCGCTCCGACGCCCTATGCCAACGACCTTGCGATAGGCGTACGCAAGGATTGGCCTGAGTTGCTTTCGATCATGGACAAAGCCCTGGCCGCTATCGATGAGAATGAGCGTCGTGCCATACGCCAGAATTCGCTGGCCATTCGTTATGACGTCAAGGTGAACTACACCCTGCTATGGCAGGTACTGGCCGGGGCCAGTGTGCTACTGCTGATCACCTTATTCTGGATTACACAGATTCGCCGTCAAAAAGCGAAACTGGCTGTAGCCAAGGCCGAAGCCGAACAGGCGAATCAATTCAAAAGCCGTTTTCTGGCCAATATGAGTCACGAAATCCGCACACCGATGAATGCGATCATGGGTTTTAGTCATCTAGCCTTGCAGACGCAACTGACACCTCGACAGCAACACTATATCGACAAAATCTATACCTCCTCACATGCCCTGCTCGGCGTCATCAACGACATCCTCGACTTCTCGAAAATTGAGGCTGGTAAGCTTGAGATGGAGAATGTTGCCTTTTCGCTCGATGAGGTTTTTGAAAATCTGGCCAACCTGACTGCCATGCGAGCTGCTGAGAAGGGGTTGGAGATACTGTTCAACCACGACCTGAATATCCCGGGAAAGTTGATTGGGGATCCACTCCGATTGGGACAGGTATTGATCAACCTGACCGGCAATGCCATCAAGTTCACACAGCAGGGTGAAGTTGTCGTCAGTGCCACTTTGGAACGCAAGTCAGAACGCCAGGTCTGGATACGTTTTACCGTCCAGGATACCGGCATCGGTATCGATGAGGCCGAGCTACCGCGTCTGTTCGCGGCCTTTACGCAACTGGATGGCTCCACCACCCGACAATATGGCGGCAGTGGACTCGGTCTGAGTATATGCCTACATCTGATCGAACTGATGCAGGGAGAGCTCAATGTAAAAAGCCGACTGGGTCAAGGCAGCACATTCTTCTTCACCATTCCTTTAGGTGTCAGTGGAACAGCGGCGAAAACAAGTTGGCTTCCCGAACCCGGCCTGCGCGGACTAAGGGTGCTGGTGGTGGATGACAATCCCACCGCCCTTGAAATGTTGAGCGAGCAGCTCGGCTCGTTCACTTTCGATGTCACGTCTGCGTCAAATGCATCCGAAGCCTTGGTTATGTTGTTGCAGGCTGATCGCCAGGAGAATAATCCATACCGCCTCGTTTTGATGGACTGGCGGATGCCGGGACTTAACGGTATCGAGGCCGGACGCCATATCAAATTGAACAAGGACAACCTCTCCCATGTCCCCGCGATCATTCTGGTCACCGCCTATGGCCGCGAGGAGGTGATGCTGCAAGCAGAAGAGTCGGGGCTGGACGGCATCCTGATCAAACCAGTCAGTCCTTCGGTACTTTACGACACAGTGATTCGCGCCTTGAGTGAACACGACGATATCGACTTGCTCAAGCCGGTCAGACAGAATCTGAGCCGCCGTCTATCCGGCACAGTGCTTCTGGTCGAAGACAATCTCATCAATCAACAGGTAGCTCAGGAGTTGCTCGCGGGCATTGGCCTGCAAGTGACCACTGTCAACAATGGAGTGCAAGCGATCGAAACACTTGCACATAACGACTTCGACCTGGTATTGATGGATCTGCAGATGCCCGAAATGGATGGCTATGAAGCAACCCGGCAGATTCGCGCAGATGACAGATATCAAGAGCTTCCAGTGATCGCCATGACTGCTCATGCCATGGCCGATGAGCGAGAGCAGTGTCTTGCTGCCGGCATGAATGAACATGTACCCAAACCGATCGACCCGGCCCACCTCTATAACGTCCTCAGCAGATGGCTGAAGCCTGCAACTGATCAGTCACCACCTCACCTGGCCAGCCGCCCCGAAGATAGCGGTATCGATTTTCCGGAAAGCCTACCAGGTATCGATCTGCATTGGGGATTGGAAAGAGTGGGCGGCAACCGGCAACTGTTTTACAATCTGCTCAAGGAGTTTGTCACCAATCACAGCCAGGATTTTGTGTCACTGGAAGCGGATTTAAAGCGAGGTGAATTCGACAATGCCAAACGCACACTGCACACACTCCAGGGTGTTTCCGGTAATCTTGGCGCTCATACCCTGCAGGAGGCGACGAAAAAACTGCAAGACGCACTGATAAGTAACCCAAGCAGTCTGCCACAAGATCAACTTGAAGCCGTTCGAACTATATTTACACAACTGTTCAAAGTCCTTCGTACCTATCTGGATGAATCGATTTCTCATCGCTCCGAAGCGGTTCCTGATTCCACTCAGAAATTAGACGAGGCTGATTTCGAAAAACTACTCGCATCTCTCGACAAGATGCTTGCTTCGGGCGATCCGAGCGCAAAGGGTCTGCTTCAAACAATAAGTGATAGCCTGAGCCAACAGGACATTGCAGAGACAGTAACGCGTTTATCTGAGCAGATCAGAGACTATGATTTTGACCTGGCAAGGGAAACCCTTGCGGAGTTGTCCGAGCAAATGAGGAACAAACGAGATGTATGCTAGCAAACCAAGAATTTTATTGGTTGATGACGAAACCCTCTATATCGATATTCTTGTCGATCTGCTTAAGGATGACTACACACCAGTGGTGGCGAAGAATGGCGATCAAGCGCTGAAACGGGTAGCCGACGAGCCACTTCCCGACCTGGTGTTGCTAGATATCCTGATGCCCGGAATGGACGGCTATGAGGTTTGCAGACGACTCAAGGAGAACCCGCGCACAAGAGGAATTCCCGTAATCTTTCTGACCGTGAAAAGCGAAGTAACCGATGAGGTTAAAGGCTTTGACTTGGGTGCGGTCGACTATATTGCCAAACCCATGAGCCCACCCATCGTGCGCGCGCGTGTAAGATCCCATCTGGCACTGCGCCAAGCCCAGCAGCAATTGGAAGACCACAACGAGCTGCTTGAACAACGGGTAAAAGAACGTACAGAGGAAGTCAACCGGACCAAGGACGTGGCGATCTTCTGCATGGCCACCCTGGCCGAAACGCGGGATATTGAAACCGGCAAACACATCCTCCGCACCCAAAATTACATCAGGAGACTGGCGGAACACCTGACAAACCACCCTCGCTTTTCCGACTATCTGCAATGTGACGGCACCCTTGAAATGCTTTACAAGACCTCACCCTTGCATGATATCGGCAAGGTCGGCGTGCCTGACCGGATCCTGTTGAAGCCCGGCAAACTCGATCCCGATGAGTGGGAGCAGATGAAAATGCATGCGCAATACGGTCACGACGCCCTGCTGCGCGCCGAGCAGCAGTTGGGAAGCACCGACTTTCTGCAGATGGCCAGAGAGATCGCCTACACCCACCATGAACATTGGGACGGTTCCGGCTATCCGCAGGGATTGATAGGCGATACGATACCGGTTTCAGGTCGCTTGATGGCAATCGCGGATGTCTATGACGCACTCATCAGCAAGCGTGTTTATAAAGATGCCTACAGTCACGAACAGGCAGTTGATATCGTCAGGCAAAGCGCCGGCACGCATCTCGACCCCGATATTGTTGAAGCATTTCTCCAACTTCAGGACAATTTCCTGCAAATAGCCACCGATTACCGCGACACCGAGTGATCGGTCTGCGGCTCAGCCCGGTTACGCATGAAGTCAGCCGTCTTCCAGAATGCCTCGCTCAGGCTTTTGTGCAGGTTTTCCTCCATGCCCATCTCGTCCATCGCAAGGTTCATGCAGCGTATCCATTGATCACGCTCTGTAATACCGATACTGAAGGGCATATGTCGCGCACGCAGCCGGGGATGACCATATTTCCGCACATAAAGATCCGGGCCGCCGAGCCACCCCGACAGGAAGAGATAGAGCTTTTCTCGTGAGCCTTTGAGGTTCTTTGCATGCATGGCCCGCAACTCTTTTACATCGTCCAGCCGCTCCATGAGATCGTAGAACCGATCCACCAGCTCGCGAACCCCCGGCTCTCCGCCAATCAATTCATAGGCGGTCACATTCTCAGTCATTTAGCAGCTCCTCGATTCTGTCGCATAAATCTCATCGGCGTTGACATGCCTGGAGAGTCAGGCATCTGCGGCCCGGTGTATAAGGCTGACTGTAGCGTCCGGTCTTACTCGAGGCGATGACAAAGCGCAAGCGGGCCGCCCATGGCCGTGTACGCCAACCACACCAACTCCAGGCCCATATACCGCCACAGGGCCTGCCAATGTGTACGACATCGTCATATTCTATACTTCTGTATCGGTCCACGACTTGTTTAGAGGCCCCTGGAATTGGCACAACTTTTTCGGTAAGCAAACACTTCCATGCGTAATAATACCTCTGCTCCCGGCGGTCGCGACACCTTGCACAAGGTCTCTGAGCTCTCCGGCGTCAATCCATTGACCCTGCGCGTCCAGGCGCGCTGCGATGGGCTGATCATTCCGGCACATACCCCCAAGGAGCATGTCCCGAACGGATGCATCCTGCAGCAACGGAAGCAACCGATCGGTGAGGTAGCGCCAAGGGGCCCGTAGCATGAGTCGCGCGCTCCTCTGGTTCAGACGCGATCTGCGCTTGACCGACAATCCGGCCTTGCTGGCGGCGCTGCAGGAGTGCGACCGGATCATCCCGCTCTATATTCACGCCCCGGACGAGGAACAACCCTGGTCCCCGGGGGGTGCCAGCCGCTGGTGGCTGCACCAAAGCCTGATCCAACTCGACCGCCAGCTGAAAGCGCGCGGCAGTCGTCTGCTGATCCTGCGGGGAGCTAGCCTCGACACACTGCAATCGCTGATCGCACGCGAGAAGATCACCCATGTATTGTGGAACCGGCTCTACGATCCGGCCCTGGTCGAGCGTGACACCCAGATCAAGCAAACCCTGCAACAGACCGGCGTAACATGTCACAGCTATAATGCGGCCCTGCTCTTCGAACCCTGGGAGATCAGCAATCGCTCGGGACAACCGTTTCGTGTCTTCACCCCATTCTGGCGCACCTGTCGGCAGCGGCTGTTTGCACTGGGATTCCCTGCAGCGGCCCCCGACAGCCTGCCGCCGGTACAATGCAAAACACGCGGGCTCAAGCCTGACGCCCTGGAACTGATGCCCAAGATCCCTTGGTATGGGGGGCTGAACGAGACTTGGCAACCCGGCGAGGAAGGCGCCCTGCGCCAACTGCAACGGTTTCAACAGCAATCCATCGAGGATTATGACAGCGCACGCGATCTACCGTCGACCGGCGGCACCTCCCGGCTTGCCCCTAGTCTCCATTTCGGCGAGATCGGCCCAAGGCAAATCGTGCAGGTTCTACAGACGTGTGAGGATGGTGCCCTATCCATCACCGAGAACGGAGCCGAGAGCTTCCTGCGGCAACTGGTGTGGCGGGAGTTCGCCCACCAGTTGCTGCATCACTTTCCGCATACTGACCAGTTGCCGCTGAACTCCAAGTTCAGCCACTATCCCTGGGCCTGGGGTGACCAGCTCCCGGATGAACTACACGCCTGGCAAAAGGGCGAAACCGGTATCCCCATCGTCGATGCCGGTATGCGTGAACTCCGGCACAGCGGCTGGATGCACAACCGGGTACGCATGATCGTCGCTTCACTGCTGACCAAAAACCTCGGCATCCACTGGCTGGAGGGGGCTCGCTGGTTCTGGGACACCCTGGTGGATGCGGATCTCGCCAACAACAGTCTCGGCTGGCAGTGGACGGCGGGATGTGGTGCCGACGCCGCGCCCTTCTTCCGCATCTTCAATCCGGTACTTCAGGCTAAGCGCTTCGATCCCGACGGCGATTATGTCCGACGCTGGATCCCCGAACTGGCCGAACTGTCCAACGCACGACTGCATGCCCCCTGGGAGGCCAACCACGCCACGCTCACCGCCGCCGGGGTGAACCTGGGACACAACTACCCCCTGCCGATAGTCGATCTCAAGGCGTCGCGAGAGCAGGCCCTGAGCCACTGGAACAACATCAAATAAACCGCTATATGTGTTGCTATTGTATTGGTGTAGTACTCGCTGAGCCCAGATCCTGGTTGCACGCTATGTAATCGGTCTTAGTAAATTATCAAGAAGCGTCCTGATAAGAACGCTAAACAAATGGCAAAGGGACGGAGAAGAATCTCTCCGCCCCTTTTGCTTTTCACCATTTATCGATACTGTTCTAACTCTATAAAAATCTATCTTGATTACCCACCTGAATCAGCCATGCGACGTTCGTGGTGGGAATTGCGTATTGACCTGAGTAGTTTTGCGTGTTGAGTTGCGCTTTACGCAGGATGTTTTATCCCCCCCTCTCCCCTTGCGGGAGAGGGGGGATATACAAACCCGTGAGCGTAGCGAACACCTCACCAAAACTGTTTTGGATTAGTGATCCCCTGGCCTAGTAATATGGATAATCAGCAAATCCATTGCCTCTTCTTCCGGGCAAAGCCGATGCCGGCAATACCAAGACACATCAGTGTCAGAGCACTGGGCTCAGGGACTTGTGCGCTCTCGAATCTGAAATCATCGATCTGGAATGACGTGTTCCCGGTAAGCGCACGAAACTCTATTCGATCAAATCCTCCAGCCACTTCCAGCCCGCCAAACACGGTTGGAACATTACCCCCAGGTTGTAAACCACCCGAAACAAACGTAGCGGAATCAACCAGCGTGGCACCCAGAAAGGCTTCAATCCCAACTGTAGACACAACTGTCATTTGAGTACCGAACATCATACCTACTCTGTTTTGTACGCTACCAAATATCGCGGTAATCGGATTATTGATGGGATTATGATTCGCGGCTGACATTGTCCCATTGATTGTCGTGCTGGGAAACGGATCGGCGAGAAATGGTGAACCTGAGAACGTCACACCTAAGCCGACGTACTGATTCGTAATTGATGTTCCGGAAGTCAAACTATTAAAATCGATAAGATTTTCGCTGCCTGAGAAAGCGCCTTGTCCAATCGGTATCGCGCCAGCCTGATTTGATATTCCCAAAAAACAAACACAAGCTACCAGTAATTTATGAAACCTAATCATACCCTCTCCTCCTTGTTGAAAGGCACCACATAAAGTGTATATAAAAAGTGCAATTTTCAGGCCTTCAAGTATTTATTGAATAAAAACAGTGCAATAATTCGACCTTCTCATCAGCACTAAAAAAAAACTGTAAATAATCCTGACGCGAATTTTCGCTTTTGCCTCACTCTCCAATTAACGGTGTAAAAAATCATGACACCGAAAGCGGCTGGTTCGTGTTTGTATCCAGCGACTCAAAGGTCCGCTCAACAAACATTTCGAATTAGCCATCGCCAAGCCGAAAACGCCTATCGAGCAGGACCGCGTCATACAATATGAATAGTTAGGGAATCGCTGGCGCTTGAGAAGCCAACCTACAGTTTCATGTCACGCGTCAGATATCATTTCTCTGACAACCGAATTCCAGCCCAGGGCGAGATTGGTCCGGTTGTAACCGCCCCCACCCAGAGCGATAAAACGCCCATTGCAGAACTCATTGGCAAGCCGGTTAAGCTGCTTGGCTGCATGGGCGTGAGCCGCTGGTGTAAATTCCATGTGTGTTATTGGATCGCCCTTGATACTGTCGGCACCGGCCTGAAGTATGATCAGTTCGGGTTTTGCCTGGCGGACCAAATCCTCCACAGACGGCCAGACCCGGTAAAAGTGGTTGTCATCTGCGTACGGTGGCAGTGGGATATTGAGCTTTGTGCCTTTTGCATCGCCTTTACCTGTCTCTTCGATTGCGCCTGTACCCGGGTAAAGAAAGCGTCCGTCTTCATGGATATCCGCAATAAAAATATCCGGATCGTCTTCGAAAGCGTAGAAAACGCCGTCACCATGATGAGCGTCCATGTCCACATAGGCGATGCGTCTGATCCCATGCAGTTTCCGCAAATTCTCGATCATCACCCCGATATCGTTGAAGACACAAAAACCGGCAGCCGAATCTCGGCGTGCATGATGCAGCCCCGCAATGGGTACAAAGATCTTCGTGTGGCTACCCGAGAGAATGTCTTCGATACCGTCCAATACAGATCCGACCACTGTACAGGCGGCTTTATAAACGCCATGAAATGCAGGGGTATCACCTTGGTCGAGGTATCCATGGCCGATTTTCGAGAGGGCTTTCACCCGCGCGATATATTCCGCTGTGTGAAACAGCGATAACGCTTGATCGCCGCACTCTTTTGGTGATGCGACATGAACCCTTTTTTCCAACCCCTGTTTCAGTGTCTCCTGCCAAAAGGCGTGGATTCGATCCGGTCCGAATGGATGCCCCTCGCCAAATCCGTAGCGGCCCAGCGCTTCACCGAAATAGATACTGACCGTTTTCTCACTCATCGATGCAGTGAACCCTGAAGATCATAAGTTAAAGTCTAGCACTCGAAATCCTCCTGCATGCCCCTGAGATGCCGACGACGCCCCACTCCTCTTCGCCAGGGTGAAACAGAATCAACTGACGGTCCATCTCAAGGCACCGGGGGAACAGACTCTGAACCACCGGAGCAACATCAAATAGCGCACCCTATATATCGTACACAGCGATCACTCTATACTTCCGCCATCATCCCCAGCGGATTGGGCGGAGCCTGCATCTCCGACAACCCAACTGAGACAACGCCATGAACCACAACCCACCCAAAGTCGGTGTCAGTGCCTGCCTGTTGGGCCATCAAGTCCGCTATGACGGCGGTCACAAGCGGGACGCCTTCATCATCGGTCCACTGAGCGAATTTTTTGAGTGGGTGCCTGTCTGTCCGGAGACGGCCATCGGGCTGGGCATTCCCCGACCCACCATTCGCTTGATGGGGGAGATTGACCATCCCCGGCTGGTCGGCACTGCCGATTCCACTTTCGATATCACACAGCGGATGGAGAGCTACGCCGAACGACAGGTCAGCCAAATGACCGACCTCTGCGGCTACATTCTGAAAAAGGATTCCCCCAGCTGCGGCATGGAGCGGGTCAAGGTGTTCACACCCAGCGGCGCCCATGCCGAACGCAAGGGGAGCGGCATCTTCGCGCGCATCCTGATGCAGCGCCTGCCCCTGCTACCGGTTGAGGAGGAGGGACGGCTCAACGATGCCGTACTGCGCGAGAACTTCGTCAACCGGGTCTATGTCATGCAGCGCTGGCATACGCTGCTGCAAGAAGGCGTGACCGCCTCACGCCTGATCGAATTCCACACCGCTCATAAATACCTGGTGATGGGCCATTCACAGGCCGCCTATCAGCGTCTGGGACGTCTGCTGGCAAACCTCTCCCAGGGTGACCTCGAACAAGTTGCAGAGAGCTACAGCGAAGAGTTGATGCACGCCCTGAAACGCCGGGTCACCCGCAAGCGCCACGTCAACGTGCTGCAGCACATCATGGGCTACCTGAAGCAGCGGATCGATAGCGGCGACAAAGCGGAGTTGAGCCAGAGCATCGAGACCTATCGCCGGGGGGAGACGCCGCTGGTTGTACCCATCACTCTGTTGCGCCACTATTTTCGACGTCACCCCGATCCTTATATGGAGAAGCAGGTCTACCTGCGTCCACACCCCGAAAAGCTGGGATTACGCAATGCCATATGAGGGTTGCGGAATACGCATGGCGGGATGAAATGACGACTTGCCTCGCTACCCCGCCATCAACCGACAAAGTCACTCCTGCCTTTCCCGGAATCATCGCCCACTGACTGACGACATAGCATGCAACCCATTGTGTCCGCCCTCTTACCCATCCTCTGCCTGATCCTGCTCGGATTGGGGCTAAAACAGATACGTTTCATCCCAGACGAGGCTTGGGCCGGCATGGAACGGCTGACCTATTTCCTGCTCTTTCCCGCGCTGCTGATTCACTCCCTTGGCCGACAGCGGCTCGACAACGTTCCCTGGCCCGATATCCTGGGCGTG
>JBNKOL010000112.1:0-20639 GCA_050294655.1 Sedimenticolaceae bacterium
TTGTGTCTACGCTACCAATATTGAACCATTACCATGGAAATGGCAATAGGTACTTAATTTTATTAGTATTTTTATATGAAATTACTTGCGGGTTAACCCTTGCGAAAAACCATGGATTATTAGGGTTATCACTTATCCTGAGGAACCGCCATGATCGCCGGTACGTTTCGCAGGTAGCCGTTATAGTCCATGCCGTAACCGAACACATAGCGATCTTCTACGGTCAGTCCGACAAAATCCGCTTTGAAACCCACTCCCCTGTCGTGCAGTTTCTCCACCAGCACAGCACTGTAGACCGCCTTCGCGCCGGCTTCGTGACAAGCCTCGACAATCGCCGCCAAGGTGACGCCCTCATCCAGGATGTCGTCGACCACCAGTACCGTTTGATCCCGCAGCGAAGTCCTGGGCTGGCCGATCCACTCCAGGTCTGCGCCCTCGGTGTTGCCCCGATAACGGGTCGCATGGACATAGTCCTGCCGCAGGGGAAAGTTGAGTCGGGTCAACAGGTGCCCGGTCGGTATCAGAGCGCCGTTCAAAACGCTGAGGACAATCGGATCCTCGCCTGACAGCCTGCCGGTGATCTCGATGGCGAGCCGGTCCATCGCCTGCTCCACCTGCTGGCGGGAATAGAGCTCATCGGCCACGGCAAGCATGTCGGCGGCATCTTTCTGAGTCATCATTCGAGACATCATTCACTCCAGATTGAGGCTCAAGGAGACAGCCTCTGGATCATAAGCCAGTTTTTCCACCGCCGACCGCCAGCGGGGATCCATATGCAATGCCTGGTGGCTAAGCGGCTTGCGACCATGCATTCTGACCAACCTTACATGCGTCGCCGGATCGTCATAGGCCTTGAGATGATCCACCACGGCCAGGGCGGCGGGCCGATTGTTACAGACCAATACCATATCGCATCCGGCCTCTAACGCCGCTTCGGCGCGAGCCGCATAGCTGCCCGCCGCATCGGCAGCGGCCATATTCAGATCGTCGCTGAAGATGACACCCTGAAAGCCGAGCCGGCCTCGCAGCACTTTCTGCAGCCAGAAGGCCGAAAAACCCGCCAATTGGCTGTCGATCCTTTCGTAGATCACATGCGCCGGCATCACCGCCTCCATACCGGCCCGGATCATCTGTTCGAAGGGTCGCAGATCGTCGATCTCGATATCTTCGAAGCGCCGGTTGTCCACCGGCAGCGCGGTATGCGAGTCGGCCTCGACCCCGCCATGCCCCGGGAAGTGCTTGCCCACCACGGCCATACCGGCGCTGTGACACCCCTTCATCCAGGCATGCGCCAATCTGGCCACCACATCCGGATCCTTGGAGAAGGCCCGATCGCCGATCACCTGGCTGACCCCATGGGCCAGATCGAGTACCGGCGCAAAGCTGAAATCGACGCCGCAGACACGCAGCTCGGAGGCCATCAGCCAGCCCCCCTCCTCGGCCAGTTTCAAGCCTCGCGCACTGTTGTTCCGATAGTGTTCGCCATACCAGGCCGCAGGCGGAAGATGGGTGAAATCATCCCTGAAACGCTGGACCCTTCCGCCCTCATGATCGACGGCTATCAGCAGATGGGGCGATCTGAGCTGATGGATCTCCCGGCACAGCGCGGTCAGCTGCGCACGTGAGGAGAAATTGCGACTGAACAGAATCACGCCACCCACGGCGGGGTGCTTCAGCAGACTCTTTTCCTCCGCGCTGAGGGTCTCACCCTCGAGATCGAGCATGACCGGTCCGAGACTCATCCTTTACAATGCCTCATTCAACATTTGGCGCAGTATGCCGCAAACAGGAGTGAGGAGAAACTCTCCCCAAGCGACAGCGACTGCAACCAACCCCAATCGGAAGAGAGGTCGACCCGGTGAACCTTTTGCGTGTATTCAGCTTGATGCTGGCTGTTTTACTGGTCTTTCCCCAGGCTGCACTTGCTGAAGAGGAGGCCACCGAAGCGGCACCCATCCTCTACTATCGACTGAAACCTTCGCTGGTGGCCAACCTCTCCAGCGGCGGTCGATACGTTCGCTGCGACATCCAGCTGATGACCCGCGATCAGGCCTTCATGGAGGACCTAGGGCTGCACGATGCCGCCATTCGCCATACCCTGCTGTTGCTGCTATCCGAACAGGACGGCGGTCAGATCAAGACCCCCGAAGGCAAGGAGTCTTTGCGCAAGGAAGCTCTCTCGCAGATCAATCGGCTGCTGAAGGAACAGACGGGGAAGGCGGCGGTGGAGTCGCTCTTCTTCACCACCTTTTTCGTGCAGTAGCCAACCGGATATCGAGCCGGTCCCGCAAGCGATCCCCCAGCAGGTTGAGCGAGAGCACCACCAGCACCATCGCCAGGCCGGGCGCCAACACCAGATGCGGCGCCACCAGCATGTAGCTGGCGCCATCGCGAATCATGCTGCCCCAGGAGGCCCCGGGCGGCTGCACACCAAGCCCGAGAAACGATAGCCCCGCTTCTGCGATCACCATGCCTGCGATACCGAAGGTGGCCTCGACGATCAACGGCGCCATCAGCAACGGCAGCAGATGGCGGATCAGGATGTAGCCTGTGGAACTGCCCAGGGCGATCGCAGCCGTCACATGCTCGCGCCGCTTGAGTGACAACACCTGGCCACGCACCAGTCTGGCATAGCCGACCCAGCCCACCACCGAGAGGGCGATGATCAGATTATCCAGCCCCGGCCCCATCACCCCGGCCAATGCGATGGCCAGCAGGATGCCGGGAAAGGCCATGAAGATATCGATCACCCTCACCAGCAGCAACTCGGGCCAACCTCCCCGATAGGCCGCTATCAGTCCGACCGAGACCCCCACAAGCAGTGACAGCGCGACTACCCCGAAGGCGACCAGAAAAGAGGTACGGGCCCCCGCCAGCAGTCGTTCCAGCACCGGCCGTCCCAGATCGTCGAAGCCCAGCAGCCCCGCGCTTCCCGGCGGCTCCAAAATGTGTTGCAGGTCGATCTGATTGGCACCCTCCGATCCCAGATGGCCCAGCATGGCCGCCAGCGCCCAGAGCGCTATCAACAGCAACGGCAGCTGTCGAAGCATCAGAGATGCTGCCCCTGGCGGATGCGGGGGTCGACCACGCCATAGAGCAGATCGGTCACTGTATTGATCAGCACATACGCGAGGCTGACGAAGAGGACGCACCCCTGCACCACCGGGTAGTCCCGGCGCTGGATAGCCTCGATCATCAGGGAGCCGATCCCGGGCCAGTCGAAGACCACTTCGGTCACCACGGCGCCGCCCAGCAGGGCACCGAGCTGAATGCCGATCAGGGTCAGCACCGGCAGCCAGGCGTTGCGCATGGCGTGTCGCCACAACACCTGCCGCTCCGCCAGTCCCTTGGCCCGTGCCGTGCGCACGAAATCCTCCCCCAGCACCTCCAGCAGACTGCTGCGGATCATGCGTGCCAGGATGGCGGCAAAACCGGTCCCCAGCGTCAGTGCCGGCAGAATCAGGCTGGAGGCCGTCTCCCGTCCGCTGACCGGCGTCCAGCCCAGCCACAGGGAGAAGCACAGGATCAACAGCGGCCCGAGCCAGAAATTCGGCAGCGATACACCCAGCGTGGAGAATCCCATGGCTCCCCAGTCCCAGCCGCTGCCGCGTCTGATGGCGGCGAGGATGCCGAGCGGCAGGGCCAGCAGCAGGGCGCAGCCCAGGGCGGCCAGCGCCAGCTGCAGGGTCGCCGGAAAGCGCTCCGCCAACAGCCGGCTGACCGGCTGGTCGGAGTGGAGCGAGTTCCCCAGCTCGAGCCGCACCACCCCGCCCAGGTAGTCCGCCAGCTGCCGGGCGACCGGCTGGTCGAGTCCCAGGCTGGCGCGCAGTGCCTCCCGGTCGGCGGGACGGGCCGACTCGCCCAGCATCACATCAACCGGATCGCCCGGAATCAGATGGATCAGCAGAAAGACCAGACAGACCACGCCCAGAATCACCAGCAGGGCGCTCATCACGCGTGCGAGCAGGAATTGGCCCATGGCTACTCGACAATCTCCACCGGAGTACCCGTCTCGACCCAGTCGAACAACGCCATCAGATCCCGGTTGCGCATACGGATGCAGCCGTGGGAGACCGGCATGCCGATGAGCGATTCCTCCGGCGTGCCGTGGATATAGATATAGCGCCGCAGGGTGTCGACCCGACCGCCCCGGTTGAAACCCGACTCGCAACCTCCCAGCCAGAGGATGCGGGTCAGAATCCAGTCCCGCTCGGGTTCGGCCAGCGCCAGTTCGTCCCGGTAGATCTCGCCGCTGGGCCTGCGCCCGACGAAAACGGTGTTCTCGGGACACCCGGCGCCGATCTTGATGCGGATGCGATGCAGACCTCTGGGCGTGCAGCCGCTGTCTGCCGACTCACCGGCTCCGGCGCGTGCGGTCGACACCGGATAGAGCGCCATCGTCCGCCCCGCTTCCAGACAGATCAGCCGTTGTTGGCTCAACTCAATGCGCAGCTGCCGTTTGTGCATCGGAGCTCTCCCTCGCGTCGGTGAAATGCAACTTCAACAACCCATCATAGTTGCCGTCGGGTGAGAGGTCATAGCCTATCACCCGCGGTCCCTGGATGGCGTACTGATCTTCAAACCAGAGCGGCACATAGGGCAGGTCCGCATGCAGCTGTTCGGCGATCAGCCGGTAGAAGCCCGCCTGGCTCTGCAGGGTCGGCGCCTGTTCGGCCAGACGCAACAGGCTGTCGACCCGTTCGTTGGCGTAGCGTCCCCGGTTGGCGCCCGCGGGCGGCTGCGCGTCGCTGGCGAAGATGTAACGGAAGATGTCGGGCGTGCGCAGTCCCACCCAGCTCAGACTGTAGAGCTGGAAATTGCCCGCCTTGATGTCGCCGAAGAAGGTACCCCAGTCGTAGCTGCGCAGCTCCACCTCGATGCCGACCGCATCGAGCTGAGCCTGGATGATAGTCGCCAGGCGGATCCGGAAGGGATCGCTCGAGGTCTTGTAGACCAGCCTCAGCGGCCGTTGCGGACTGTAGCCGGCCGCCTCGAGCAGACGTCTGGCTTGTGCCGGATCGTAGGCGTATGGCGTGAGACCGGGATGGCCGGCCCAGTGCTCGGGCGGAAACAGCGTCTCCGCCGGGCGGGCGGCGCCGCGCATGACCCGCTCGATGATCGCCTCCCGGTCGATGGCGTGGGCGATGGCCTGACGCACCCGCGGGTCGCTCAGAGCCGGGTCCTGCAGATTGAATCCGAGGTAGGTGAAATTGCTGCCCGGCAGCTCTAAGTGACCGCCCTCACCTTTGCGTTTCAGGTAGTCGAGCAGCTCCGGCGAGAGATCGTTCTGCAGCAGGTCGATCTCTCCGCGCAGCAGTTTGAGGGCGCGCACGGTGGGATTTTTCACCTCCAGCAGGCGCAAGCGTTGGCCGTCTTCCCTGCGCTCCAGCAACAGCATGCCGGGCTGGGAAGCGTCCAGCAGGCGAAACGGACCACTGCCGACCGGCCGGACCGAGAAGGGGTGACCCGAGGCGAGCAGTTTCGCCGGCAGCAGGTTGAGGGTCATATAGGCCGGCAACAGGGGATCGGGTCGCGTGATAAAGAGGTCGAACTGCTGCGTATCGATCACCTCCAGACGCTCGATGAGCGAAAGGGCGTCACGCAGGGGGGAGACGTTGGCCGGGTCGAGTACGAAGCGGTAGGTGGCGATCACATCCTCGACCGTCAGACGATCCCCCGTCACGAACTCACCCGCGGCGGCGGTCAGACTGAATCGATAGTGTCGGGGTGACAACTGCCGCCACTCGGCCACACCCGGTATAGGCCGTCCCTGGGCGTCGAATTCCACCAGACGCTGGTAGAGCAGACGATTGACCCGCTCCGAAGTGGCGTCGGTGGCATAGCGGGGATCGAGATTGAGGGGCGCGGTGGCCAGCCCCATGCGAATGACGTCCGACTCAGGCTGCGAACAGGCGGCGGTCGTCAGCAGTGTCAACAGCATCAGAACGGTACAGCCGACGCGCATTGGCGGACTACCAGTCGCGATAGGGGTGCGTGATCAGGTTGGCATTGAAATAGCGGGGGTCGTCGGAGACCTCATCCCCCGCCCAATCGGGCATCTCGAAAGGCTCGTCTTCCCGTTCCAGTTCGATCTCCGCCATCACCAGACCCTCGTTCTCGCCATGGAAGACGTCCAGGTCCCACAGGTGATCGCCACAGCGCACCCTGTAACGGGTTTTGTCGATCAGGCTGCCGCTGACCAGATGGGCGAGAATCTCCTCCGCGTCCTGTCTCGGGATTGCGTATTCGTATTCGCTACGCTTGATCCCGGCAGTGCCGCCCTTGATGTTGAGTTGCGACTGATCGCCATCGATGCGCACCCGGATGGCGAGATCCTTCTGCGCCGTCAGATAGCCCTGCTTCAACACCGCTTCGGACTCCACGCTGGAGCGCCAGCCGTCATTCACGACCAGAAATTTGCGTTCGATCTCCAACCCCATGGTCAGACCTTCTCGAAGAGTGCGATGGATTCCACATGAGCGGTATGCGGAAACATGTCCATGACGCCGGCGCTGCGCAGACGATAGCCGTGTTGATGCACAAGAATGCCCGCATCCCGCGCCAGGGTACCCGGATAGCAGGAGACGTAGACGATACGCTCGGCCCCCAACGCCGGCAGGCGTCCCAGCACCTCCTGGGCGCCGCTGCGGGGCGGATCGAGCAGCACCTTGTCGAAGTCCTGCGTCAGCCAGGGCTCCTGTTCCAGGGTGTCGTAGAGATTGGCGGTATAGAAGGTGGTATTGGCGATGCCGTTGCGTTCGGCATTTTCCCGCGCGCGGGCGACCAGGCCCGCCTCCCCCTCCACCCCGGTCACGCTGCCGGCCCGGCGGGCCAGCGGCAGGGTGAAATTGCCAAGACCGCAGAACAGATCCAGCACCCGGTCCTGCGGCTGCAGCTCCAGCATCTCCACCGCCCGGTGGATCATCTGGCGGTTGATGTCGCTGTTGACCTGAGTGAAGTCGCTGGGCAGGAAATGGAGCCTGAGATCGAACTCTGGCAGATCGTAGGTCAGTTCGACGCCGACCCCGTCCAGCGGCCGCACCGTCTCCGGCCCGCCCTCCTGCAGGTAGATGGAAATCCCGTGGCTGGACCCGAATTCGCCGAGCAGAGAGAGATCGTCCGCACTGGGAGGTTCCAACAGACGAAAAATCAGCACACAGGTCTCATCGCCCATGGCCATCTCGATCTGCGGCACCTGACTCGGCATCGATAGGCCATCGATCAAGGCGCGCAGCTGCGGCAGCAGTTCGCCGACCCGGGGATGCAGCACATGACACACCTCGATATCGGCGACCCGCGAAGAACCGCGCTCGCGAAAGCCGACCAGCGCCCCGCCCTTTTTCGGCACATAGCGAACGCCCAGCCGCGCCTTGCGGCGATAACCCCAGTCCGAGGCTCCGACCAGGGGAGGCAATACCTCGTCGGGCATGACCTTGCCGATGTGTTTCAGCGCATCCAGCAGGGCCTGCTGCTTGGCCTGGATCTGTGCCGCATGCGCCTGATGCTGGAGGGAACAGCCGCCACAGATGCCGAACTGCCCGCAACGCGGCTCCACCCGCTCCGGCGAGGAGTCCAGGACCTCGACCACCCGGCCCTCGTCATATTTGCGCCAGCGTCCGGTATAGAGGAAACGGACCCGCTCCCCCGGCAGGGAACCGTGGATGAAGGTGGCCTTGCCGCCCAGGTGAGCCACCCCCTTGCCGTCGTGGGTCAGGGACTCGATCGTCGCCTCCACCGGCTCGCTCGGCAGCCGGTTTCTTCTCCGCCGTCGTACCATGCTCAATCGGCGGGAAAGACGTCGGTGGAGAGGTAGCGGTCTCCCCGGTCGCAGATGATCGCCACGATCACGGCGTTCTCCACCTGCTGCGAGAGCGTCAGCGCCGCCGCTACCGCACCGCCGGACGAGATACCGGCGAAGATGCCTTCGCGGGCGGCCAGCTGGCGGGTGGTCTCCTCCGCCTCCTCCTGGGAGACGTCGATGATGCGATCGACCCGGGAGGCGTCGTAGATCTTCGGCAGATACTCCTTGGGCCAGCGCCGGATACCGGGAATGCTGGCGCCTTCCATCGGTTGCACACCGACGATCTCGACGGCCGGATTCTGCGACTTGAGATAGGTGGAGGTACCCATGATGGTGCCGGTGGTGCCCATGGCGCTGACGAAATGGGTGATCTCGCCCTGGGTATCGCGCCAGATCTCGGGACCGGTGCCTTCGATATGGGCCTGTGGATTGTCCTGGTTGGAGAACTGATCCAGGATCACGCCCTTGCCGGCGGCCTCCAGTTCGCGCGCCTTGTCGATGGCCGCCTCCATGCTGCCCGCCTTGGGGGTCAGCACCAGTTCGGCGCCATAAGCCTTCATCACCGCCCGCCGTTCCAGGCTCATGTGTTCCGGCATCACCAGGATCATGCGGTAGCCCTTGATGGCGGCCGCCATCGCCAGCGCAATACCGGTATTGCCGCTGGTGGCCTCGATCAGCGTGTCGCCGGGCTTGATGGTGCCCCGGTCTTCGGCATGGCGGATCATGCTGAGTGCCGGGCGATCCTTGACCGAACCGGCCGGGTTGTTGCCCTCCAGCTTGACCAGAACGGTGTTGCTGGTCTCGCCCGGGAGGCGCTGCAGCCTGACCAGGGGTGTGTTGCCGATGAAGTCTTCGATGGTTTTGTAGTTCATGGGCGCGATTCTACCCTGTTTCAGCGGGAAATATCATGACTGCGGCGAATGTCGTGGGGCAACCCTCCAGCCGAGCGGCCCAGCGAAATGTGAGGGCGGGCCCGGCCCCGCCATGCCAAATCCCGTCAACCTGTATGGATGACGCTTCCCTCCCTCAGCCCCGATCCGAACGCCAAATGATCTATAGTTAAGAAAAAATCAGAATCGATAAGGAGGAGAAAGCGTGCAAACGATCAACCAGTTACTGCAGACCAAAGGCTCTCAAGTCGAAACTGTGGCTGCGGATGCAACGGTCTTCGAGGCCTTGAGGATCATGGCCGACAAGGGCATAGGCGCACTCGTGGTGATACAGGACAACCAACCGGTCGGCCTCTTCTCGGAACGGGATTACGCCCGCAATATCATCCTCAAAGGCAGAACCTCCAAACAGACAAAGGTCGCCGAGGTGATGTCTTCCCACGTTGTGGTCGCACATCCGGATCAGAGTGTCGAGGAGTGTATGGCCATCATGACCGAAAAGCGGGTCCGTCATCTGCCGGTCATGCAGGACGACGAACTGATCGGCATCATCTCCATCGGCGACCTGGTAAAAGCGATTATCGAAAACCAGCAGTTCGTGATCGAGCAGCTGGTCAGCTACATCAACGGCTAGCCGACTCATGACATAAACCAGGGCCTGTTTTCTCTAATCCGCTGTTTGCCGGTCTGATCTCCTCACCAAGGCGCACCCTACTGAAACAGGTGGAAGCTCGGGGGGAGGCGCTCAATCGTGCCCTGGTCTTTGACGGCATCACCATCGCCATCGGCTTCGCATTCCAGGTCCCGCTGCGGTCAGATCGTTTTTTCCGCGATCTGATCGCCGGCACGCTGCTCTCCGCTATGCTGTGGCTCTTCCGGTTCCTGCTGAAAGGACTTTATGGAACCGGTCAACCCGAGATCACCTCGATCATCGAGGGGAGTCACAGCGTCATTTTGGCCGCTGTCCGGTCTGCAGATCCGTCCAGCGTCGATTCATCTAAACCCATGCGGATGCCAACAGGGATCGGATATCGGGTATCCTTTGCTCTGGCAACAACAACGGATCCTCGGCATGAAGTTTTCTTTTCCCTGGCTTGCCGCCGGTATCGGACTGTTACTGGCGATGGTTTTGATTCAAACGGGCGTTCTCGGCGAAGCAGAGGAGCGAAGCCTGCCCCTGTTGACCATGCTCTTCATCAGCGAGTTCGGCTTCCTGGTCACCGCCGCCGGCAGTTTCCTCGCGGGCAGAGCGCTGCAGGGTCAGGCCCGAAGCTGGTCCAATCTGTTTCTCACCCTGGCCTGTGGAGCGCTGGCCATCGCCTTCTTCATCCTCGGCATACGGCTGTGGCAGGGCTCCGTGGGCTGAGGCGGGCGATGAATCCATGAAACTGATTGAGGTCATCGCCCAACGCGGCAGCGTCGATACCGTCTCGATCATCTCGGAGAAGTACAAGGCGCGTGATTTCCGCCTCGGACGCGAAGGCGAGGATGGCCGTCTCGCCATGCGCATGCTGGTGGCCGATGAAAAGGTTCAGGCGGTGCTCGACGCGCTGCAGAACGTGCTCGGCGCACAACCCTCTGCACGCATCATCGTCTTTCCGGTCGACGCCACACTACCCAGCGGCAAGAGCGAAGCGGAGAAGGAGGAGGACAAGGCCAGCACCACCCGCGAGGCGATGTACGCTTCGGTGGACAAGAATGCCCGGCTCGACATCAATTTCGTGGTGCTGGTCATGCTCTCGACCGTGGTGGCGGCGATCGGCCTGGTTGAGGACAATGTTGCCGTGGTCATCGGCGCCATGGTGATCGCTCCCCTGCTGGGCCCCAACCTGGCCTTCGGCCTCGGCACCGCCCTGGGCGATGTGCATCTGATGAAGAAGTCGCTGAAATCACTGCTCGCGGGACTCGCCATTGCCATCTCCCTCTCCCTGCTGATCGGGTTGTTGTGGCCCTTTGGCGATACCGCCGAACTGCTTGCCCGTACCGATGTGGGGATCGACTCCCTGGCGCTTGCGCTGGCCTCGGGCGCCGCCGCCGCACTCTCGCTCACCACCGGATTGCCGAGCGTTCTGGTCGGCGTCATGGTCGCGGTCGCGCTGCTGCCGCCCGCCGCCACCGTCGGCCTAACCCTGGGGCACGGCCAGATCGACTACGCCATCGGCGCGTGCCTGTTACTGGCCGCCAACATCGTCTGCGTCAATCTGGCTGCCAAGGTCGTATTTCTGGTCAAAGGGATCCAACCGCGCACCTGGTCAGAGAAGACCAAGGCGAAACGGGCGATGACCATCTATATTCTTGTCTGGATCGTGACGCTGCTGTTGCTGACGGCTGCGATTCTTGCCAGGACTCAGTTTGAGTGAACGCTTCCCGGAGAGGTGGCACTGCTGTCCGCTTCAAGCATGACAACACACATAGAGAATCATCGGCGCTCTGACGGGTCCATCGCTGCAGCAGTGCCATCAGATCCCGCACGACTTTGTCCAGATCGTTAACGGGCGCCAGACATTGATGATATGGTTGATGTTCAGATACAGCAGATCGACTTTAAAGAATTAATCAATTCTAAGGTGGATCAACTAAAGTAGATTAAGCGAACTCAAGCTGTTGAATCGGTAAGCACCATAGGGTATAAATCCGGGCTACTGGTCTCCGGTTAGCAAAGGGGATCTTAAGGACACAGCGGCATATTCTCAGCTGATGAAGTGATGTCGCTCCGAATTAGAAGCGCTATAGGAAGGCCGATAGAATAATGGAAAGTTTAACAAGGAGTGTTTGCCCGCCAGCTTCTTTAACATCCGTTTTCCATCTTGCAGATAACTTCAAGCCTGCATGTCATCCCTTTGACAATACTTCAAAATTTTCTTTTATACCCTCTATTTTTTCAATAGAGGCAGTGTCCATTTATCCCTTATGAAAATTCGCCAGGAATGGGTGTGACGATGTTGAAACAATCTGAAATGGAACCCAGTATGAAGACAGTACAGAGACGGAATGGGATTAGATCGACTGTATCGCTGTTCGTAGCCACAGTGCTATCGATCGTATATACAACCATCTGCCACGCCGCTGAGATACCCGACTACTATTCAGAACCTGGAATCAACCCGTACCGTTCCTATATCAATCAGGACTTCGCTGAACACATCGATCCGTTTACAGGTAAGCTGCAGCTGCATTACGCCGATCTCTACCTGCCAGGCGATGGTGGATTCGACATTAAAGTTCAACGTTCATACACGAGTCTTGACGAGGTTTTACCTACAGTTCCAGAGATGAGCATTATCGGTATGGGGTGGGATATATCTTTCGGCTTGATGATCAAGCCGAAAGAACCTGCTGGATGCGCGAATTACACAATGAACACGGATGACAATCCTGTGATGAAGCTCGCCGATGGAAGCATGGAGGTCTTTGCCGCGCCCAGTCAGGGCAGTGCTGTTTTCGGGGGGCGAACTCCACACTATATCAGTAAAAATCGTTGGATCGCATATTGCACAGACACTGCGACAGGCACTCAATGGGAAGTATATTCACCGAATGGGCTGATATATGAGTTATCCAAGTCGATAACTTCACTTAGCCAAAACATAGTTGCAGTCAGGAAAATAACGGACACAAACGGGAACAGCGTTACTTTTGAATACTATGGAGATGGTGATCTTTATTCTGCATACAACATAAAGCCGTTTGTTAAAACAATATCTGCTTCTGATGGCAGACAGATAAACTTTGACTACTATGATTCCGTGTCGGCGCCATATGACACCATGCGATTGAAGTCTATTTCCGCCAATGGACGTACGACGCAGTATGACTATAAACAAGTAGAAAACAGGCTTCTTTATCGGCTAACCAAAGTAGACCTGCCAGGAACTGGCACTGGCGCATGGGAGTATAGTTATCACATCAATGATGCGGATCCGCTCGCGGATATTCCTGGGAAATACTCAGTAAAGAGCGTTAAGTATCCATACGGAGGAGAAATCAGGTACACCTATGACAGAAACCTGTATCTACAGAATGATGGAAAGGTAACGAATGGCATAAAGACCAAGACGACTTACAATGGCGCGGAAGTCGGGGAATGGACATATAATTATACGCCGGGATATGAAAGTTATCTGCCGGATGAGCTGGACAAAACCGTTGTAACCATGCCCGGGAGTGTCCAGGTGTTTCAACACTACGGACTACAAAGCGCAGGGCTGAATGAAGCCTGGAAGATTGGCCTGCTTAAAAAGAAAATCACATGCAAGACCGGCGTTTCATGTACAGAGTCAAGTGCCACTCAAACTGAGACCTACACGTGGGACTATCAGATAGTCTCACAAGAAAACTTTTCCGGCCCAAGGTCACTGGTAGATCCGGACATTAGACAGCCTATTCTGACAAAGAAGGAAATTACGCGCGACGGATCAATATACGAGACACAATATTCAGATTTTGACGATTATGGCAATGCTCGACAGGTCGTAGAGAGTGGAAATGATACTAAAACAACGCGTTATACCTTCTATCGGAATAGTGCGAATTGGATAGTTAATCAAGCAGAAGACGAGACCATCTACGATGCGGCGGAGGTCGATGGCGCTTTGGTGGACGCAACCATAGACAGGACGTTTGACAGCAAGGGCAATCTAATAACGGAAAACAACAACGGCGTAGTCACTGATTATACATACTACGGAAATGGAAACCTGGAAACAAAGACTAACGCCAGAAAAAAGACTACTACCTATAAAGACTACTACAGGGGAATTTCCAGAAAGGAAGAGCAGCCGGAAGGCATCACCATACTCAGAACAGTTAATGATACAGGTACCGTCGGCGCCGTTACCAACGGCAGAAGCATACCTACTGGATACGGCTACGATGACCTAAACAGGCTGAGTGCTATCGATTACCCAATCAATGGTGACGTCGTAGTCACACGTACGGAAAACACAAAGACCCTGTCACGCGGAAACTTCAAGCAATATGTGATTCTCGACGGGTTCGGTCGAGAGAAATCCACCGACAATTCAGATATCTTGATCGGCACCTCGATCACCGTAACGAAGAGGTACGACGCTCTGGGAAGGACTATTTTCGAGTCCTACCCAAATTCGACTACCGAGGGCACATCATACCAATATGATGCACTCGATAGATTAAAGCAGGAGACCCATACGGATGGTTCGAATGTTAAGTTTGAATATCTCAGTTCAAATAGAGTGCAGATCACTGACGAACTGGAAAATGTCACAGTCAAGCAATACAGATCGTATGGCGATCCCGATAGTAAAACTTTGGTGAGAATTGAATCCCCCGAGGATGTAATTACTGTCATTACACGCAACAGGATGGGCCTGGCGGAAGCCATATGGCAGGGCAATTCTGCGGGTGTTGGCAGCCGGAGAAGCTACAGACTCAATAGCAAGTTGTTCGTCAAAGAAGAAGATAATCCGGAAACAGGCACTACTTTCTATGGCAGAGACGAAGTGGGGAATATGACCTCAAAGAAGGTAGGCAGTTCAGGGCCTACCACTGTCTTTGTCTATGACGACCAGGATCGTCTCGATTATATCGACTATCCTGATCCTACGCCCGATGTCGACTATATCTATGATAAAAACAGCAATCTCAAAGAGGTCATTAATTCAACCAGTAGAAGAGTATTGACCTATGACGAGAACGACAATCTGACCAGGGAAGATATTGTCATAGAGAGCAATGCTTACACAGTTAAATATGACTATGATCATCACGACAATCTGGGGGCGATGACCTATCCTACTGGCCGCGTTGCCGTCTATGAACCGGATGCGCTCGGACGACCCACAAAACTCGAGCCCTTTGTCAACAAAGTTACATATCACCCATCCGGTCAGCCTCATATCATCAACTACAACAATGAGCAGGACACGACGCTTACTTTGAACAGCAGGAGATGGATTGAAACCATCAGTTCCATCGGGCTTGAGAACCCGATTGACCTGTTTTATGCCTACGACTATTCAGGCAATGTCGATTACATCACGAACAATCTGAACTCTGCTTACACAAGAGACATGGCCTATGACGGCTTGAACCGCTTGGACTACGTGACGGGAAACTGGGGCATTGAAGACTATGCATATACCGAGACAGGCGACATCAAAACCATCAATGACGGATCAAATGACAAAACATTCGTATATTCGGACAACAAGCTCTCGTCAATTACAGATCCGAACGGGAGCATCTCTTATGCCTATGACGATTATGGCAATGTGACAGAGAATGCCACTCACATTTTCTACTATGACGATGCTCAGAATCTGACAATAGCCAACTCAAAATCCGGAGGCTCTTCATTCCTGTTCGAGTATGACGGCAATAACATGCGCGTCGTTCGAAACAAGGAAGGAAAGAAGACACATTTTGTCTATGCCGCGTCCGGACAATTGCTAGGAGCATACCGCGGCGATATTACCGACTCAGAGGAGTATTTTTATCTGGGTAATGAAAAAGTCGCGAGTGCTGAAATTATCGAGAAAACTGGAACTGTGGCTGTCCCGGATATCACGGTAAATGAGGGCGAATCAGTGACCCTCAATGCGGGAGCGAGATTTTCGAACGGCTTGCCAATCGAAGACTATCGCTGGAGGGAGTTCGCAGGACCACCTGTAGCCCTGTCAAGCCACAATGAGCAAGTCACTACATTTACCGCCCCTTCTGGTTATGCCGACTACACCATAGAGTTTAGCCTGATAGTTAATAACTACACATATGACATGCATGTAACAGATACCGTGCGCGTGCATGTGAAAATGATAGATGCGGATGGTGATGCATTGTCCGATTCCTGGGAGATCAGCCACTACGGAGCAATCGATGTGGTATCGGCTGATAGCGATACAGATGGCGACGGCCTGACCGCTCTCGAAGAATTTGAGTTACGCACTGACCCCACCACACAAACAGCACCAGAAGCGTCACTTAAAGTCTCTGCCATACCCGGCAATAGCAGTGCCGACATCACTTGGACACCCGGTGCTTATGCCAAATCTTACGATCTCTACTGGTCGCAAACCCCAGGAGTGGATACAACGACCGGAATTAAAATAGAGAATGCGACATCCCCGTATCATCACACGGGATTAAGCAACGGAACAAAATACTATTACATCGTTGTCGCACGTAATAACTGCTGCGAGGAAACCTCAGCCGAGGTTAGCGTAGTGCCCGGTATCAACGGCTGGACTACGCCAAACACCCTCAGTTCTCCCTATCAGGTGAACACCAGTGGTTACAGTAACAATGAGTTCAAGGTAATTTGGCAGGATTACGGCTCAATAAGAGAAGGATTCGTCGACCAACAACTCATACGAGTGGAATCCTATAGCCAACTGCAAGGCTGGGGAAAAACGACCATCCTCGAAGCTGACAGTGGAATTGTACAAGGAGGCTATCCGGATATTTCCCTGGGCAAGGATGGCTCGGCCATCGCTATCTGGTACAGGGGTGGGACGCTAACCGCCAGACACTACGACAGAATAGCTGGCTGGGGCGAACAATACTCATGGACCCTGGCTGATGGAGAAGCCAATATCAGCACACCTTTTTTCGTGAAGCACCACGGCGAAGGTAATGCAACCATTCTTGTGGCAGTAACTCTTAACACCCTAACCTCTGCGACAACCAGTTTTTACAGTATAGATTTCACACCTGCGGAAAAATGGACGCAAGCAACATTAGTCAAACAGCTGGATAATCAAGTCATACACATAAGTGATTTCACTGCTTCACAAAATGGTCATATGGCACTCTTCTTTTCCACGCGAACGGAAGACAGAAGAGGCATCGCAGCCCTGAATATGATGAAAAGATCATCATCGGGCGTGTGGAGCGATGTTATCAAAATATCCGACAATGCAGAGATTGGCCAAGGTCAGGCTGCCATAAATAACCATGGAAATGTTGCTGTTGCCTATGCCAAGTTCTTTTTCAATGATTCCGGATATGAGTATAGACTCCTTCTTTGGAGAGATGGCCCCTTACCTTCTGAAACAGTCGAGGAGCAGATAAGCACACATACAGGACCAATCTCAACTGTTATTGACGATATAGGCCGAATAACGGTTGCATGGATGCCTTCCATAACAAGTAGCGCATCTGTTCAATTTCCAGGCGACGGGGTTGACGAGCTCTTGGAGTGTAGTTTACATCCGGAAATCGCCAATAGAATCTATTACAGACAATACCTACCCGCGACCGGATGGAGCGAAGAACAGCGGGTTTTCGCTATCCTGCCTGGAGATGAGTTCTGTCACTCATTCCTGCCGAATATCGGATTAACTACGGACAGCTTGGGAGATGTGCACCTTATAGCAACTGCCACGGGTCTGATTCTCAAGCCAACGACACCCGATCAGGATCCCTACGAGAATGCGGATCCTTACAGGGCCGTATTCGATTACGAACTAAAATACGAAGAGGGCATAAGATATCCCAAGGACATCTACCCCTGGTACGGCACGACCGACGGAACCATGCCGCCGACTGTCGCATATGGCGATGATCAGGGGAACATGCTTGCATTTTTCATGGAGCGGGTTGATACCTGGACAAGTGATCCTGCAGTCAGTGAATATGTCAGATTGCCAGGATCGCCAACCGCAAACGCGGGAAAAAATCTGGAAACATATGGTTCAACCACTGTAGTACTGGATGCAAGCAAATCCATTGCAAACTCGGGTTTAATCACCTCTTATTCCTGGAGACAGCTACACGGCGCTTCAGTCGCTCTATCGGACGCCACAGCGATTACTCCCTCGTTTCAAGCCCCAACGGTGACAGACAAAGAGGTAATCTGGTTTGAATTGACGGTCACAAACAGCAATGGTCTATCCGACTCGGAAGCCGTTGCCGTTACGGTGTTCCCTGATACTTCAAACATCGTCCCTGTTGTTGGGGGGGATATCACTGTCAACAAAGGGGCCACGGTAACGCTTGATGCATCAGCCACGCAGGATCCCAATGGCGTCATCACTGCGGTTAACTGGATCCAGGCAAATCTTCCCTATGTGGATCTGGTCCCGCAGGAGCCAGACCCGAGATCTGACTCCATTCGATGGATGGCGACATTCGTAGCGCCGGAAGTCGAAACCGACACGGTTCTCACCTTCAAGGTACGTATCAAAGACGCTGCGGGCAGAGTTGTCTATGGCTATAAGAATGTGACCGTCAAGGCGGATTCAACTGGAGGAGATACAACGCCGCCAACCATCACACCTGCCGCTGACCTGACGGTGGAAGCTACAGACATCCTCACCCCCGTCGATCTAGGCACGGCATCTGCGATTGATGATGTGGATGGGGCATTGACACCATTGGCCGATCCAACAGGCCCCTATGCCCTGGGCGCCCATACCATTACCTGGAGCGCCACTGATGCGGCGGGCAATACCGGTACGGCTCAGCAGACTGTGACCGTCCAGGACACCACGGCACCCACGCTAACCGCTCCTGCCGACATCAGTGTCTCCAGCAACGAGCCAATCGCCGTCACCCTGGGATCTGCGACTGCCAGCGACATCTTCGAGCCGGTAGTGGTCACCAATGATGCCCCGGCGCTCTTTCCTGTCGGCACGACAACGGTCAACTGGACCGCTACAGACCCGAATGGAAACGTGGCAACTGCACAACAGACGGTCGTTGTTGCGGCAGCGGATACCTCACCACCGGTGGTGACGGCCCCGCCCTCCATCTCGACAGAGGCCACAGCCACGCTGACCCCTGTATCGCTCGGCCTGGCGACAGCCGTTGATGACGTGGATGGTGCGCTGACACCAACACCCGACACAAGCGGGCCTTTCGCCCTCGGCACGACCAGCGTGATATGGAGCGCGACGGATGCGGCGGGGAACACGGGGACGGCAACCCAGCAGGTCGTGGTTGTCGACACTACGCCACCGACCATCTCGCCGCCCGGCGATGTGACCGTCGAAGCCCTCATACCCACTGTCGTGGATATAGGCATGGCTACGGCAGATGACATATTCACGCCGGTTCTTATCGAAAATGATGCGCCTGCGGAATTTGTCCCCGGAGAGACAGTTGTAACCTGGACGGCCACCGACGCGAATGGCAATACTGCCACCGCCACACAGACGGTGACGATAGCCGAACCCAGCACCTGGGAGTCCTTAGTTCAGGCATTGAGAGACCTTTGGAACTATCTGAAGGAACTGTTCGGTTGGTAATCAAGGGAAGTGAAGCAATGGCTATCAGGAATATACACATGAATAAGTCTTTTCTATCCTTGCTGGCACTGGTTTTAACCCTAATATCCTCTACCCAGGCTGTTAGCGGTGGCAGTATCGATTTCGACTACAATCCTTCCGAACAGGTCACCTGTGACTATATCAGCGACCCCCAGCCTGTTCGCTTTAGCTACAGCGACACATCGGGTAGCGGCGGTGGGGGAAGAGTCCATTTCCCGTACAACAGCGATAAGTGCGTAGGTGACTCAGCCGGCAGTGTAGTTGACGTGGCTCCTCCCTATGTCCCGCCAGAGGGGGTGGTCTTCGCCTCCTCGGTCGTCACCTATTACCACAACGACGCACTCGGTTCTCCGGTGGCCGCCACCAACGGAAAAGGCGAGGTGCTCTGGAGCGAGGAGTACCGCCCCTACGGCGCCCGCCTGCTGAAGCAGGACGAAGGTACTAACGAAGAGTGGTTCACCGGCAAGCCGCATGAGGAGGAGATTGGGCTGAGTTATTTTGGGGCTCGGTGGTATGATCCGGAGAGTGGGCGGTTTATGGGGGTGGATCCGGTTGGGGTAGATGCACAGAAACCAATGGCATTTAATCGGTACATTTATGCGAATAATAATCCGTATCGATACATTGATCCTGATGGCAAGGAAGCTCTCGAGATATTTACAAAAAGACTCGTTACCGCAGGTATCTCATCACAAACAGATAGTCCTGCGCCAGGGCCAGGAGATGTGATTGCTGTAGGCATTCTACTTTACGGCACTGGTGAACTAATTGTTAATGCCTATAATGAAAGCCAAGAAAGCCCTGACAAATCTCCAATAACAGATGATCAGGGTTCTGATACAACAAATGGATTGGAAGATGAAAAAGATTCAGATGATAATGCTCGTCAGAAAGGCGATCGATTTACGTCTGGTGATGATGCGTTAGGTCAATTAGAAGAAATTGAAAAAGCACAAAGAAATGTTAGAAGAGGGAGGAGTGGTCAAATCATAGATAGCATCGAAAAATCTAAGCAAAGGGCGAACAATTCTTTAAAACCTCACAATATAGATCTTGATAATCTTGATGACTTTTAGCTTCAACTGAAGCGTAGTTAATCTATTTTAATACTGATAACTCACGTAAGAATAATGTCATTATTATGGTTAAATACTCTGAATTAGAGAAAGAAAAATTTGATGAAGCTAAAAGGTTGTCTAAATTAGGCGACCTCAATGGCGTGGTAGCCGTGATGAATGAACTTGTTGAGGGTAATAAAAGTTCACCAGTGTTTCGGTCAGTATTAGCAAATGCATTATGGGAATTAGGAAAGTTAGAATTGGCAGAAACAGAGTTTAGACATGCAGTAAGATTAGCGCCAGAGTCAGAAAATATTTCTTTAGGCTTATTTCATTGCTTATGGGATCAAAACAAGATAGATGAAGCATTTGCTGAAATGAAACGTTTCACAAAGATCTCTGTATCGGATTCCTATAGAGAAATCGTTAAGGAAATAAATAGCAAAATGGGTCGTTGACAACTTATCCAGAGAAGGAAATGAGAGAAAACGGGGTCAGAGTAGAGAAAACGGGGTCAGAGAACAATTCTTCCTAATATAGTCCTCAACCACCATCATTAAACACATTCAATCAATGCATGCCGTTCACAAGGAGGTGAATCATGCCACGCAAACCACGCTTCAACTTAGTGGGCGCTCCGCAA